>NZ_JACJSM010000003.1 GCF_014698145.1 Oscillatoria sp. FACHB-1406 | reverse complement strand
GTGTTCGCGAGCGGGATGAAGCAATTGTCGCGGCCTCAATCGCCGCCCAGAAAATTCAGCTAAATTCTCATTACTGACTTGACATTTAAGACAATCGCTACGATAGAGCTACGAATTACGAATTACGAATTACGAATTACAAATCACGAATTCTTGGCTCCCCCCTCCCGCTTCTGTTCCCGTAAGATTGCCTGCCGAAATCCGAGGACGACCAAAATATTGGAAAAAGTTAGAAAGAATTCCGCACTTCCGTGCAACCAATCGACATTCGCCAAATCTTTACCGTAGTGGATTTTGGCATAAATCCCGGCGGGAATGGTGACGGCGACAAAAACGAGCAGCACGTAAAAACCGATTAACGCGAGGCGGGGAACTCCCTTAGAGCGCGTCATGAACCCCAAAAACCCTAAGTAGGGAAACAGCGAGAGGGCAAATAAAGTCTCTTTATTCACGAATTTGCTCCTTTACCGTCGAAGAACGCCAAATCCACCAAGCGGCTAAGCAAAGCGTGCAATTTCCCAACACCGTCATCGCCGCTTGCAGCGTCACTAACCAGCGCAAAGCGTCGGCATTCTCAAAAAAGTGCCAAGTACAAGCACAGAGGGCGCTAACTAGGGCGGGTAACATCGCAAAGGACAATCCATACCACGCGCGATCGCTCCTCAGCGTTCCGTATTGCCAAATTAACCCCATTGCTGCTACCCATTCAATGACACTAGAAACGTGAATGATCCAAGTCGGTAAGGAAAGAGCGTGCATGAACCTTAAAGATTTGGTGAAGAGCCAATCTTATCGCATCAAAGTCCTGGATCTCAACTGAAAAAGTTATAGGATATTACTGAGGTTTCTCGGTATTTTCTCTGTAACAATGAAAAAAAATCATTTTTTGTCGGGTATTTTCGGAGTTGCTGCGATCGCGAGCGTCAATTCCAGCCTCCCCAGTGCCGAAGCAGCGATCTTAGTCAGCAATACCCGTGGTAATAATATTGTCAGTTTCGACGAAGTAACCGGAAACTTCCTCGGCGAATTTATTACCGCCGATCGCGGCCTAATTGACCCCGATACCATCGTTTACGGCCCAGACGGAAATGTCTACGTCAGTAGCGGCACAACCCTAGAAAATTCGGCAATCTTGCGTTTCAACGGTCAAACCGGCGCTTTCATCGATCGCTTCGCCTCGGGTAACGGGCTATACCGTCCCTACGGTATGGCTTTTGGGCCGGATGGCAATCTCTACGTCAGCAGCTTTCTCTCCGATGAAATCCTGCGCTACGACAGCAAAACCGGAGAATTTGTCGATGTGTTCGCGCGCGGAACCGGAACCGCCGACGGACTCAACGGGCCTAACGGACTCCTATTCGGTTCCGATGGCTTTTTGTATGCGACGACGCAGGGCAGCGTTGCCGAAAATGGCGTTCCGAATTACCGGTTTGAAAGTCAGGTGTTGCGCTACAATCTCGCAACTGGAGAAGGGCAGGTTTTCGCCCGCCAACCCGAGCCTTCGCCCGATAGTTTTGGCTTTGTCAGCTTCTTGGGGTTAGCCATTAATCCACAAGATGGCGATTTGTACGTCAGCGATTATGCCAACGGTATTCGACGCTACGACTTGCTGACAGGTATTTTAGAGGGCGCGATCTCGACCAATTACACCGGAACCCAACCCAGCAATAATTTTATCGGCTCCTTAGCCTTCGGATCGGACGGAAATCTCTTTACCGTCGGTTTCGACTTCACTCAAAACAATATCGGTTCGATTTTGCGCTACGATTCTACCGGCTTGCCCCTGCCGCTTTCGGGTTATTCTGGGGCATTATTCGTCGCCAATAGCGATCGCCTTCAACGCCCGATTGGGATTGCCTTCACTCCGCCGGTTGACGTTCCCGAACCAGGAATGGCGTGGGGGCTGCTGCTGGCTGCTATAGCACCCGTAGGACTGCGAACGGCGCGATCGCTCCACCGGAAACGTAGCATTTAATTATCCAAATTAACTTACCAAAACCCTCGCTTCCCGCTCGGTAGCACTGTCGCCCAGTTCGTCTTCGCCAGCGCGAGTTGCTCTTCCGTCACCTTCGCATTGCTCAAGTTCGCGCCGCAGAGATTAGCCCCTTTCAAATTCGCATAGCTGAGCGAAGCATAGCTCAAATCTGCCCCGCGCAAATCGGCTCCTTCGAGATTGGCATAGCTCAAATACGCTCGCCCCAACTTCGCATCCCGCAAGTTCGACTGAGTTAAATTAGCGCGCCCGAAATTCGTATTCGTTAAATTTGCGCCTTGGAGATTAGTTTTGAGCAACTTCGCCTGATGAAAAATCCCGCCGGACAGATCTGCTTCCTGCAAATCGAGCAAGCTGAGGTTTTGCTGAGCAAAATCGCGTCGTCCTTTGAGATACCCGCTTAACACTGCGTCGGTATCTAATTTCGCCTTTCTTGATGCCTTGCTGCCTTGAGAAGACGCTCCTCCCCCTCGAGTGGGCGGCGACGTATAACCTTGAATGCCGCTGTTATCTATTAAATTTTGACGGGCGCGTCGTTTTTCGCGAATTGCCATCGCTAGGCGCTGGGTTGCCGAACTTCCCGTATTCTTAGCCATCGAGCGATCGCGGCCCGAAGACGGTAGCGGATCGATCCCTGTCGGCGAGTTCGGTTGAGCCGCTAAACCCCGCGCCAAATCTTGCAGGTACGGCTCCATATCCAAATCTCGCAGCACCTCTTCTGCCGATTGGTAGCGGTGGCGCACGGATACCTCGAGCATCTTCGTCAACACCCGCGCAAAGCTATCGCTGACGCTGACATACTTCTGCCAGACCATTTCCCCCGTTTTCGGGTTGTAATCCAAATCCTTCGGCGATTTTGCAGTCAGCAAATAAATACAAGTTACGCCCACCGCATAGATATCGCTAGCATACACCGGGCGCAGCGCCATCTGTTCGGGCGGCGCAAAACCGGGCGTTCCAATCGCAAACGAAGTCAGGGCGGTTTGATCGTTACCGTTACTCGCCGTTCCACCGCTGACCTGATTTTTTACAGCCCCAAAGTCAATTAAAACCAATTTTTTATCTTGGTCGCGGCGAATTAAGTTTGCCGGTTTGATATCGCGGTGAATCACTCGCTGACCGTGAATATATTGCAACATCGGCAAAATTTCTTGCAAAAATTGCCGCGCTCCCGCCTCGCTTATCGGACCGTTGCGTTTGACTTCTTGCTGTAAATTATGACCGCTAACAAATTCTTGAACGAGATAAAAATCTTTGTTGTACTCAAAATAATCGAGCAGTCGCGGCACTTGGGGATGGTTGCCAATTCTGCCCAAAGTTTCTGCCTCGCGCTCGAATAATTCCTTCGCCATCTCGAAGACATTAGGATCGTTACTCGAAGGGCGCAACTGCTTGATCACGCAGGGAGGTTGACCGGGAAGTCCGGTATCGACGGCCAAAAATGTCGTGCCGAAGCCTCCCTGTCCCAGCGCTCTCATGCCTTTATAGCGATCGCGCATCAACAGTGGGGAGCCACAAGCGCCGCAAACGTCGATGTTATCTGGATTTCTGGGATGAGGACAAGAAGGATTCAGACAGTAGCTCATTCAAGGTCACCAGTCTAGCTTGGTCCGGGTTGAAAGCGAATCTTTAAGGCATCTCGATTATTCAACACAACTGCTACGCTAAATTCCCGATAAGGAGGTGCCAGTTTGCAGAAATCGAGGGTTGACCTAGAACACCTATATCGCCATGATGCACATTACTAGGATATCTCACTTTTTCACTGTCTCTGGGATTCCTGCGCGGTAAAGTCAAAAAGACGAACGTAATTCGGTCAAAAATCGAAAAATCTTTATTCCCTCTCGAAAGAGGAAAGAAATTATCCTTTGCTTGCGGCAAAGCTCCCGCGTTCCTAGCTTCTATTATGCCCGAGAGACGGCAAAAAAGTGACGATCGCGCAAAAATACTGAAATATCCGCAAGTTAATCAATACTTTCGCCAGCCCTCAATCTTATCGACTCAATCTCACCTCCCTCTCGCTGGGACTTCCAACAAAAGCGGTAGAATATTTTAGCGATTGAGAGGATTTTAAAGCGGACGAGCAAATGCTAATTTCATTAAACTGGCTGCGAGAACTGGTCGATGTGACGCTAAGCGCTGAAAAGCTAGCTGAAACATTGACAGTCGCGGGATTTGAGGTCGAAAATATTGAAGATCGCCGCCAGTTGGCTGATGGCGTAGTGGTGGGCAAAGTTGTAGATTGCCAGCGCCATCCCGATGCGGATAAACTGAGCGTCACTCAAGTCGATCTGGGTAAAGAAGCGGTTTCGACGATCGTTTGCGGCGCAAAAAACGTTAAAGCCGATATCTTTGTCGCTGTCGCACCCCCAAAAACCTATCTCCCCGCCGTCGATCTAAAAATCAAAACCAGCAAGTTGCGCGGCGTGAAATCGGAAGGGATGATCTGTTCGCTAGCAGAGTTAGGATTGGCGAAGGAATCGGAAGGCATTTATATCTTTGCAGAAGAAAATCTGACCCCCGGTCAAGACGTTCGCCCCCTCCTCGGTCTCGACGATATTATTTTAGACTTGACATCGACGGCAAATCGTGCAGATGCGTTAAGTTTGGTGGGGGTAGCGCGAGAAGTGGCAGCCTTGACGGGAGTAGCGCTGCGATTGCCAGAAGCAGTGGAACTCGACATTCCCGCCGAACCGACGCTAAAGATTGAAGTTGCCGACGCGCAAGCTTGTCCGGCATATATTGGGACAGTAGTGGAAGGCGTAAAAATTGCCCCGTCTCCGGTTTGGCTGCAACAGCGCTTACAAGCCGCCGGAGTTCGACCGATTAATAATGTGGTCGATATTACCAACTATATTCTGCTGGAATGGGGACAGCCGCTCCATGCCTTCGATCGCGCCAAGTTACAAGCGGTGGCGGGCAGCGAGAATATCGTCCTCGGCACGCGCTTCGCCGGTGCGGGCGAAACCCTGAAAACCCTAGACGGGCAAACGCGGGAACTCGTCGAACAAAACTTGGTAATTGTCGCCAACGATAAACCCGTTGCTTTAGCAGGCGTGATGGGGGGCGAAGAAACCGAAGTAGACGAAGGAACGCAGGATATTGTTTTGGAAGCAGCGCTGTTCGATCCGGTTGCAATCCGCCGTTCCTCGCGCGCAGTCGGGTTGCGCTCGGAATCTTCCACCCGTTACGAACGCGGCGTGAACCAAGCTGAGTTAGAATTTGCCGCTCGCCGCGCGATCGCGTTATTCGTCGAACTCGCAGGCGGAAATCCTACCGCCCGCGCCATTGCCGACGCGCGCCCGAATCGGGAAGATTGGACGCGATCGCTCTCATTGCGCCTTTCCCGCGTCCGTCACATCCTCGGACAGGTTCGCCGGGAGGAAGGACTCGACGATTTACAAGCCGAAGAAGTGGAACAAATTCTGACGGCTTTGGGCTGCGAATTGGAACGGCAGGCGGGCGAAGAAACGCTCTGGACGGTGAAAGTACCGCCCTACCGCTACCGCGATTTAGAGCGGGAGATCGATTTAATTGAAGAAGTGGCGCGCCTTTACGGTTACGATCGCTTTGCCGATACCTTACCCGCGAAAACCGAAGCCGGAATTCTGCCCCCGCAGCGCAAAGCAATGGCACAAATCCGCGAAGCCTTCCGCGCCGTGGGTTTGACGGAGGTGGTGCATTATTCCTTAGTGAAACCGGAAGCTGCCGAAATCGCGATCGCAAACCCATTATTGAGCGAATATTCAGCCTTGCGGACGGAATTATTGCCGGGACTGCTCGATGCTTTTGAGTACAATTTAGCGCGCGGAAACGGCGCTCTCAATGCGTTTGAGGTGGGTCGCGTTTTCCGCAATTTGGAGGGCATAGCAAGCGAATACGACGCGATCGCGGGCATTTTTGGCGGCGACCTCAACCCCCAAGGTCAATGGGTTTCTGGCGGTAAAGGTTCGCCGATGACGTGGTACGAAGCCAAAGGTTTACTCGATAGCGTATTGGAAAGGTTGGGAGTCGTCGCGGACTATCAACCCGATAGCAGCGACGCACGCTGTCACCCCGGACGCACGGCGGTACTCTCTGTTGGCGGGAAACGTTTGGGATTCTTCGGACAACTGCATCCTCAACTGCGACGCGATCGCGATTTTCCCGAAGCGGTGTATGCCTTTGAACTCTCAGCGGCGGTACTGCTCGAGGTGATGGGGGGCGGTAACATTACCCCGCCGCGCTTCCAGACGTATTCCACCTATCCGGCCGTCAAACGCGATTTAGCGTTCTTCGCCGCGAAAAATATTGCTGTGGCTCAACTCGAAGCAACGATGCAGAAAGCAGGCGGCGAGTTATTGGATGCGGTGGAACTGTTTGATGTTTACGAAGGGGAAAACGTTCCGGCAGGAGAACGGAGCTTAGCGTTTAGCTTGGCCTATCGATCGCGCGATCGCAACCTCACCGAAGCCGAAATCGAACCCGCCCACCAAAAAGTCCGCCAAGCGCTCGAAGAGCAATTTGGTGCGACATTGAGAAGTTAGGGGTTTTTGTAATTCGTAATTCGTAATTCGCAATTCGTAATTCGTAATTCGTAATTCGTAATTCGTAATTCGTAATTCGTAATTCGCAATTCGTAATTCGTAATTCGCAATTCCCCATTCATCACTCATAATTCATAATTCATAATTCATAGATGACTCCTCAAGATTTGGTTGTTTGGTTACAAGAACGCACTGCTCTGAGTATACTTGCCCCAGAAGTCCTCGAAGCGATCGCGCGATCGCTTGAAGAACGTACCTTTAGTCCCGAACAAGCGATTTTACGCGAAGGCGAACCCGCCGACGGACTGTACATTTTAGCCAGCGGTAAAGCAGAAAGCGATAAACTGCCTAATAACCCAGAAATTGCCCGCTCGGTTAGTTTGCTACCCGGTTGCGCTCTTAACTTACAGGCGCTTCTATTACAGAAACCCGCCCAACATACTGTTATCTGTCAGGACGAATGCCGACTGTGGTTTTTGAGCGCCCAAAACTTCCAAACCCTGCTCGGACAATATCCCAGTATCGGGCAAATGGTCGCTCAAAACTTAGCCGAAGAAGTCGCCCAACTGACTTCAGAACTAGCGAACGAACAAGAACGTCAAACGATTTTGCGTCCTTACCTCGTAACTAAAGCTCGACGCGGAATCGTAGGAAAAAGTCGCTACGCAACACGCCTGCGCAAACAAATTGAAGAAGCTTCCGGCGATAGAAAATCGGTTTTAGTCTTCGGCGAACCCGGATTAGAGAAAGATAATATTGCCGCTTTGATTCATTACGGTTCGCGCGATCGCCGTCAAGCTATTATTAAGCTCAATTCCGGTACGCTGCAAGCCAACGGCGCGGACTTGTTCGGGCGGGCGGGCGGCAAACCCGGACTGCTAGAGACTTTGGGGAAAGGAACGCTCGTTCTCAATAATATTCAAGAATTGTCGCCAGAATTGCGGCCCGCGATCGCGCATTTACTCGAAACGGGAACCTACCAGCCCGTCTCGCGCAATGAAGAAACAGACGTTGGTTCCAAAACCTGCGAAGCGCGCATTATCTTGGTTTCCGAGCAAGCCATCCCGAAAATCGATAACCTCGTCGCCCATAATATCCCCGTTCCTCCCCTGCGGACGCGCAAAGCCGATATTGGGGATTGGGTAAATTACTATCTCAGCATTGCTGCGCGTACCAAACGCATTGCCAAGCCTCACTTAAGTCCGGAAGCCCTACGACGGTTGCAAACTTATGATTTTCCCAACAACCTGCGCGAGTTGGAAAATCTTGTGCAACGGGCTGTCGTTCAACTCGAATCGGGCAATGAAATTACCGAAGAAATTATTTGGCCGTCTCAAGGGAAAAAACACAGATTTCGCCTCAACTTGCTCGAAGAATATCCTAAACTCCGGCAGTTTTTACGCAGTCCTTGGTGGCCGGACTGGATTAACTACGGTTTGACTTTATGGGCATTTCCGCTGATTGTAGCCATTTTATTCCTCGGTCCGCAAACGCGCGATCGCAACTTTGCCCTTAACCTTTTTTGGGCTTGGTGGTGGCCTTTAGTTCTCCTTTTTTTCCCCTTACTCGGGCGCGTTTGGTGCGCCGTTTGTCCCTTCATGATTTACGGCGAAGTCACCCAAAAACTCTCGCTATGGCTATTTCCACACAAGCTCAAACGTTGGCCCCGCGAACGAGCAGAACGCTGGGGCGGTTGGTTTCTCTTCGCCCTCTTTGCCCTCATTCTCCTTTGGGAAGAACTCTGGAACCTAGAAAATACCGCTTATCTTTCCGCTTGGTTACTGCTCTTAATTACCGCTGGCGCAATGATTTGTAGCGCCATCTTCGAGCGGCGTTTATGGTGTCGATATCTCTGTCCGATTGGCGGAATGAATGGAATGTTCGCCAAACTTTCCATGACAGAATTAAGAGCGCAACAGGGAATTTGTTCGGCAGAATGCACCACCTATCAATGCTATAAAGGCGGCCCGCAAAAAGGAGAAGGAATGGAAACCGACGGCTGTCCTCTTTACTCTCATCCCGCCCAACTCGAAGACAATCGCGACTGCGTACTGTGCATGACTTGTCTCAAAGCTTGCCCCCATCGTTCGGTTGAATTTAACTTGCGTCCGCCCGGAATCGAACTTTGGACGACTCACATTCCTCGAAGTTATGAAGTCGCCTTATTGTTACTACTCCTCAACGTCGTTTTCCTGCATCACCTCCCCGAAGTCCAACATTTTCTCGGTTTAAATTTAGACCTCGATCGCTTTTTACCCCATTCTCTTTTAGCGATTGCAGCAATCAGTTTGCCCGCCCTCATTCCTCTTCTTGCCCAAGCGATCCTTAAATTATCCACAAAGATAACCCAGCGCGATCAACTGCCTTCTTTTATCAAACTCGCTTACGGCTACCTTCCCCTCATCCTCGCCGGAAATCTATCCCATTATTTCCCGTTATGGTTAGGAGAAAGCGGCAAAATTCTCCCTGTGGCTTTAGCAACTTTTGGGCTAAATGGCGCACAGTTGCCCGTCCTTGTCGCTCATCCCGCCGTCATTGCCTTTTTACAAGGCAGCACTTTAATTTTTGGCGTTCTCTGCTCGATTTTTGTAACGCAGAAAATTGCCCGTCAGCAGTTCCTCTGGATGCTACCCCAGCATCTCGCGATCGGCGCGATCGCGGCTAGTTTTTGGGTACTTACAATAGTCAATGTTTAGTGAAAAAATTGGAACTTTTATCGCTTTTAACTGTAGATAAAAGCGATATTTTAACTTCACCGAAGTAGCAATCGAACCTGCTCACATAAAAATCCGCAGAGCGTTAAAGGAGTAATTTATAGTGACATGAAAAAGATAAAGTGCAAAAACTAGGTTTATTCAAAGCACCCTACTTTCTAAAATAAAGTCAACTCTGCTGAATTCCGTCATCAAGTAAACGAGTATATTTCTGAGGATAATCCTGTTTTGCATACCAGTAATTGGGTTGTGCCTCCTCTTTAAAGGAAGCCCAAGACTGAATTTTCTCGTATGAGTCTCCTAATCTAGCTACATTCTGTAAATTAATTGCTACCTCCCTATACCAAAGCTTCCAGTTGTTTGGTAAGGCTACAGTTCTATATAACCATTTTGGGACTGAAAGACCTTGTATATTGAGAGAAATAGCTCCTCCAGTCAGAATCGTTAGAGGGTTTAGAGTAAAATGAGTATCTACTAATCCCATCTCTCTCATCACGCTTGAAGAAGTGCGCTCTACCTCATTTTTCCATTTACGAATACCAGCAATATTTCCTGACTTAGCATTAGCTTCAAATTCTCGAAGCTGATTTCGCAAATCTTGTAAAGATGATAATGTTCTGAGACAAAATAACTGTTCTAAAAAATTTTCTTTTGAAGTAGCTTTGTTTAAAACATAACCTAGTAATGGAGGAATTGAGTTGCAAATAGAGCCTCTGACTGCACCAACAGAGGCAAGTTCTTCCCCTGTAGCTTTCATGATTTTTTCTAGAGATTCAGTTATGGTTGTTTTCGATTGACCTATATGATACTGACTCAAGGTTGAAGAACTCACAATCTTGTCATTTGCTGATATCGCATCTAATGTAGCTCCAATAGCTCGCAATGAATGAGGAAGGTAAGCTGCATTTATTTTAGCGGCAAGAATTCTATAGTAGGTAGCTCTTAAAATATTCCAAGACAAGGCAGCGAGCAGTTTTTTTACCCCAGGGCGTAGGACATAGGGTTTGCGGAGGTTAGATTCTGTCACAGGTGTCCCATTAGTGCTAAAAATATTGGCACTATTCAAAAGTTCCAAAGACTGCCATATTCCTGGATTATCTTCAGTTAGTAATCCCTCAATTTGAGCATATTTATTAGCTTCAGGAGTATTGCTCTGTTGTTGCAACGCGCGCAATACAAGCCAATATTCAGATGAACGGTAGTTCCAGACAAACTTAATGTAAATATCGGCAAGCCTTAGAATTTCTTGGGATATACCGCTACTACCCTCGTAATAGTCCATTGTCCATCTTGAAAAGTAAGTTCTAGAAACTTGCTCTAGTTCTTGATTAGATTCTTCTGCCAGTTTAAGAGACTCAACACCCGCAGATGACAATAAATTTATTCGTTCCTGCTGATATTTAGGCAAATAAGTAGCAGGGACAACAACTCGATCTGCCAGCAAGACTGCATCAACGAGCGTTGAAAGGTTTGCAATATCTAAATCGAAAACAGATTTATTAGGACATGGTGCAAAGCCAAGAGAGCGAAAAGCACTAGAGATTGTAGCATTGTCAAGTAAAACCACTGAAGTATCTGACATCGTAATACTCCTAAAAGGATTATGTGCTTCTACTAATATGCTACAAGCTTTAATTTTATTTGAGTAGATTATTTTCTCTGCATTAGGTAGGAGATACTCCTTATATTTTCACCTGAAACTGTATCACTGTAGGGTGGGGTCGCCTCTTTCAAGCCTATAGTTTAAGATTTCCGAACAATGTAAGGCGATGCGATCGCGCCCACTCGCTTGCGATAAACTAGAGCGCAATCCATCATCGCCGCAGCTTCGGCCCGCGTCACTTCTCTATCTAAATCCCTGGCTTTGGGATACAAAACGACGATTTCGGCTTTGGTGGCGGCGGCGACAGCAGAACGGGCATAAGCGGGTATGCTAGCTCTATCTTCGTAAGCGTTGAGATAGGATTCGTCGGCGGCGGGGAGGGCTAAACCACTCGCGAGGGAGACGATGAGGTGAACGCGACGCAGGGTTTGTTCGGGGTGAAAAGTGCCATCGGGGAAGCCGGAGAGGAATCCGGCGCGGTAGGCTTGTTGGATGGCGTTTAAGCCCCAGAATTTGGGCGGAATGTCGCGAAATTGGACGGCGGGGCGCACTGGCGAGGGGTTGAAGATGCGGACGAGGAAGGCGGCATATTCGGCGCGGTTGAGGGGGGCATCGGGCTTGAAACTGCCATTGCTGAAACCGCTGATGAGTTCGAGACTGCTGAGGCGATGGATGAAGTCTGCTGCCCAATGATTTGGGGTGTCGGTGAAGTTGGCAACGGCTGCGTCGGGATTGACGATGTAGGGGGAGGGGAGGAAGTCGGCGACGGCGGTGGCGACGAGGGCTTGATAGAGGAGGGCGGCAATTTCGGCGCGGGTGATGTCGCGCAGGGGGTTGAGTTGTTTGGGGTCGGGGGAATTGACAACGAGACGTTTTTGTGTTGCGGTGGCGATCGCGGCGGTGGCGTAGGGGGGAATTTGGGCGCGATCGCGGTACAGTAACAGTACGTCGGGATTGCCACCACTCAGCCCCAAACCGCTGACGATGGAGACGAGGGCTTCAGTACGGGTGAGATTTTGTTGGGCGCGGAAGGAACCATCGGCAAAACCGGAAATAAAGCCCATATCTGCCGCTTTTTGAATCGCTGCGGTTGCCCAAAAATTTGCCGGAACATCCCAAAATTGATTCGTTCGTCCGAGTTGGCGGGGCAGATCGAAAATTTTCGCGATCGCCGCTGCATATTCCGCCCGCGTCAAACTCGCTTCCGGCTTAAACGTCCCGTCGGGAAACCCACTCATTAAGCCCCGCTGCACCAGACTATCGATAAACGCTTCCGCCCAATGGCGATCGATATCCGCAAAGCGCGTCGGCCCGCTCGGAGTTTCGGGAACAATCGCGGCGACAAATTCCACGTTACCTCGTACCGCCGCCGGATTGAGTTGATTTCCCACTGAAGCGATCGCTAATCCAGTTTGATTGTCGATCGCGCGATCGCCTTCAAACACATTTCCCGCCGGATCCTGGCTATTTCCTAAATTCGGCCGCGATCGCTCCTGTACCGACAATCCCGCATCCGCATTTTTCGAGAACAAATTCCGCCGCAGCACGGGTTTTGACTGTCGCGATAGCATTACACCAATGCGATTTTCCAGCAGTTGATTGTCCGACAGCAGCGGCGCGCTATCGTCACTCCCCACAATTGCATACCCCGTCTGCGAAAAGCGATTGCGCCGTACCTCTCCCTTACCATTGCGCCCAAAAAACACGCCGCTATAAGCATTGCGGACAAACGCACAATCGAAAATCTTTGGCTTGCCATTCCCCGTCACAAAAATGCCATCTCGCTGACACTGACTCAAGGTACAATTGGCTACCGTTGGCGCAGTCGATTCGATCCAAATGCCCGTTCCCTTGCTCGCGGGATTTGTCACTGTCACCCCTCGCAGTTGCGCCAAGCTATCCAGCAGCAGCGTGACATTCTGCCCGCCGAATGTAGCACTGGGATAAACGCCGCTACCGACAATGGAGATGCCTTTACCTTTCGTGCTTTCATCGCCCAGCACGGTGACGTTAGCAGGAACAGACAGGGGAAACACTTCGGTGTTGCCATACGTCCCCGACGCTAGCTGAATTGTCGTCCCCGGTGTAGCGCGTTTGAGAGCAGCCGTTAAGCTTTTAAGGGGTGCAGTTTGGCTCCCAACTGCATTATCATTCCCTGTTGTGGGATTAATGTAGAGCATTATAGTAATTCGTAATTTGTAATTCGTAATTCGTAATTCAGCCCTCAGCCTCCATCATTCAGCGTTCATAACTCGTCATTCCCCCATTCATCATTCATAACTCATAACTCATAATTCATCATTCATCATTCCTCCAGACTCATGATCGAAATCGAACACCTCAGTAAAGTTTACGGGAATAACATCGCCCTTGATGATGTTACTTTTTCAGTAGAAAAGGGCGAAATTTTGGGACTATTGGGGCCGAATGGGGCGGGCAAAACGACGACGATGCGAATTTTGTCGGGGTATCTCCCGGCGACGAAAGGGACGGCGAGAATTGCGGGGTTCGATGTTCACGAACAGTCAATGGCGGTTCGGCGTTCGATTGGCTATCTTCCGGAAAGTCCGCCGCTGTACTTGGATATGACAGTGCAAAGCTATTTATTGTTTGTGGCACGTATTAAGGGCGTATCGGCGGGCGATCGCGCGATGCGGGTGAATACGGCGATCGATCGCTGTAACCTTAAGGAGAAGCGGCGCGTTCTCATTCGCAAGCTGTCGAAAGGGTTTCGCCAGCGCGTCGGGATTGCTCAAGCGATCGTTCACAATCCCCCTGCGATTATTTTAGACGAACCTACCGTCGGTCTCGATCCCCGCCAAATTATTGAAGTGCGCAATTTAATTAAAAGTCTTGCGGGCGACCATACAATTATTCTTTCGACTCACATTTTGCCGGAAGTCAGCATGACTTGCGATCGCGTCACCATTATCAACCAAGGGAAAGCGATCGCAACCAACACCCCCGATAACTTAATGGCGCAACTCTCGGAAAGTTCTGGCTACAATCTCGAAGTTGAAGGCAATATCGAAGGCTTGCGCCCGCTGTTGCAAGCAATTCCTGGCGTGCTATCGGTGGAAGTGTTGCCCTCCGTCGAAGTCCCTGCCGAACCCTCTCTGTTTCGCTCTCCGGTGCGTTCTCGCGTCCGCATCGCCACGAGTGCGGGTTCCGAACCCGGGCGCGCGATCGCAGCATCCATCGTCACAGCAGGTTTGGGATTGTACGAACTGCGGCGCACTCGCCCCACCCTCGAAGATGTATTCTTGAAACTGACAACGCGCGAAGCACTCGAAGCGAACCTCGAGGATGATAACGACGAAGAGGAAGAGGTTGTTGCTGTCCCCGCCGCTTCTACCGCAGTTGATGAAAAAATTGACAAAGGCGATCTCGATCTCGATGGGGAAATCGGAACATCTTCTAATGAATAATGAATGATGAATAATTAATAATGAGGGAGGAATGATGAATAATGAATAATTAATAATGAGGGAGGAATACGAATCACGAGCTAAGAATTAATTATAAATTATCCATTCTTAATTATTTTATGACTGTTATTGCTAATATCATTGCTATCTTCAGAAAAGAACTGCAAGGTTACTTTTTCTCTCCCTTTGCTTATGTTGTTACCGCTGTTTTCTGGGCGCTATCGGGCTTTATGTTCTTTACGATTTTAATGTCCGTTATTCAAAATATTGTCCAAAGCGAACAATTAGGAATTCCAATTCCTCCCATCGACGCAGCTTATGAATTTATTCTGCAATTTTTTAGCGTAATGGGGCTTCTAGTTTTATTTGTTTTGCCAGTATTCTCAATGAGTCTTTATGCGGAAGAACGCAAGCGTGGAACGTTGGAACTGTTAGCAACCTCACCGCTAACGAATTGGTCGGTTGCAGTGGGTAAACTGTTAGCCGTTCTGACCTTTTTTATGTTTACGATTTTGCCTTTCCTCATTTACCAGGCGATCGCGTTTAGCAGTGCCAATCCACCCGTTCCGCCCGCTGTTCCTTTGTTGGCGCTGCTAGGATTAGTTTTATTGGCAGCGGCAATTCTTTCCTTGGGAATGTTTATTTCCTCACTAACTGATAGTTTGATTCTCTCGGCGGTTTTAACGTTTTCGCTCGCGTTAGGGCTGTGGATTATTGATGCGATCGCGGATCGCACCGTCAGCCCCTTTCGCGAAATCCTCAGCCATCTTTCCTTACTCAAACATTACAATAACTTGGTTCAGGGAATTGTAGATACTAGCAGTTTGGTTTTACTGTGCAGTTATATTGTTCTGGGGATATTTTTAACCGCTCAATCGATTGAATCTTTACGATTCTCGCGCAATTAGACGCAGGCAGGGGAGAGGGCGAGAGAAGGTACTCAATTTAGATGCGTCTTAGCTAAACTCTTTACCCCTCGCGATTAACTATTAACTATTCACGATTCACTGATTCACTGATTCACTAATGAAAACGATCCCCAGCGCGTCCCAGAGATACGGGAAATATGTCGTCCTCTTTGGCATCTTTTTAGGAGTTGCCGGGTTAGTTTCTGGGGCGGTTTCTGGCAAACCATCGCCAACTTCGATCGCGCTGGCTTTAAGCGGATTAGCAGTTGCGATCGCGGGACTGATACTCTGGGGAAGCAGCCCTAATGGTTTCTTGCGCCAGCGTTCGGCTCGGGAAGGAACAAATGCTATTATCGCAACGCTGAGTTTTATTGCGATTCTCGGACTTGTGAATTTTCTCGCCGTTCGCTATTCGACGCGCGCCGACTTTACCGAAACGGGCTTGTTTACCCTCTCGCCGCAGTCGCGAGAAATCGTCGCCAATCTGCCTAAACCCCTAAAAGTTATCGTTTTCGATCCTAAAGAAGATTTTAGCGATCGCCAACTGCTCGAAAATTATGCCCGCCAAGGCGCAAACTTTCAATACGAATTTGTCGATCCGCAAATTAAAGTCGGACTCGCCCAGGAATTCGGGCTAAAATCGCCCAAGGCCGTTTATTTACAGTATGGCGATCGCAAGCAACAAGTTCAATCTTTCCGCAACGAAGAAGAACAAATCGCCGAAATTCCCCTCACTAACGGCATTGAAAAAATTCTGCGCGACAAAAAACCCGTCGTTTACTTCCTTCAAGGACACGGTGAATGGTCTCTCGCAGATGGTACGGAAGAAGGCAGTATTTCCCAAGCCGTCTCTTCACTATCACAAAAGGGATATGATGTCAAAGCATTGAGTCTCGCGCAACAATCCCAAGTCCCCCCCGATGCCGATGCGATCGCGATTTTCGGCCCCAAACGCGCCCTCTTTGAAGGAGAAGTCACCGCCCTTAAAGACTATCTCGATCGCGGCGGCAGTTTGCTAATCGCGATCGATCCCAAAAATAACCCCAATTTAGAACCAATTCTCAATGAATGGGGCGTAAAACTGGACGAACGCCTCGTTATCGACGCTTCCGGTAGCGGCAGCATCCTTAACCTCGGCCCTGCTACGCCGCTCGTGACTCAATACGGCGTTCACCCCATTACCTCTGCCTTCGGCAACAGCATCTCCGTTTATCCCCTCGCTCGCTCCATTGAAACCGAATCCAAGAAAGAAATTCAAGCCTTTCCCCTCATTGAAACCAGCGAAAAAAGTTGGGCGGAAACAAACCTCGATTCCGAAAACCTTTCCTTCGATCCCAACAATGACCTACAAGGGCCTTTAACATTAGGAATCGCCCTCACTAAGCGAGAAGCACCCGCAACGGGAACTGAAGGCAAAACCGAGGAGAGTAAAAACGCTAACCCCGCCGCATCGCCCTCGCCCTCCCCCGGAGAAAGCCCAACGCCGGGAACATCGCCAACTCCTTCGCCCTCCCCCGGAGAAAGCCCAACGCCGGGAACATCGCCAACTCCTTCGCCCTCCCCCGGAGAAAGCCCAACGCCGGGAACATCGCCCTCACCCTCGCCCTCCCCCGGAGAAACACCCAAAGCCGGTGAATCTCCGAAAGAATCTCCAGCGAAAGCAAAAGACAACAAAGAATCGCGCTTGGTGGTGCTAGGAAACTCAACCTTTGCCTCAAATGGGTGGTTCGATCAACAGATTAACCGCGATGTCTTCCTAAACTCTGTGGAATGGCTAGCAAAGAACGATAAATCAACGCTATCGATTAGTCCCAAACAGCCCAAAAATCGCCGTCTCAACTTAACTTTAGGGCAAGCGAGCGTGTTAGGCTGGCTGGCAATCGTCATCGTACCGCTTCTGAGTCTCGCGATCGCAGCTTTGATGTGGTGGCGGCGGCGTTAAAGAAACAGTTTTTACCTGTAGGGTGTCGTTAGCCAAGCGTAACGCACCATCTAATACCAATTCTCATTGATTTTGCACGATTATCTCAAGAGGGCATAGCAGTGCTCATGGGTGTCAACTTAAGGTGAAACACTTAGCCCGCCAGGAACTCAAGTTCCTGGCTGATAGCTGAAACCCGTTGAAACGGGTTGGATACATTTGAATTTCCCAGTCCTATAAATGAGGACTTGAGCTATTAGCCTTGGGTTTGAACCCAAGGCGGGCTAGGTGAGCAGGTTTAAGCTTAAGTTGACGCTAATGAGCAGTGCTATGCCCCTACCGCAAAAAATTAGTGCATCGCCGCGATTAGGAATTGGTATCAACTTCAGCAATGTTATTCTACAACCGTTCCATCCGGCATCGTTGCCCCTTTGAGTTTTGCAGAGGTTAAATCTACTCCTCCTAGATTTGCTCCCGTTAAATTAGCCCCTGTCAAATCAGCATTTCGCAAATTAGCTCCTCGCAAATCGGCTCCCTGTAAATTTGCCCCGACTAATCGCGACGCACTTAAATTGGCACTTCTGAAATCAACATTGCATAGATTTGCGCCAGTAAAGTTCGTATAATAACAGTCAGTATTACTTAAGTTGGATGAATTTAGCGTTGCCGCACTAAAGTCAATATGTTTCAAATCTAACTTCATTAAATTAGCTTTCTCTAAGTTTGCACCACTGAACTTTGCACTAGATAATTTAACTTCTTTGAAAACGGCTCCTTGTAAATTTGTTCCTTCAAAATTAGCATTAATAAGATTGGTTCCTATAAAGCTCGCCTGCGCTAAGTTAGCCCCCCTCAAGTTATGGCTGGATAAATCGTAATCTAAAAAAGTCGCTTTTTCAAGATTAGAGCCAGCTTCAAGGAGGTACGCACCTGTTTTAGCTATATCAAAATCGCGATCGAAGTAAGTTTGGCTATCGTAAATGGCTGCCTTAAAATTGGTATTATTTAATTTAGCGCCTTTAAAACTAGCTCCTATCAAGTTAGCACCAGACAAATTAGCATTATTCAAGTTTGCATTAAATAAATTTGCCTTCTTTAAGTCAGCTTGGCTCAAATCTGATTCGCATAAATTTACCTCTCTTAAATAGGCTTCAGACAACCTTGCTTTTTTTAAAACTGCTTTGCAAAAATTAACTTTGTTTAGTTTTGCATCCTTAAAAACAGCATTTTTTAATAAAGTGTTATGAAAGTTAGATTCAATTAATACAGTGCCATAAAATTGAACATTGTGAAAAATTGAATCGCTAAAATCAGCCTCTAAAACTTGGCATAGGTTAAAGGTAGAATCACTAAAATCTGAATCGACTGAAATAGCTTGGCTAAAGTTAATGCTGTTAAAATAGCATTTTTTGAAGTGAGTATTGCTCAATGTTGAATTTTCTAAAATTATTCCACCATATCGTTGTTGACAGACATCAACATTCTCGATCTCTGTATTAGAAAAATCTGTTCTCCCTTGACGAACTTGCGCTAAAAATTCGGCTTCACTCAGTTCGGATTTCGGCGCGATTTCATCATCCTCCTCCCGGTAAAATCCCACCAGCAACAGAAGACGCTCTAGCTTAAACTCCTCATCGCTCAGTCTCATTCGTTGCAAATCTGACTCGCTCCGGACGACTTCAACCGCAACCTCTAACTCAGTTGGCTCGGTTTTGCGATCGACTCTTTCGAGGAATTGTTGAACGATTGCTTGGTTTTCTTGTGCTGTGGTTTTGGAGGCACTTTCATCATCAATAGGCTTAAATTCACTTTGAACTTGCGATCGCAGCGCCATAAGTTCTTGTTGAAGTTCCGCAATGCGTTCGATTTCCGATCGCGACTCGAAAGCCCGTTTTAAATCTTCAATCGCGCTAATCATCATTTGGCGATCGCGAACAACAGCATTGAGTCGCCGTTCGAGTTCTTCTAACCTTAAACCCAGAGAATTGAAGTCGAATGTAGTATCGCTCATCGTCTTTTCAGTTTGTCGCACCGCCTTTGCTCAGATTTTAAGTCGGCGCGACCCCTATGCTTCAAATACGCTACAATAAACTTTATCTCTCGATCTCAAGATTTGTAAATTGATTCAGGCGGAAACACTCGAACTCTTAGAATGGCCGCGTCTGTGCCAGCATCTCTCTACTTTTGCGGCGACAAAATTAGGCGTTTTAGCGGCGAAACATCTCCCTTTACCGGAAACACGCGAGGAAAGCTCGATATTGCTCGATCGCACGCGGGAAATCTACCAACTCGAATTGGGAACCGAAGGCGGCTTATCGTTTGAGGGAATCGAAGATATTGGCGATGCGTTGGAACGTGCCAAAATTGGGGGGAGAATTGCGGGGAAGGCGTTGTTGGAAATTGCGACGACGTTAGCAGGCGTTCGGCGCTTGCGGCGGGCGATTGATGCGAAGGAAGAAAAATTACCGACGCTTGCTGCATTGGTGGAACAGGTGAAGACGCACCCGGAATTAGAGCAGGAAATTCACCATTGTATCGACGATCGCGGCCAAGTCACCGATCGCGCTAGCCCCAAACTGGCTGAGATTCGCCGCCAAATGAAAAGCGTGCGCGATCGCATCTACCAAATTTTGCAGAATATCTTGCAACGCCACAGCAACGCCGTTCAAGAACAAACAATTACGCAACGCGGCGATCGCTTCGTGATTCCCGTCAAAGCGCCCCAAAAAGACGCGATCCCCGGCGCAATTCGCGATAGTTCCAGCACTGGCGCGACACTTTACATCGAGCCTAACGCGATCGTCGGCGCGGGCAATCAATTGCATCAGTTGCGCGGACAGGAAAAGCGGGAAGAAGAAGCAATTTTAGAGGCGTTGAGCGAAAAAGTTGCCGCTGTCAGCGAAGATTTAGAGCATTTACTCGCGATCGCGACGGCATTAGATTTAGCGGCGGCAAAAGCGCGCTATAGCCTGTGGTTAGAAGCGAATCCACCCCATTTTATTGACCAGGAGAGGGGGAGAGAGGGAGAGGGGGAGAGCAACCGGCTTGCTGAAACCGAGGAGCAAAAGCCGATCACTTTGAGGCGCTTGCGACATCCTTTACTCGTGTGGCAGCAAAAGCACGAGCAAGGACGGGAAGTCATCCCGATTGACGTACAAATTCCCTCAAAAATCCGAGTTGTGGCGATTACCGGGCCGAATACGGGCGGAAAAACCGTTGCACTCAAAACTTTAGCCCTCGCTGCATTGATGGCGAAAGTTGGGTTATTTGTCCCCGCGAAAGAACCCGTTGAACTGCCTTGGTTCGATCGCATCCTAGCCGATATTGGCGACGAACAATCGTTACAGCAAAGTTTATCGACTTTTTCCGGTCATATTCGCCGCATCAGCCGAATTATGGCGGAAATTGAGGAAAACCCACAATCTCTCGTTCTCCTCGATGAAGTCGGCGCGGGAACCGATCCCGCTGAAGGAAGCGCCCTCGCGATCGCGCTATTGGAAGCGCTAGCAGAACGCGCCCTCATAACGATTGCAACCACCCACTACGGCGAACTGAAAGCCTTGAAATATCGCGACGAACGCTTTGAGAATGCGTCGGTAGAGTTTGACGAAGAATCGCTGCAACCCACCTATCGCTTATTGTGGGGGATTCCCGGACGCTCGAATGCACTCGCGATCGCGCGGCGGTTGGGCTTGGGTGAGGAAGTTGTAGAGGCAGCCCGGGAGCGCGTTGGCGGATTTTCTGAGGAAATCAACCAAACGATTGCTGGCTTAGAACAACAGCGCAAACAGCAAGAAACCCGCGCCAAAGAAGCCGAACAACTCTTGCAACGCACCGAACAATTTTATAAAGAAGTTTCGCAAAAAGCCGCAGAACTGCGAGAACGCGAGGAAGCCTTAAAGCGATCGCAAGAACAAGCGGTAAACAACGCAGTAAGCGGCGCGCGGTCAGAAATTGCTAAAGTAATCCGTCAATTGCAGCAAGGGCCGCAAACTAACCGCGAAGCAGAACGAGCGCAAGCAGCCGTTGCCGAGATTGCCAAAGTACACTTGCCGAAACGAGAACCCAAACCCGAAAAACCAAGCTATATGCCGCAAGTCGGCGAACGCATTCGTCTGCCGAAGCTGGGGCAAACGGCAGAAGTTTTAGCCGTGGAAACGGCGGAAAATGAAGCGACAGTGCGTTTCGGGATTATGAAAATGACGATTCCCCTCGCCGATATCGAGTCCTTAGACGGGCAAAAAGTCGAACCACCCAAAGCTAAAGCCCCGCCGCCGCCGCCTGCACCTCCGAAAGCAGGCCCGATAATCCGCACCTCGAATAATACAATTGATATTCGCGGCAGTCGGGTGAATGATGCGGAAGTCGAAATCGAACGCGCGATCGCAAAAGCAGTAGGAGCGGGTTCTGGCGCACTCTGGGTGCTGCATGGGAAGGGAACGGGGCGCTTGCGCGAAGGCGTTCATGCTTTTTTGCAACAGCATCCGCAGGTGGAACGCTTTGAACTTGCACCGCAAAATGAAGGTGGCGCGGGGGTAACGGTGGCTTATTTGTTGTGATTCGTAATTCGTAATTCGTAATTCGTAGTTCGTAGTTCGTAATTCGTAGTTCGTAATTCGTAGTTCGTAATTCGTAATTCGTAATTCGTAATTCGTAATTCGTAATTCGTAATTCGTAGTTCGTAATTCATAATTCATAATTTACCACTCATAATTCATAATTCACCAAGAATGCTTTTAGGGGAGAATGAAGTTCATGTTTGGCGATCGCGTCTAGACCTTTCTACTTCACAAATCGATGATTTTGTCAAGCTCCTTTCAGGAGATGAAACAGAGCGATCGCAGCGATTTCGGAGGGATCGAGATCGCGATCGCTTTATCGCCGCGCGAGGGATTTTACGGGCGCTATTAGGACAGTATCTAGAAATCGATCCTCAAACAATCGAATTTTCTTACACCAATAAAGGAAAACCTTACTTAAGCAATGGGTTTTCTCACTTACAATTCAACGTTTCCCACTCCAACGACTTAGCATTGTACGGGATTTGTCGCGATCGCGCGATCGGGATCGATATCGAACATTTGCGCCCCCTCCCCAACGCCCCTCAACTCGCCCAACGCTTTTTCAGCGATCGCGAATCGAAGGAATTGAACGCCTTACCGCGCGAACATCAACACCTCGCTTTTTTTCAAACTTGGACGTGCAAAGAAGCCTACTTAAAAGCAACGGGCGAAGGGTTAGCTGGATTGGAAAAAGTTGAAGTTTTTTTAAAAAAAGATACAGCACCGAAACTGGTTTTACCCAATGAAAATGCTAACCAACAATGGCAGCTAGAACTTTTATATCCCCATCCCGATTATGTAGCAGCTTTAGCGATCGCCACTACCAATATTAAATTGCATCAATTTGAATTTCCCCCAACTTACACCCGATTGACGTAAAGCTGCATAGAATCAAAAGTAGGGTGCGTTAGCGAAGCGTAACGCACCATTATTATTGACGATCTTGTGGAAGTTTTGGAAGAATAATTTCTCTTCAATCTCTTCGCGATCGCCAGAATACCTCATAAATCGTTTAAGAAATTGCAAACCATTTTCGCGTTTTTCATGACTCCAAACAACACGATTACCCAAGAGGGCATAACACTGTGGCTGCCCCTACAGCAAAAAAATTAGCGCATCGCGATTGGGAATTGGTTTAAGGTAGGAAATTTACCAACCTTACCCTTTGATTCTAACTCTGAGTTCAACGCGCGCTACCGCGATTTAACATCGACGCAAAGATAATTTTATGAGGTGCAGTTGGTAGCAAGCGTCGCAGCACGCTTAAATACTCTTCAGCATCATTTCGACGGGTGAAACGGGCAACGACGATATTCTGCATCTTCGGTAACTGCCGTACAATACACCAGGGTTGAAGTTTTTCGCGGTAGATGAGTTCTGTTGGTATCATAGACTTATCCTTTCCACAGTTGTGGATTGTTGAAAGAAGGCGTTCGCCCTTAGATTTCCTAGGTCGCAGGGCGATCGCTGTTTGCTACATTTTTTATTGAATACGAATATTCGTATTCTGTCAATGGGGGGATGGGATTAATTCGCTTGCGAGTTCGAGAACTAGCCGCTGAAAAGCGTTGGACGCTAAAAGAGGTTGCCAATCGAACCAGCATTCCTTACACAACTATCGTGACTTATGCGAACTCTCCGGGAATGGCAACCGTAGACTACACAGCCCTACATAAAATTGCTCGTGCCTTTGATATCGCGATCGAGGATTTAGTGGAAATCTTAGAGGAATAATCTTTTATAAATATTTATCGTTACAGCCCTACATAAAATTGCTCGTGCTTTTAATATCGCGATCGAGGATTTAGTAGGCGTAGGGTGCGTTAGGCGCGAACTCGATATTGTAGGAAAGCGATGAATTTTTTTGCGCGCCGTAACGCACCGGGTAAGATTGGTGCGTTACGCTTCGCGCTCCACACCCTACTATTTAACTGCGTAATCTGTGAATTGCCGTTTAAAGGAAGACTTAAATCCTAAAACAATATCGGCTTGAGGAACGCCCGCTTCCACTAACTCATTCGCGATTCCCACTTCAGTTCCATCGCTTTGAATCCAGATTTTATCGTTCTGGATATCGAGATGAATCAGGCTTCCATACTCTCGTCGTTGTTGGTTCCAATCCACAGTCATTAAGAGATAATGATGGCGCTATCTTCGGTAACTGCCGTACAATACACCAGGGTTGAAGTTTTTCGCGATAGGTTAGTTCTGTTGGTATCATAGACTTATCCTTTCCACAGTTGTGGATTGTTGAAAGAAGGCGTTCGCCCTTAGATTTCCTAGGTCGCAGGGCGATCGCTGTTATTTTTAATTATTAAACGATAAATACTTATCGTTTGTCAAGACCGAGATGGGATTAGTGAGATTCCGAATTCGAGAACTAGCTGATGAAAAGCGTTGGACGCTCAAAGAAGTTGCCGATCGCGCCGAAGTTCCCTATAGTACCGTTCGACATTACGCGCGCTCCGAAGGACTCGCAACAGTCGATCTCGCCTCTATCCATAAAATTGCTCGTTCTCTAGACGTATTAATTGAGGATTTAATGGAAGTAGTCAAAGAATAATCAGAAGCTTAACCTCCTGTAGGGTGGGCAACGGCGGCAACGACTGGGTTATATCCGAAAGTCAATTTAAATTCCGCTGTTGCCCACCATCTATTTAGGGTTTTAGGAATTTTCAAGAAAGAGTTTATAAAGAGTCTTTTACATCGAGTAATACCAATTCCCAATCGCGATACACTCAATTCTTTTGCTGTAGGGGCAGCCACATTGTTATGCCCTCTTCGGGAATCGTGCAAAATCAATGAGACTTAGTATTACATCATTTCTAATTGAAGTTTCCAACCAAAACCGCTATGATTTAGAGCGATTAACAATAATTTATTCTCAAAAATTACCGATGAAAGGGAATTGTTTGTGTAAGGCGGTGGCGATCGAAGCGCAACCCGAAAAAGAAGTCAGCGTCTGCCATTGTGGAATGTGTCGCCGTTGGGGAGGTGGCCCTTTACTTTGCGTTCATGGCGGTTCGCAAGTTCGGATTGAGGGCATTGAAAACGTCACAACCTATAAATCTTCTGAATGGGCAGAGAGAGGATTTTGTCGCCTCTGTGGGACTCATCTTTTCTATAAGTTCATGCAGGGAAATGAATATATTTTGCCCGTCGGTATCTTTCAAGAAGACAGCGATTTTGAGTTGAAAGAACAAATTTTCATCGACCAAAAACCCAGTTACTACAGTTTCTCGAATCCGACAGAAAACTTGACAGAAGCAGAAGTTTTTGCTAAGTATGCTCCTCCAGCAATTGAATGAGATTAGAAGCTCGATCGCGCGTATCGCTCGAACTTTTAATCGAAGAACAGGGATATAGAAAACCCAAGAGAATTGAGAGCGGTTATTAAAACGGAATATCGTCGTCTTCTTCTTCCTGTTCTTCTTCTTCAGCAAGCGGCAAACTTTCTAATTCGCTCTCATCAACGGAAGGCGCGATCGCAGCGGCTCCCATAACGCCGTTTCCTAACACATTATCTTTAATAATTTCCCCGTCAAACAATTTCGCGAGTTCTAACGCCGCTTGCGTGACTTCATCATTGCTCGTTGCCTCGCTTTCCTCAATTTCTAAGACTTCCTCCTCAGTTGCAGGCGGTGGCGAGGAAATCGAATTTCCATTGGTTTCGACGCTTTTCTGCGGTAGCGCTTCAGTAGGACGATCCCGAACCGCGATCGCAGGTTGCTCTGTTGCAATTTTAGCAACCGGGGGCGACTCTAACACCGTTGACATCTTGGGTTGAGACGGTGCAGGGGCAACAACAGCAGGGGGCGAGCTTTCGCGGCGTTCGGGGGCAGGCGTTGGGGAGGGCGAAGGCTGCACGGAACGCGAGACAGGCGACTCAGTTGCGATTTGCAAATTTACCTTGACTTTTTGCTGCCAAACGCGCTCGAAGGCAGCTTCAATATTGCTGCGTTTGCTTTCTGCTAAACCAAGGGTATTAGGAGACGTTACACCGACATCAGCAATGAAGTCATCGAGATCGAAATCGAGCAATTGACATTTCTGGCGCAGGAAAGCTTGAGACGCAGGGGGGACAATCGCTTCTAAAACCCGCTGCCAAATTTCTTGAACTCGCGCTTGGTGCAAATCTGCCGCACTTTGAGGGGTGCTGCTTTCTGAGGGTGGGGTAACGGCTGGACTTTGAGCAACAACCGCCTCGCGAGGGGGCTGAACGGGTGCTTCGGGGATAGGTCGGGGCGGCGCGATCGGTTTAACAGATTCGGTAGGAAGCGCTTGTTCTTGCCTTTTCTCGGGAACGGGTGCGGGTGCGGGCGGGGCGGAAACGCTTTTCGCCGTACCGTTCGTTTGGGAGTGAGGCGCAGAAGCAATCGCAGCTTGAGGAGTCGGAAGGGTGCGGGAGGAGGGCAACAAGCCGAGTAACGTTACTTCTAACCACAAACGCGGTTGTACGGTGTTTTTGATTTGCGGTTCGCTGTCTTTGAGGTGCTGCTGTCCGTGGAGAATTGCGGCGGTTTCCCAGCGCTGGGCTTCTTGGCATAATTGTTCCCAAGTGGCGGAGGTGACGGAGACGAGATCGCTGCGTTGGGGGGAGGTGTTCGCAATCAGGAGATTGAGGTAAAATCCAGCGAGGCTTTGTAGGACGGCGAGGGGTTCGCGCCCTCTATCCATGAGGTGGCGGCAGCAATCGATAACGGTTTCGGCTTTGTCGGTGGCGATCGCGCGCAATAATTCTAATAAGTCGCGCTCGGGTATTGCCCCCACTAAGTCCCAAACGCGCTCTACCGTTATCGTTCCCTCCAGCAAGCTCAAGCGATCGAGGTTACTTTCAGCATCGCGTAACCCGCCCTCCGCTAACTGCGCCACCATCGTTATCGCTTCGGCTTCAATCTCAATGCTTTCCTTTTCGGCGATGGTGGTGAGGTGCGCAACCATTTCTTTTAAGGGTATGCGGCGAAAATCGAAGCGCTGACAGCGAGAGATAATCGTGTTGAGGACGCGCTGGGGATCGGTAGTAGCGAGGACGAAAATCACGCGCGGGGGCGGTTCTTCGAGGGTTTTGAGTAGGGCGTTGAAGGCGGCGGTGCTGAGCATATGGCAGTTATGCACGAGCAGTCCGTTCGCGATGAAGTTATGATTGTCCTCGACTTCGAGATCGTAAACGCGGGCAGTTCCGGCGGGCGAAATTTCCTCTAAGGGTTCGAGGGTTGTTTTCCAAGGCGATGTATTGGTTGTAACTTGCTCGTTAAGCGTTTTGGGAGGTTGTAAAGTTTGCGATCGCGCGCGGGCAAGACTAGCCAACTCGCTCGATGGCTGGTGAAAGTCACTGGAAGCCACGGTAGGAGCGGGTGAGAGGATTTGGCTTCCCGGTTGGAGCGATCGCGCTTCCTGCCAGCCCGTTGCCGTCCTAATTAAGTGATTTCCCGTACATTGTAGTGTCCGATTGCGCGTTTTTAACGAAAAAATCTCCCGTTCGCCGCGATCGAGCCAACGCCGCACCCGTTTAAATTCCCAACTTTGCTGGGTTTCGTTGTAACTGAGAACCTCTTTTCCTTCAAGGGCGGGATTATCCAAGCGCATCGAGCCTTGGCGCGTTAATATCTGCGTATCCCCCGTCAAACATTCATCGATGACATACACCTTATAACGACAGCGCACCGGCGCAAACTGAGCGCGCTCGATAATTTCCCGAATGTTATCCACTCCGGTATTACTCGCTGCGTCAATTTCTACAATATCCATCGCCGAACCCCGCGTAATTTCGCGACAGGTTTCGCACTCGCCGCAAGGGGTTGGAGTCGGGCGCTTATCCCGCAAACAGTTCAGCGATTTTGCTAAAATCCGCGCTGAAGAAGTTTTACCGGTGCCTCGAGGGCCGGTGAAGAGGTACGCTGGAGCGATGCGCTCTTCTATCATCGCATTACTCAACGTCGCCGCGATCGCTTCCTGTCCCACCAACTGCGCGAACGTTTGAGGGCGGTATTTATGATGGAGCGGCTCGTAAGACATTGGATAATTCGTAATTCGTAATTCGTAATTCGTAATTCAGCAGTCCGTCATCCCCTCTATTGTCGCAAAATTTGGACTTGTTTGAGAACAAATGTTCTGTCGCCGGAGCGGGAATTTGCTACGCCTCCGCGAAAAATGGATCTGTCGATTTCCGATCGCAGTTTACTTAAAAAATTGTCCGCCGTGGAAGCGCCAGCGCGGGAAGAGAACGCGCATAAGGGTTTGAGAAGCAGTAAAAATGCTCAACCAGACTAAACTGTAGTGCAAAAAAAACTCTCCTAACGGAAACTCGCGATCGATCCCCGGCAAACCGATGAATTTCGCGATCGCCACAAAAAAAAGCGCCTCCCAAACGCCCGCCGCCAATTGAAAAGCAGCCGGCCAATCCCGATCCCAGCGATAGTATTGCAGGCGAGTATACCCATAATCCCACACCAACCCAAAAATCGCGAGATAACCCAGCACCCGCAAGGGAACCGCGCCGGAATTTACGCCCAACAGTCCGAGGGCAAAAGGCAACGTTACAAGTACGCCTGCCGTAGCAAAAAGGAATATTCGAGTTTGCCAGCGTCCGTATAAAGTAGGGGTCATTTCAGTTATCAATTATCAGTTATCAGCGATCGGGAAACAGTGAAGAGTTATCAGCGATTAGGTAACAGTAAAGAGTTAATAATTTGCCACGAATAGTATCTATATTTAGGCAAACTTGAAGAGTTACCAACTATCAATTATCCATTATCCCTTGTCCATTATCAATTATCCCCCCTTTTGAGCTAAAATCGAATCTGCCCAAACGCCAACCCCAGCGCCATGAAACTCGCTTGCTCGACTTCCGATCTCAACACGCATCTTTCCCTCGCCGCGCGCGCTGTTCCCTCGCGTCCTACCCATCCCGTTTTGGGCAACGTCTTATTAATCGCCGATGAAGACACTCAAAAAATTACCCTGCGTGCCTTCGATCTTAGCTTAGGCATTCAAACCACCTTCAGCGCCCAAGTCCAAGAAGGCGGAACCCTGACACTCCCCGCAAAACTCCTCGGCGATATCGTCTCGCGCTTAAGCGAAGGAGAAATCGAAATTGCCGACGAAGACGCAGAAGAAGGCACTGTCTCGCTGCATTCAACCTCCGGACGCTATCAACTGCGAACGATGGATGCAACGGAATTCCCCGACTTACCGGAAATTGAAGTCGCGCAAACCCAACAACTGCCCGTCGAAATGCTCGCAGAAGGAATTCGTTCGACGCTATTTGCCGCCAGTTCTGACGATTCCAAACAAGTCCTCACCGGAATCCACCTCAGCAGCAGCACCGGCGGACTAGAATTTGCCGCCACCGACGGACACCGCCTCGCCGTCGTCTCTTTAGTGCGCGAAGAGGAAGAAACCGAAGAAGAAACCGAAGAAGCCAATGCTTCTCCCGCCCTCGAAGTCACGATTCCCGCCCGCGCGCTACGAGAACTCGATCGCTTATTAGCCGTTGGGGAAGCCTCTGAGGGCGTAACGCTGTCGCTTGACGAGTCCCAAGTTGCCTTTGAGTTAGAAAATCGCCGCCTCACCAGTCGGCAGGTAGAAGGGGCTTATCCGACTTACAGCCAACTGATTCCCAAAGAATTTTCCCTCAGCGCCAGCCTCGATCGCAAACAATTAATTTCTGCCCTCGAACGAGTCGCCGTGCTGACAGACTCTAAAAATCATGTCGTCAAGTTTAGCTTGGATAGCGATCGCCAAGAACTCGAATTATCCGTCGATACCATCGATGTCGGCAAAGCGCGAGAAGTCCTCCCCATCCAAATTTCGGGAGAAAGTATCGCCGTTGCCTTCAATGTTAAATATCTGATGGATGGGTTAAAAGCATTGCCCACTTCTGAGATTCAAATGCAGATGAATCAGCCCAAACAACCCGTTATTTTTACGCCGTTAGGCGGGATTAAAATGACCTATTTAGTCATGCCGGTTCAGATGCGAGATTAAAATAAATAGTATTTTTGAGTCTGACGGGGAGAAGGGGAGACGGGGGGACGGGGAGATCGAGGATACCCAATTTAGATGCGTCTTAGCTTAATTGAGGTCTTTATGAAAAATCATGACTGGATCGGCAAAAAGTAGGCTTCACCTCCAAGCAGAAACTCTTACAGTTGAGGGATTAATTCGTCAAGTTAAGCGTGGCTTAATACGAGTTCCTGATTTTCAGCGTCCACTTCGATGGGAATCAGAGGATGTGAAATTGTTTTTTGACAGCATTTATCAGGGTTATCCTGTTGGCTCTTTTTTAATGAGGCGAGCGTATGCTCCCGCTTCTGTAATAAAATATGGCCCTGTTAAAGTTGATGCACCAGAGTCAAATTCAGCATTGTGGGTTGTCGATGGACAGCAACGATTGACCGCCCTTACGGCTGGCTTGGCGCGGAATGAAGAGATGCCAACAACTCCCGATGATGCTTGGGTTCTCTACTTTGATGCGAAAGAACAAAAATTTCAGGTTCCACCCAAAAGTGGTGTTTTTCCCTCAACATGGATACCTGTTACACAGTTATTAGATGCGTCAGCCCTAAGCGAGTGGGTTTTTAATTGGGATCGCGGCAAAGATCTAAATCTACGAAAGTCTGTTTTCGAGGCTGGAACGCGAATTCGTCAGTACGAAATTCCACTTTATGTTGTTGAAACAGGAGACGAGGAGCTTCTTCGAGATATCTTTTACCGAATCAATGATTCAGGCAAAAAGATGAAATGGGAGGACATCCATGATGCACTTTTTGGGCGAAAGTCGGATGAACCATCTACCCTTAGCGGTTTAGCCGATGAATTGAAGGCTCTTGGTATTGGTCGGCCTTCAGAAGATCAACTGCTTTCTGCCATTATTGCTTTTAAAGGTTTAGATGCTACCCGAAGTATTTCAGAGCATTATCGTCGAGATACTGAGATCCTTCGTGATGCAGTCAGTGATGCCTTACCCGCACTTAGGCAAGTCCTCATTTTCCTCAAAACACACGCCGAAATTCCTCATCTTAGACTACTACCACGTTCACTTCCATTTTTTGTTCTTACAAGGTTCTTTGGTCTTTATCCAGAACCCAATAGTAGAACAATAAACTTACTTGTTCGGTGGACGTGGCGAACTTTATTGGAAATAAAGTCAGTTGATGAGAGAACCTTACTTCGTCATAGCCTAGATGCTATTAAGGAGGGGAATAAGCCAGAACGAACTATGCAAAAGCTGTTAAACGAGCTCCCTCGCACAAAACGAGTAAGTTTCACGTTGCCACAAAAATTTGACGCGCGTGCAGCCGATAGTCGTATTGTTCTTGTAGCTTTAAGCTCACTGCATCCACTTAACCCTGAAAATGGAAAACTGATTGATATTGCCAACCTAATTGAGGAATACGATCTCAACGCCTTCCAAAAAATCATCTCATTTGCTACTGAAACAACTCATAGTCCATCAAACCGTATTCTCTTACCTCCTATCTCCGGAGGAGTCCGAAAACAGCTTGTTGAACTGATGCGTAAGAAAGAATTAGATTTGAAAATACTTAAATCGCATTGCATCGATCGAGAAGCAGCAAATCTTCTCATCAATGATAAATTCGAGCAATTTTTATCACGCAGAAGCAAGATACTTACAGATACAGTTGATTTTTTTAGTTCGCGCTTGGCAGCTTGGGGTGAAAACGATCGACCAAGCATTAGCTATATCTTGCAACAAACAGGAGAAGAGGAGTGACCATTACTTTAGGAGTCGGTCTTCATGGAAAAATAATTGGCTATCTGAGTCAGACGACAAGAGGGCAGATCGCATTTCGCTTCACTGAATCCTATTTGTCAATGTCAGATCGCCCCGTACTAAGCCAGTTTTTCGAGGACGATCTTTCCCGCACTTACTATGGCAAGGATCGCTTACTGCCTTCATTTTTTGCTAATTTAATTCCGGAGCCTGGTGCATTACGGGAGCTTATCGAAAATAATCTAGGAGTTAGTCCGGGCGACGATCTGGCTTTATTGGAGGCTGTTGGACGTGACTTGCCTGGTGCAGTGGAGATCGTTCGTGTAGATGGAGATGATTTACCAGTTCAAGAAGACTTAGAAGTCTCTGCATATGTAGCAGATCGTGAAGATGTTCTGAAAAACAAGGAACCTGGACTTCGATTTTCATTAGCTGGTGTCCAAATGAAATTCTCTGTTTTACGCGATCCAGACAGGATAACACTGCCTGCAAGCAATCAAGATGGTGAATGGATTGTCAAACTAGGATCTGCACGCTTTCCATTTACTGTCGAGAATGAATATGCCATTATGCAGTGGGCAATGTCTGCTGGGTTTGATGTGCCTGAGTGTCACATACAAAATACCGAAACAGTTAGCGGTTCTCTGAGGAAGTATACTGACTTTGGGGATCGAGTCTTTGTGATTCGTCGGTACGACAGGCAAGCAGGACTCCGCATTCATCAAGAAGACTTTGCCCAAGTTACTAGCAAATTACCGAAACTCAAATATGACCACATTAAGTACGAGCAGTGTGCAGCTTTAGTCAAAATGTTGGTCGGGGATGATGCCTATTTTGAGTTTATCCGTCGGCTAGTATTTACAATTGCTTCGGGAAATGCAGACGCTCATCTCAAAAACTGGTCTTTTGTCTATTGGGATGGTCGGAACCCAAGCCTTGCACCAATGTACGATCAAGTTTGCACAATTGCATGGCCAGATCTTACCTCTGAGTTAGCTCTTAAACTGGCAGGTACAAAAAACTGGTTTGCTCTAGAGTTAGGAAGATTTAAATTACTTGCGAAGCGTGCTGGTGCCGATCCAGTAAAGACGACTGAAACGGTTCAAGAAACTTTGGCTCAATTAGTAGATGCGTGGAATAACTCACAAGTCTCAGCTTTGCTCCCACTACCTCATTCACAACGCCTTCAGTGTTTTTGGGGGCGAGCGTTACTGTTGCGCCCATATGTGCTTCAAATGAAGTGGCCTACATAAAGAGCAGAATGAATTCTACTTCTGTGTAAAATTTTGATGCAATCGAATCTACGTGAGCTTAACGAAGCCTGAAACTTAATTATCGAGACCGTCGATCGATAACTCATGGCTCAATACGTCGAATTTGTAGGTCTTGATAAAACTCTTCTTGATGCAGTTCGACTTTAGATTGAGCGGACAAGAGTAAGAGCGCCCAGAATACGCCGACACGATCGCTATTCGGATGTTTGGCGCGGGATTCCTCGCTGGGGCGGTTTGCTTGCACCCACCACCCGAGCAAATCGTCGAGACCGATGCTGGCAAAATCGGGGATGAGTTGGGGGAGTTGCACCGCCAGGAAGCGATCGAGTTGCTGGGCGACTTCAGTGAGATTTTCATCGTGGGCGAGTTGCGCGATCGCGCGGGCAGCTTCGACGCGGGGAATACTAAGACTGCGTTCTGGACGCGATCGCGGCGGGCTAGTCTCCAAAACTGCCGCCATCTGCTGAATCTGCTCGATTAACTCCGCCAGCGTCACGCGACGGCGGCGGGGCGGTGGGGCGCTGGCACGACGGCGAATATGATGCTCTAAACGAGCCGGTAAAGCACGTCCCGCCCCTTCTACGACTTCAAAGTCAAAATCTTCGTCCTCAACCGCTTCCTCCTCCTCTATCGACCGTTCCAGCGTGTTTGCTTTGAGCAATACCAACATCGAAGCCCACAAAAAAGCTTGACCGGATTCGGGCAGATGGGCAGGCGATGCTGTCGCTTCCGCGTTTTGCGGCAAGCCAATTTTACTGAGGTAGCGATCGATGACTTCAATCACTTGGACATCCCAAGGATCGATTTCGCCGCGTTGGGCGAGGTCAAGGAGAACCGCGATCGCTTCTTGTGCTAAGGCAGTCATATCAGCAAATCGTTATCAGCGATCGGCGAACAGTGAATCAATGGTACTCCAAACAAGAAAGAATAGATTGCCCGTAGAGACGTTGTGTACCACGTTTCTACAGATTATTTCGTTCGGTTATTTTCGCCCAGCTAGCGATCGCGCGGAACGTCTTACCGGAAAAGCGAACGCTGTAAAATATACTTACCCCTAATCTCAACCGCGCGCGATCGCGCCTTCTGAACTGCCAACTCTACTAAACCATGACTATTTCTATCGCCGATTTACGCCAAGACTACAGCAAAGCCGGACTGAGCGAAGCCGATAGCGCCGAAAACCCAATCGAGCAGTTTAAAATCTGGTTCGAGCAAGCAATGTCAGCCCAGTTAACCGAACCGAATGCAATGGTACTAGCGACAGCAACAGCGAACGGTATGCCCTCAGCGCGCATGGTTTTGCTCAAAGCCTTTGACGAGCGGGGATTTACCTTTTTCACGAACTACGAAAGCGATAAAGGCAAACAACTCGCCGCCAATCCCCAAGCGGCACTCACTTTTTGGTGGGCAGAACTCGAACGCAGCGTTCGCATTGAAGGACGCATCGAAAAAATATCTGAAACCGAATCCGACGAATATTTCCAAAATCGCCCGCGCGCTTCCCAACTCGGTGCTTGGACTTCCGAGCAAAGCGAAGTAATTCCTGACAGAGAATTGCTAGAAGAGCGTCTCGAACACTTCCGGGAGCAGTATGGTGAGGGTAAAATTCCCCGTCCGCCGCATTGGGGAGGCTATCGCGTTATTCCCAGCGCGATCGAATTTTGGCAAGGTCGCCCCAATCGCCTCCACGACCGTTTGCGCTATCGTTGTCAGGAAGATGGAAGCTGGCTGCGAGAGCGGTTATCGCCCTAGCGCCCTCGGAAATAATATTAAATTGCAGCAAAATCCCTCAGAATTCATCAAGAATCCATTCCGAAGCACGTTCTCCGAGATCGAGGGGAATGCTAACCGCTTTACCCAGGCGCGGACGTTCTCGAGTTTGAGCGATATAGGCGCGAACTTGGCTGTCGCTGCCCCAGGCGTTGAGATACTGGGAGACAGCGTTGAGGTTTTCCATGTATTCTTCTGCGCTTAGGGGAAACGACGCTTGTTCGAGGTACTTCCACATGACTTGGGCGTAGATTTTACCCCTCACTCTCCGCAGTTGGACATCGTAGGAGCATCCCCATTTGTCGAGCAGTAGTTGATGCAATTCCTCTCCAGTCATCGATTGCTCTTTGAACGACGAATCCCTATAGTACCGTTTTTTGTTCCTGGGAATTTTAAAGAACTGAATTGCGATCGCGCTTAAATCCTCCTGTAAGCCTTAATCCCTCACAGAGGATTCTATAAACTCGGCTTCTGGCGGCTATTCTTCAATAAATTTTCCGTCATTGTCGCTAACTGCTGCAACTGCGCCTCCAATTCCTTCGCCTCTTTTTCGTAGCCTTTTTTCCGCGTCAGCGCCGCCCGCGCCAAATCCTCTCGATCTTGTTCGAGCGCCTTAACTGCGACTTGCTGCCAAGTTTTAATTTCTTCCTGCATTCGCTTGTAACGCGGCTGAATATCGTCCCAAACGACTTTAATCTCGGCTAGCGCATCGTTTAACAAGCGTCGAGCGTTTTGCGGATCTGTCTCCCGTATTGCTTCGCGAATCGGTTCGTACCACTCCTCGGCATTAATCAAATCGATCGCGGGGACAAAATCTCGGATTTGAGAACTCTGCGAAAATCCAACTTTACACCACGTTGCGAAATGTTCGCAGTTGTTGAACAGTAAATTGTACTTCCGTTCGCCCAAACGACTTTCAGCGCGTTCCAGGACGACATCGGGGATAAAACTTTTTTGGTACTCGCGCACGTAAACGGGGCGATCGCGCGAAAAGGCTTCGATGGACGTGCGGCGAATCTCAGGCGGGTCTGCTATTTTACTGTAATGAATCACGGTTCCGTCGCCGCAGTCAATCCCGTGATGTTCGTAAAGCCCCTCTAGATTGAAAAATTCCCGGTAAACGTAGATTTGGTCGCCTCTAAGCATCCTTTCTGTATCCTTAATAAAGAGCGTGCTAATTCCACGCCTTCCGAATAAAAAAGCCTCTCATAACCCCAGAGGAATTACGAGAGGCAACCGAATTCTAATTTAAACTCTAACGAGGCTCCGTGCCTTGGTTGGGAGCGCCTTCAACGCCCGTCGTGCCGCCTGCTGCTTCAGCGGCTGCACCCTTTTTAGCACCCGGGCTAGTTGCTGCTTCGCCCGTGCGACGCGCTGCTGCTTCGGTTGGCGTTCCTGTCGTCTTTCCACCCGATTTCGCAGGAGCCGAACCAACAACTTGTAGTTCATCTTCCTTAAAGTTGTTGGTATTAATGCCCGTATAATTCACTTTGTCAAAGCGCACGATTACCGGATAAATAATGCCGCTTTGATCGACAGATGCAACGGTTCCAACATCTTGAAACCAGTAAGACTCCTTACGCAAGACTTTGACTTTAGAGCCGCGTTTGATAGCCATAGATTATCGTCCTTTTTTACAAAATCGCTGAAACAAAGTATAGCCTCGAGTTGACCTCTTTTGTTCAACTCCAACCAAATTCTACTAATGCAAAGACTCGGGCGACTCCATTTAAGTCCTCCCTCGGCATCAGTATTATGACCTGTCCCAGAATCCGCACATCCGTAAGCGTCAAATCTTGCAACAAAACTTTACACGAAGCCGAGAGAAGCGATCGCTTTCTAGGGCAACTCGATGACAGTGAGCGCAAGGAGTTTGGGACAATCGGGAAGGGACGAGGTAAAACTTGCAAGAAGCTTTCCTCGTCCGCGATCGCTCTTTCTCTCCAACCCAGTTCCTATCGTACTCGAGAGAAAGGACGCAACCATCCCCAAAAAGCACTGCACGCCCGGATTTTCTCGACCGTCGCTTCGATCTTTTCGAGAATTTATATCAATTAAGAAGCCAATCCAATAAAATCTTATTGACTTTTAAAAACTTTCAATTAAGAACGTAGAGAATCAAGAAAAGTGGTATAATTTTGCCATATCAAAAAATGGATATTATACCCTTATCGATTATAAGTTTTCCCTTATTAATTTTATCTTAAATTCATGTTGACCGACCGTCGCGCCAAAGTTCGACAGGTATTAATCCTGACGCTAATCCTCAATCTCCTGGTCATGGTACTGAAAGCAGGAGTTGGGTTTTTAACGGGTTCCTTAAGCCTGCAAGCTGACGCTTTACACAGCACGACCGATAGCGCCAACAATATTTTGGGTCTGATAGCAAACCGCTTCTCTTCTCCAGAACCCGATCGCGAGCATCCTTACGGTCATCAGAAATTTGAAGCCCTCGGAGCGCTCGGAATCGCGGTTTTTTTAGGGATTACTTGTTTTGAAATTCTCAAAGGGGCGAGCGAGCGAATTCTGCATGGCGGAAAACCCGCCACGATCTCGGGTTGGGAACTCACAATTTTGCTCCTTGTTTTAGCCATCAACATCTTTGTCGCCCTTTACGAACGCCAAGTCGGTCGGCAGTTAGAAAGCCCCATTTTAATCGCCGATGCCAAGCATACAACAAGCGATATTTGGGTTACGATTATGGTTCTCGGAGGCTTAGTCGGACTGTGGCTAGGTCGTCTTTGGAACCTACCTCAAATGCAATGGCTCGACACGATTTTAGCCATTCCCGTCGCTTTACTCGTATTTCATAGCGGTTGGGAAGTCCTGCAAGATAATATTCCTTGGTTAGTCGATAAAGTCGCGATCGCGCCCGAATCGATTTCTGAAACCGTCATGTCCGTCCCTGGCGTACTCAACTGTCACGATATCGCCTCGCGCGGTTTGTTAGGACGACAAGTTTTTATTGAAATGCACCTGATTGTCGATGCTGAGGACGTGGAAACCGCCCACCAAATCACCGAAGCGGTTGAAGAGCAACTCCTGAAATTCTACAGCCCAGCGCGTATTTCCATTCACGTCGAACCGCCCGATTATCAATCCGATCGCCTCAGTTTTTAACCTCAAAATTCCCAAGATATAGGCTCGTTTTCCACAAAAAGCAGAAATTTTCCACAGAAATTGAGAAGTTTTCCACAGTTGGCTTGAGGCAAGAGTTGTTCGCCCGATCGCGACTCGATAGCTAATAGATTCATCCCTAATTCAACAGAGATACAATCCACGAAGATGAAAGCAAGCAAAAACGTAAAAGTATCGGTTTTCCCTTGGAGTGTTGGGGCAATTGCCATCGTTGCCCTTACCGGATGCAGCCAACGCATAAAGCTGAGAGGTTCCGAATGCAGGCAGAATGCTGGTGCCATTACGCGCGCTCAACAAGCTTATTGGTTAAAAAACAGAAAATTTGCGATCGCGCTATCCCAACTCGGACTCGGAATTTCCGAAACAAACAATCGCTGTCGCTATCTCCTAACAGCGACAAAAACAGCCGCTTTTATTCGCGTTATCCCCCACTCTGCAACGCGAGAAGGAGTTGCCCATTGTTTTTTAGGTGCGTGTTTACCGCCGCAGTCAGTTCCTACAACCAGTTATGCAGCAGGTGTTTTTACGAGTAACGCTCCCCAACCGAACAAACTTTTTTCAGTTCTATGTTATGCCGATGTCGGTTCGGTTGAACTCTCCCTTCCTTCTCTTCAGAATAACCAACCCATTTGCCCTGCTAACACCAAAACCGTACCCTTCTCATCAACTCCCATCGCCCCTTGATTTTTGATTGTGAATAAAACATTCTCCCTCCAACAAAATGTAAGTTTAAACATTACATTCTCAAATGGATTAGAGGTTGGTAAAGTTTTAAGAAAATTTTTTACAAAAACATAACAAAACCGCCACTTTCAAAAAAAGCAAATTAAACTAGAGAGTATAAATACTCAATCGCGATCGCGAAAATCAGCGAAACGTCGGCTATTTCCATCGCGTCGGGCCAAACCTACGGAAAGCTCGAAACTGCGTTAAAGATGCGGTGGATTATCGATCGCGTGTCTATCAAAATCCAAACGAACTATCGGGGGTCAACTTTATGGTGACACTCTCTGTCGAACAAACTTCAAACACTTCCAAAGAACAATCCTTCGTCCTCTGGTTTAAAGAAGTTGGAATCGCCGATGTCGGTTTAGTCGGCGGAAAAAATGCCTCGCTCGGCGAAATGATTCAACAACTTCAACCCAAAGGAATTAACGTCCCCAATGGATTTGCCGTAACCGCTTACGCTTACCGCCATTTTATTGAGGCGAATGGATTAAAAGAACAGTTAGAGAAACTCTTTGCCGATTTAGACGCGAACAATCTTGAAAACTTGCAGAAGCGGGGTAAAAAAGCGCGATCGCTGCTTCGGAATGCACCCTTTCCTCAAGACTTAAAAGATGCGATCGAAACCGCCTACGCCAAACTTTGCCAAATGTACGGCGAAGAAACCGATGTCGCCGTCCGTTCTAGCGCCACCGCCGAAGACTTACCCGAAGCAAGTTTCGCCGGACAGCAAGAAACCTATCTTAACGTCCACGGTGCAAAAGGAGTCGTTCGAGCCTGCCATCGCTGCTTCTCCTCCCTCTTCACCGATCGCGCCATTTCCTACCGCGAAAACAACAACTTCGACCACTTTAGCATCGCCCTTTCTGCCGCCGTGCAAAAGATGGTACGCTCCGATCTCGCCTCCTCCGGCGTAATGTTTTCCATCGACACCGAAACCGGATTTCGTAACGCCGCACTGATTACCGCCGCCTACGGTTTAGGAGAAAACGTCGTTCAAGGAGCAGTTAACCCAGACGAATATCTCGTTTTTAAACCCACACTTTTAGAAGGATTTAAGCCCATTCTCGATAAACGTTTGGGGACTAAAGCCATTAAAATGGTCTACGCGATCGGCGGCTCCAAACTGACGAAAAACGTCGAAGTTCCAGAATCCGATCGCGATAAATTCTGCCTCGAAGATGACGATATCCTGCAACTCGCGCGCTGGGCAGTGGAGATCGAAAATCATTACAGCAGCGTGCGCGGAACCCCTACGCCGATGGATATTGAATGGGCGAAAGACGGGATTACCGGCGAACTTTTCATCGTCCAAGCGCGTCCGGAAACCGTTCAATCCCAGAAATCAGCGAACGTTATTAAAGCCTACGAACTGCAAGAACATAGCAAGATTCTGGCGAAAGGGCGTAGCGTCGGTACGGCGTGCGGACAAGGGAAAGCGCGCGTCATCCTGAATGTCAGCAGTATCAATGCTTTTGAAGAAGGGGAAGTTTTAGTCACCAACCGCACGGATCCCGATTGGGAACCGATTATGAAGAAAGCGAGCGCAATTGTCACCAATCAAGGAGGGCGGACTTGTTTCCACGGCGACACCCAAATTTTGACTCAATTCGGTTTCAAGCGTTTGCAAGAGATTTACGAAAATGGCTATGAAGGCTTATTAACGCTTTCGTTAAATCGGGATACGCATAAAATCGAATGGAAACCGATTATCGATGCGATGAAACGGCGATCGCGTCTCATTGGAACGAGTGTTTCGCAAACCGGACGAGTTCTCGATAACACTCTGCGCCTTACGCCGGATCACAAAATGGTTAATCTGCGCGACGGCGAGTATGTCAAAACGGAAATTCAAGAGATGTTAGCCGCCCGAGAAATGGCGCTCGTTGCCCAACAAATTCCGGCTTTGAACCCCAGCGAAGATAACCCGCGACAACAGCAAGCTTACTTCCTCGGCGGTATGATGACCGATGGTTCGGTGTATCGCACTCGCACCCACGGCGAAGTTCAATTTATCCAGAAGGACGTACCTGAAAAACAAGCGTTCATCGCAGCGATGAATGAAAGCGTTGTCGCGCTGTACGGTAAAGCGTTTAAACCCGTCCTCAAACCCGTTTCTGCCGGTATGATTCGCGGCGAAGTCGTGGCGGGACAAGCAACCGCCTATCGCCTCTACTCCAAGCACGTTGCTAATGATGTTTGGGAGCGCGAGGAAAATATCGTTGCCTTCCTGCTCGAAAGCAGCCCGGAGGTTTGCTATGCTTTCTTAGCAGGCGCGATCGATGGCGATGGCAGTTGGTCGAAGAACCGCATCAACCTTTATATTTCTGACGAACGCCTCCTGCAAGCTATAGTCGTGGCTTGTCTGAAGATTGGTACTGTGCCGCAAGTGACGCGCAATCGGACGATTTACAACGTTCAGATTGTCGAAAAATTAGCTGAAATTTTACAATACACCAAACGAGTTAAAAGTCAAGTCAGTCCCCGAACGATTCAAACCCGTTTCTTCTCTGCCAAACAGATATTAGGCGATCGCGCGTGCGTTGTCGGCGATTTGAAGGCGCGCCAAGAGCGGAACTTGCTCGTTTCCGAACAACAATTGCGAGCGACGGGCGCATTCGAGGCCTTGCTGGCAGGGGATTGGCGAATGCAGCGGATTATTCCGACGCTCCCGGCGGAAGAAAATGATGTTTATAACATCACCGTCGCCGATTTCCACAACTACGTGGTGTTTACGAGCAAATATACGCCCGTGGTGGTTTGTAATTGCCATGCCGCGATTATTGCGCGCGAAATGGGGATTCCCGCGATCGTCGGTTGCGGCGATGCCACCGATGCGGTTCAAAACGGGCAAGATGTAACCATTGTTTGCTCGGAAGGCGACGAAGGTCATGTTTATGAAGGTTTATTGCGCTACGAGATTAAAGAAACGCAACTCGATAACCTGCCGACCACTCGCACCAAAATCTTAATGAACGTCGGCAACCCCGAGCAAGCCTTCTCCTTAGCTAGCTTGCCCGCCGATGGCGTGGGGCTGGCGCGCTTGGAATTTATCATCGCCAATCATATTAAGGCGCATCCCTTAGCCCTAATTCACTTCGACGAATTGGAAGATGAGGGAGCAAAAGCGGAAATTGCGGAACTTACCAAGCGATACTCCGATAAACCCCCATTTTTTGTAGATTTACTAGCTCGGGGAATCGGTACAATCGCCGCAGCTTTTTATCCAAAACCCGTAGTCGTGCGGATGTCCGATTTTAAATCGAACGAGTATGCTAATCTTCTCGGGGGTCGTCAGTTTGAACCTAAAGAAGAAAACCCCATGATTGGGTGGCGCGGTGCATCTCGATACTACGATCCTCAGTACAGTCAAGCTTATGCCCTAGAATGTCAAGCTCTCAAACGGGTGCGCGACGAAATGGGGCTAGCCAATGTTATTCCCATGATTCCGTTCTGCCGGACTCCGGAAGAAGGACGGCGCGTGCTAGCTGAAATGGCGAAACACGGATTGGAACGGGGAAAGAATGGCTTGCAAGTGTACGTGATGTGCGAACTGCCCAGCAACGTCATTCTTGCAGACGAGTTTAGCGAAGTGTTTGATGGATTTTCTATCGGCTCGAACGACTTGACGCAACTAACGTTAGGTCTCGATCGCGACTCTTCATTGGTAGCCCATCTTTTCGACGAACGCAACGAAGGCGTGAAGCGGATGGTGAAAATGGCGATCGCGACGGCAAAAGAAAAAGGTCGTAAGATCGGCATTTGCGGTCAAGCTCCTAGCGACTACCCCGAATTTGCCCAATTCTTGGTCGAACTCGGCATTGACTCAATCAGTCTCAACCCCGATTCGGTCTTAAAAACCTTGTTAATGGTTGCAGAAGTCGAAGGTGCAAACTAAAGGCAAGTTACAGGCTCGATTTTTAACCTCGATCCCCTAACTCGTAGCTGACCTCCATCTAAAACGATGCGATTTTCAACGGGCAATTGTATTGTTAATTGCCCGTTATTGATGCGTTCCGATGTTGCAATTTTAGCGAGATCGGAGAGTTTTTTATGGCTCGAATTAAATCGAGGTTGATTTTCCTCAAAAAAATTAACGCAAAATTATGCAAAATTCAATCGACAATCGGACAGACAGATGTTATTCTGCGATCGAAGTAAAACTTAATTAATAATTTATATCCGTTGTCATGATGATTTTCCGACGGCGGGTGGGCCTGCTGAATCTACCCCTCCTTCTCCTGAGTGTTTTTATATCCAATTTTTTAATATCTAATGGCGCGCCAGTTCTGGCGCAAGATGCAATTAACAATACCGCCTCGGCATCGGGAGACAATTTACCGGCTCCAATCGGGTCGAATACCGTTCGAGTCTTCGCCGACCAAGCGCGCTTAGAACTGATTAAAACAGCCGATCGCGCCGCTGCCGAACCGGGCGATACCGTGGTTTATCGCCTCGCGCTAAGGAATGCCGGAACCGGGCCTGCCAGCCAAATTGTAATTACCGACGCAGCGCCGCTCGGAGTCAACTACATTCCCCGCTCCCTCCAAGGCTCGCTCTCCACGCGATCGGGAACCAATGCCATTACCTTAACGCCAGCAACCCTATCCGGAAGAACGGTTACATTTATTTATCCGCGTTTAGATGCCGGTCAAACTTTAAACATTATCTATGCTGCGGAAATTACCCCCGATGCCGTGCGGGGAACGGGGAGAAATACCGCCCAAGAACGTCGCAGCAATATTGCAACATTTCTGTTAAGAATTCGACCCGGTATTTTGTCCGATTGCGGCACAATTATCGGTCGCGTTTTTGTCGATAAAAACTTCGATGGCGAACAACAACCGGGAGAGTCGGGCGTTCCCAATGCCGTTATTTTCTTGCAAGACGGCAACCGGATTACAACGGATGCTAACGGCTTATTCTCAATGGCAAATGTTGTCGCCGGACCGCAGACCGGAACATTAGATTTAACCAGCTTGCCGGGATATACCTTAGCCCCCAACCTCTACTTTATCGAACGCAATAGTCAATCGCGCTTAGTGCGTTTAGAACCGGGCGGATTAGTCCGCATGAATTTTGCGGTCACGCCAGCTTCCGGCGAAGGACAGGAGCAAAATTGAAGATTACCAAAGATTCTGAAATTAGATCGAGCGATCGCTGAATATCTACCCCTCGGGACTAGCCCCGATTTCGATTGCAAACCAGGAGCGCTTTACCGCATATGTCCGATATTTTTCCCACTTCGCTGCAACGCGAGATCTTTTTCCTATTTAAGCCTAGCCTTCGGGTCGGGCGAAATCGCTATGGCTGTCGCGGGTTTGGGCTTGTCCGAACCGTTAGCGACGGTCGCTCTCGTCCTGCGGCATCGCGGGCATCTTTGTCGGAGGTTGAATAATGAACGGTAAACTGCTGCACGACCTTCAATATTTTTGGAGGGTACATCGCCATCGAGGAATGCTTTCGGTTTTATTAGTGAGTTCTGTCTTGCTGTTCGCTGTTAAAAGTGAAGCGAATAGTGCTGAAGAAACGTTGAGTGACGAATCGCTCCCTGAAGCAAGCGATTTATTGAATGTTGAGTTAGAACCCGCTGAAACGCAGCCCAAAGTGTTAGCACAAAGCACGCCATTGCAAGTTTCCCGACCTGCGGAAATGCAACCGGAAGTGTTAGCACAAAGCACGCCATTGCAAGTTTCCCCACCTGCGGAAACACAGCCCGAAGTTCTAGTACAAGGCACTCCATCGCAAGTTTCCCCACCTGCGGAAACCGCTCAGAACGAGCCATCCTTTCCCCTACCGGCAATACCCCCAGAACCGCTACCCAGTCCGGCGATCCCCGCAACGCCCGCCAGTATCCAGCAACCCCTGCGGATTTTAGCGCCGGAAACGGGAACGAGCAAAGAACGCAGCACGAACCTGATTATTCAGTATGCCACCGGCAGCGCGATCGCAGTTCGCATCAACGGTAACGAACTTTCTTCGGAAACAGCGACTACGACGGAAGCCGGAGAAAACAACACCACAACGCAGGTGTTTTATAGCCTTCCGCTTAAAAGGGGCGACAACGAAATTAGCGTCTCGGCAAACGGCGGCGCGCCAGAAATCGTCAAACTCCGAGTAGAAGAATCGCTCGTTAAAGTCGAACTCGTTCCCCTCGGCAATCCGCAGATTCCCGCCGACGGACGCTCGACGATTGAGTTAGAAGGAACGATAACCGATGAAGACGGCGCGCTCTTGAGCTCCGACGCGATCGTCACCCTCAGCACCAGCGCCGGGGAATTCCTCGGCCCCGACTACGACGAAGACGAACCGGGTTTTCAGACTCTCGTCACAGATGGTCGATTTCGCGCCCAACTCAAATCCAGCTTAGAAGCGCAAAGAGTTAAAGTTCGGGCAGCCCTTTACAAGCTCGGCAACCGCACCGACTTTACCCTACAAAGAGGACAAAGCGAAGCCGACCTCGAAACTTACGCGAACGTCGAATTCATCACCAACCTGCGCCCCTCCCTCGTCTCCGGTTATGTCGATTTCCGCATTGGATCGGCAGGAACGAATTATTGGGGCAGTCGCAGCCTCTTCCTCAACCCCGATCTGATGGAAGAAGGCTATCGCGCCGATCTCAGCGGTGCGATGTTCGCCACGGGTTCTCTAGGAGAATGGCTTTTTACCGGCGCAGTGAATAGCGAGCGCCCCCTCAACCAAACCTGCGACGGGATTACGCGCCTTTTCCGGGGGCCGCAATTTTGCGAACAGCAATACCCCGTTTATGGGGACAGTTCCACCGTCGATTACACCACCCCTTCGATTAACAGCTTCTACGCCCGCATCGAGCGGACTTCTCCGGTGCAAGGGGCGGGGAGCGACTACTTTATGTGGGGCGATTATCGCACGCAAGAATTTGCTCGCGCTTCCCAGCAATTTACCGGAATTACAAGGGAATTAAACGGCTTTAAGAGTAATTACAACTTGGGGAACCTGCAACTGAGTACCTTATTCAGCCCCAACGCCAAAGGCTTTCAGCGAGATACGATCGCGCCAGACGGAACCAGCGGTTATTACTTCCTCTCCCGACGCAACCTCGTTCCCGGCGGCGAAACCCTCTTCCTAGAAACCGAAGAAATCAACCGTCCCGGTACGGTACTCGATCGCAAACAACTCTATCGCGGTCCCGACTACGAAATCGACTACGATCGCGGTACGATCCTCTTCCGTCGTCCCATGTTCCAAAGCGGGATCGAAGCCACCGAAGGCAGACAACTCGCCGTAACGCGCCGCATCGTCGCCACCTATCAATACGAAGGTAACGGCGAACAAACCTTCATCTACGGCGGACGCGCCCAATATAACTTCTCCTTCGATACCGAAGCCCCAGCTTGGCTGGGTGCAACCTACTATAAAGAAGATCTCAATGCCCAGGAATATACCCTCTACGGTGCAGATTTCCTGGTTGGGTTGGGCAAGATTCCCGGAACAAACGTCGATCGCGGCCGTATTATTGGAGAATACGCCCATAGCGACGCGAATAACCTCTCCCTGTTAGGCGGAAATAGCACCTTTGCCCTCGCCAACGACCAAACCCTCAACCCCACTGTTAATCGTACTGGCAGCGCTTACAGACTCGAATTCCAGGGCAATCTGAGCGAATACATAACCGCCAAGGCTTATTATCGTTCCGTCGAAGCCAACTTTATTAACAATGCCACCATTTCCTATACCCCCGGACAAACGCGCTACGGCGGCGAAATCGCAGCGCAGTTAAGTCCAGCAACGACGGTGCGCGGTAGCTACGAGTTCGAGGAAAACTTCGGGTATTCGTCGCTGGTGCGAACCGGACAGTTCGATTTGTTTAATCCCCTCTACGACTTATTCAGTCCTTCTGCGGAAGCGCCGCGCGGTGCGCCCGTGAATAACGAACTGCGAACCCTCCGCGCTGGCGTGCAGCAAAAAATCGGGCGGGCGGATTTAGGAGTCGAATACGTCAGCCGCCTGCGAACCGACGATGCAGGGAGTACCTTCGACAGTAACAGCAGCCAAATCGTCACTAACCTGCACGTACCGATTATATGCGCTACAGAGCGGTGGTCATCTGGCGAGGAAACCTCACCGACCCTAAAAGATATAGAGGAAGGCAATTGCGATAGTTCTATCCTTGCGTTCCGCGCTCAAAACGAAACCAACATTAGCGGGAACGATCCCCTTTATCCCAACCGTACCACCGTCGGACTCGATTGGGTTCCGCAACCCGGAACGACGATTCGCCTCGCCCAACAGTTTATCAGCGGCGGGTTATTGGGCGATCGCTCCCTCACCAGTTTGAGTACCCAAAGCGAGCGCAAATTCGGGGAAGATACGACAGTAACGAGTCGGTATTCGATCCTCAGCGGGATTGATGGGGTAATGGGCGAAGGCGCGATCGGTTTCAATCATCGCATGACGCTCGCACCGGGATTGCGCGCCAGCGTCGCTTACGAGCGAATTTTCAGCGAATTTACCGGCGATACTGCCGCCGGATCGAGATTCGTCCAGCCTTACGCCTTCGGACAAAGCGCCTCTTCTCTGGGAATGACAAGCGGCGATTCCTACAGTGTTGGCTTAGACTATACCGCCAGCCCGGATTTCAAAGCTTCCGCTCGCCTCGAGCAGCGTTTCAGTTCCTACGGCAACAATACAGTCATCAGTGCGGCGGCGGCCGGAAAAATTTCGCCCGCATTAACGGGGTTGTTGCGCTTCCAACAAGCGAGTTCGGCGACACCCTACCTCCAGGATTTAGGGCCGACAGCAACCTTACGCTTGGGTTTAGCTTACCGCGATCCCAACGACGATCGCTTTAATGCCCTCTTGCGCTACGAATATCGCAGCAACCCCACCAATATTCCCGAAACGCTGCTTGTGACTAGCGGCAGTTCGACGGTGGATCATGTGTTAGCAATGGAAGCGATTTACGCTCCGAACTGGCAGTGGGAATTTTACGCCAAGTACGCGCTGCGGAACAGTACGACGTTTTTAGCGAATAATTTTAGTAATACCAGTTTCCTGCATTTGGGGCAGGTGCGAGCCACCTATCGCTTTGCTTATCAGTGGGATGCAACGCTCGAAGCGCGGGCGATCGGTCAACCGACGGCTGGGTTCACGGAATTGGGCTGGGCGGCGGAATTGGGCTTTTATCCGATTCCGGATCTGCGCGTTGGAGTGGGTTATGCCTTCGGTAGCGTGGACGATCGCGATTTTAGCGGCTACCGTTCCAAAGATGGGATTTACTTCGGCGTAACGCTGAAGGTGAACGAACTGTTTGGCGGATTTGGGCGACAAGAAGTGGTTCCGCCGCAGCAGCGCCAATCGGAAGTCCAACCCGTCGCGGTAGAAGAAACAAAAACCCGCAGTGCGGCAATGGGACAAATGCAGCGTTGGTTCCAAAGCGAGGGGCAAAACGATACGATACAGGCTCGAAAAACACCTTTGGGCGCTATGTTGAGTTGGTTGAACGATCGCGCTCGCCCGCTGGAAGTCGCCGGAATTGTTGGGTCGTCAGGAGTGGAAAAATGAGGAATAATTACCAATCCCGAATTACGAATTACGAATTACGAATTACAAACTATAAAACCTGGTTTTTGTCAATACTGTTTTGGGGATTAGTTTCGGGGAATGCGGTCGCGCAACCGGGAAACTTGGAAGTGAGGGTAAATAGCAATCGCGATCGCGTCGCAGCGGATGAAGAACTCACTTTGCGCGAAGCGATCGCAATTCTCAACGGCGCGCTGCCCCTAGAAGAGTTGAGCAATAGCGAACAAGCGCTCGTCACGCCAGCCAACGGAAGCAGGATTAGCTTTAACTTACCGCCGGGACAAACGAAGATTGAGTTAGAAGAAGAACTTCCCGCGATCGCAACGCCCGGTGTATTGCTCGACGGAACCTCGCAAGCAGGATACGACAAGGAAAAGTTAGAATCCAGCGAAATTCCCGTTCCCGTCGTCGTTATAACTCCCACTCCCGGAAAACAAATCGCGCGGGGACTGATTATTGCCGCCGATAACACTACCGTGCGCGGTTTAAGTGTTTATGGGTTTAGCAATCCTTCTAACCCACTCCTCCAAAGTTACCAAGATTTAATTACACCCGGGCGCGTCACGGCAAAAACGCCCCCCGGCGATATTTTTATTACCCATCGAACTCCGCCCGAAATTCGCATCCTGCGCGGCGTTCCCGAAGGCGACTTTCCCTTCGACGACGATGGAAAATACGACATTCCGCCGAAAAATGTTGTCATTGAAAATAATTATTTAGGCTCTTCGGAAGTCCGTTCCGCCTTTGGGGTTTATGTTTTTGATGGCATCGATGCAACGATACAGCGCAACCGCATCGCTTATCACAGTGGCAGCGCGATCGTAACTAGCGTTCGGGCGAATAACTTAAAAATTCAGGGCAATGTATTAGAAAATAACGGTTCTGGCGGAATGCCGGATGCGATTCGGCTCGAAGGGGTTGTAGGGGGGACAGCGATCGCGGACAATATCATTCGCAACAACGCCGGTAGCGGAATTTACGTTTTTAAACCCGACGGGGCAGTGGAAATTCGCAATAACGAAATTACCAACAACGGACAGCGCTATAAACGCGCCGCCATCTTCCTCACGGGAAGTAGACATCAAGTGACGGGGAACCGCATTTCCACCCAACCCGGGCCTGGAGTTGCCGTGGCTGTATTTCCCGACGGCGATCGCATCAAAATTACCAACAACCAATTTAGCAACCTTCAGGGATTAAATATCGACCTCGTAGCGCAACAAAGAACTGGCGTACAGGATTATCAAAGCGGCGACGGACGCAACCCACTGCTGGGTTTAGAGCGCGTTCGGCAGTACGGACAACTGGTTGCTGGATATACGGGCGACTCATTCTTCACGCGCGAACGCCGCCGCCAAATTGCGAACTACGGGGTTAATGCGCCGCAGTTCGCCAGTCGCGAATTTTATCTTACGCCTTCCGGGACAGCGACCGTTTTAGGGAGGGCAGAACCGGGGGCAGAAATTGAAATGTATCGAATTAGTGAGAATAGTGGGGGAGAAGGAGTAATGAGCGTGCCGATTGGGAAAACAACCGCCGATGAAACGGGACAATTTCGGATAGTTTTGGAAGGGGTGCGATCGGGCGATAAACTAAGCGCGACAGCAACGCATCCAGAATGGGGAACCTCTGAAGACGCGATCGCGGTTCAACTGCGCGCCCTTCCCGGTACAAGCAGCATGGGAGGAGGTCGATAGTATGAAACCGATAAAACGCTTAAATCCGCGCGATCGACATCAAATGGGTACAAAAAAATCTTCCCTTGCAACCTCCAAAAACGCACTGTGGGCAATCCCAGCCCTAGCAACCTTATTCCTCAGCGATCCGGTTTTTTCCCAAGTTATCGACTGGGATAAGGAAACCTGGCCGACGGGAAGCACTAGCAAAACGTTTAGCAATATCGGATGTCCCGGCAATCAAAAAGATGTAACTTTTACCTTTTCCGGAAGCGATCTCGACCCCACTTCGCCAAGTATACAGTCTAATATAGGCCCCACCGCTGCCCCCGATGGAAAAAGTCTTTTGTTCCTAATGGCTGGCGGCAATCGCAATCGAACGACTACTCTTAATATTACCTTTAGCTCTCCCGTTGTCCTTGGCAAGCTCCGAGTTCACGATATTGATACTAGAGAGTCAAGAGTAACTGGCGAAACCACCGCTACGAGTCTCTCTCGCCTTTGGGTCGATGAAGTTGAAATTTCGGGAAATAGTGGAAGTGTGATTCCAACCCTCGCTCCCGATCGAACAGTTAATGCACCCCCTATTCCCGCTCCACCTTACAATCCTCCTACTATTTTTAATCAGCCTCCCAACCCTTTCCCTTACCGCACACTACCACTACAAGCCGATCGAATTCGGAATGAGAGTGCTGTAGTCATCAATCCCAACTTCCCAGCAGGGAACGTCGCAACGGGTGTTGGTGAGGCACTCGCCCAAGATGGAAGTAATGCTACTGCTGAAGGGAGTATTACTGCCGACTTTGGAATTAATGCTCTGAGTAGCATCCAACTGATTTATCGCAATGCTGCTATCTCGCCAGCAACTGGTACAGGATTGGCTACAGTAAAGCAAGGTATCAGCATCGGCGACCTCGACTTCGCCAACCCCTGCATCGGTGTCGCTAAACAGGCAGGTCCCGTAACCGAAACAGTCGCCGGTTCTGGAATCTATACAATTCCCTACACCCTAACTGTGAGAAACCAGGGTAACAAAGACCTTACAAACGTTCAAGTTACGGAAAACTTTGCTTCTCAATTTGGTTTAGCCCTGGGTACGGCTCCGCTACAGCCCGGGCAGTACCGCATTACTGCCGGACCCACCGCCGCCGCACCTTTAACACCAAATCCGGGCTTTAACGGCAGTACCGACACCAATATTCTTAACGCAGCGAACAGCACCCTAGCTCGCGATCAGACTCAAACAATAACGCTGACCGTAGAGGTTCGTCCGCCGAGTAATACCCCAATACTCTTGAACAACCAAGTCACGGCAAACGCTGCTTATACTCCGCCGAATGGTTCGCCGATTACCGTCACCGATAAATCCAATAATGGCCCTAATCCCCCTACAGGCAACCCAGGCGCTCCCGGTGGCGATACTCCTACCCAAGTCGCAATTCCCCCTGGCAGTTCTATCCCGCAAATTGGTGTTGCTAAAGCGAGTAGTGCGCCTCAACCTGTCGCCGGTCAACCCGGAGTTTTTGACATTACTTACACTCTCGTCGTCCAAAATGAAGGAAACGAAGCCCTAAATAACGTTCAGGTCGTCGAAAACTTTGCAGGTATTCTTCAACCGGCAAATGCTCCGGATCCAATTTGGTCGAGTCTCGCCTATACAAATAGTACCAGCCCTCTGATAGGACAGTACACCATTGTCACTCCCCCGACTGTTGGCGGCTCTCTGACAGTACCCAACGGTGGGTTTACCGGCAGTGGTGCTGCTCCCGGTATCAACCTGCTTGGAGGGGGAAATACTTTAGCCGTCGGTGCCAGCGGCACGATTACCTTTACCGCCCGAGTCCGCCCCAATCCTAGCCTGCTTCCCGGCAACCTCAATAACCAAGTCGCCGCCAGCGGCACAGGTGCGACGAGCGGCCAGCCAACCACTGATTTATCGGTGAATGGCGCGAACCCCGACGCAAACGGCAATGCTAGATCGAACGACGATACCGGCCCAACACCCGCACCCCTTCCCGGCGTTGCTCAGCCCGACCTGCCGAAACTGGGGGTTGCGAAAGTTGTCGGGCTGGCTCGGGATATCGGAAACGGTATTTATGAAGTTCCCTATACCATTCGCGTCCAGAACTATGGCGGTGCTAGATTAACCAACATCCAAGTGGAAGAAAACTTTGCCGGTCCGATTCCGCCATCGAATCAAGTCGATCCCGGTTGGTCGAGTTTGGGCTACACGCCGAATGCAAATCCAGGTTCCGGTCAGTATACCGTCATTAGCACCACCGCTACGGGATCCTTAAGCGGCAATGGGACTTTTACCGGCAGCACGAGCGGTAGCATTAACTTACTCAACCCAGCAGGAAGCAGTTTAGACATCGGGCAAAGCGAGACGATTAACTTTGTTGTCCGAGTCCATCCAGCCAATCTTCCCGTTACGCTCAACAACCAAGTTCGCGCCAGCGGGATCGACCCCAATAATCCCAATACGCCTGTAACGGACGATTCTACTTTCGATCCTAACGACCCCAGTAGCACCAATCCGGATACGAATGGCAACGGCAACCCCAACGACGATACTCGTCCCACGCCCCTGCTTTTGCCGCCCATTCCCACACCTCTGATTGGGGTCGGTAAGAGTGCGACAAATGCGATCGATGCAACGCCAGCCGATCCTAACGACGGTCTGTTCAATATCACGTATGCCATCTCAGTACGCAATGCGGGCAACGTAGATTTAACCAACGTTCAACTCGCGGATGATTTCGCTTCTCAGTTTGATTTGATGTATGTACCGGGAGCGCCGGGAGTCGGACAGTATACGATTATTGCTCCTCCTTCGACCTCAGCGCCGCTGACCGCGAATGGTAGCTTTACGGGTAGCGACGCGAATACGGGTTTGCTCAATGCAGCAGGCAGTACCTTAGCGATTGGTCAAAGCCAAATTCTAACCGTCGGCGTGCAGGTCAATCTCGACCCGGTGAACTTCCCCTTCCTGTTGGATAACCAAGTTAAGGGGACGGGAACCGGCGGCGGTCAAGAAGTTAGCGACTTATCCAACGACGGGACGAACGGGCAAACGCCTAATAATCCCAATCCCGATCCCGATGGCGATGGCGACCCTACCAACAACAATATTCCGACGCGGGTTGCTTTGCCGCTCAATCAGCCGATTCCTCGGATTGGAACCTCTAAAGATGCGCCCGATACCGCTCCCCCGATTGTCGATTTAGGGGACGGTCGGTATAACGTTCCTTATACGATTGTGGTGGAAAATGCGGGAACGGATGACCTGAACAACGTCCAAGTTACGGAGAATTTTGAGGCGGCAGATCCGTTGGGTTTCGGTTTGACTTATACGGCGGGAACGCCCGCACGCGGTCAATTTACCTTAGTCGGCACGCCGAGTACGTCAAATCCGTTGAGAATTAATCCAACGTTTACAGGCAGTCCTAGCGGCAGCATCAACCTTTTGGATGCGGCAAATAGTACGTTACCCATCGGTCAACGACGGGAGATTAATTTCGTCGTCCAGGTTTTCCCCACGTCGATTCGGGCGATCTTAAATAACCGAGCGCAAGCAACGGGAACGGGCGTACAGAGCCAAGAAAGGGTGGCTGATGATTCTGTTGACGATTTGAGTACGACCCCCGGAAACAGTTTGAATCCCAACAATTACACCCGTTCTACGCAAGTTGAGCTTCCGCCGCGCAGTCTCTCTACGGGTGGCAATTTTGTCCTCGTGAAGCGGATTACGAATGTGACGCGCAACGGTCAGGCTATAGCCGGACTTGATTTCACTACGTTTACCGACGATCCGAGCGATGCTAACGATAATACGCTTAATAATACTTCTCTGAAGCCGGTTGGTTTGCTGGAGGTGCAAGGGTTGCAAAGTGGCGATGAGGTCGAATATACGGTTTACTATTTGGCTGCGGGAAATCAGCCGGTGGCGAATGCGCGAGTCTGCGATTTAGTACCGGAACGGACGACGTTTATTCCGAATAGTTTTGGTGGGGATAGCGGTATTTTGTTACGTCAAGGAACAGCGGAAACTTCACAGACAAATTCAGCGGATGGAGATAATGGTCAGTTTTTCTCGCCACTCGCGCCGGTGAATTCGATTATTCCGCCTTGTCCGACGGGTACGACGAATCCGAATGGGGCGGTGTTCTCGAAGTTGGGCAATATTCCCAATTCGGGGCCGAATCAAACGGGATTTATGCGATTCCGGGTTCGCATCGATTGAGGAGGTGCTGAACGTGAGTAGAAAACCGGGCGAATGCCATTCGCCCCTACCCAAATTTGTCCTAACTATCCCTCTGGGGATTGGTGTTAAAAACTTGAAAGTCGCACGGTTTCGCCAAATGGAAACTCCTGCGAGTCTAACCCTCCCGGCGTAATAACCCACAACACGGGTAAGGGGGGCGGCGCGCTAGGAAATGCCCCGTAGCCATCGGTGAGATAGACGCAAACGCCGTTAGATTGTCCGTCCCAACCGCAACCGTCGGTGTGGAAGACGCGATCGAAAAAGGGGATAAATGAAGTCCCGCCGCCGCCTACGGGGGTGGGAATGTCTCCTTTTGGGTTGAGGGGGTAGGGGCCGTAAGCTTCGGCATCGACGTAGTACAATTCTCCGGTGAGGTGGGGATAGGCGCTGAGGATGCCGCTAACTTCGCTTAAAAACAGCCGCATTTCAGTTTCGCTAATCGAACCGCTGGTATCAACCCCGACAAAGACTTGGACGGTTTCACCTTCTAGGGTTTCTAAGTAAAGACCGCGACCGAGGAAGCGGCGATCGAATCCGGTAAAATCGTTGGGGGTGCGCACGAGGTAGCGCCAGAGATAGGTGCGCCAGTCGAGTTGCGGTTCGGTTATCGTGCCGAGTTCGCGCTGTAAGGAGGCGGGAATGCTGCCTTGTTGAGCAGTTCTGGCGATCGCGATCGCTTGTTGTACGGCGGCTTTCCAATGCGCTTCTAATTCGCTGTTTCCGATACCTTCTTTGGTATCTCCTCCCATCTCTCCAGACGGTTCGAGTAAATCGAGGTTGCAGGTGCAATTTTTGGGGGGATTTTTTAACAGCAATTCGTAGATTTCTTCGACGCTGAATTTCTCTAATTTTGGGTCGCGAATTGCACCTTCGGGCAGTTGAAAGCAGTTTTGTTCGGAAATGGCTCCATTGACAACAATATCGGCGGCAACGTTCCACAATTGGGGCTGTCTTGTCCCCCTTCGCAGGACGTGCAACAAGGCGGCGTGGAGGACTTCATGCAAGAGAACGCCATCGAGTTGGGCGGGGGGTAAACTGCTTAAGAATTCGGGGTTAAAAAATATATCTTTGCCGTTGGTTGCTGCGGTGGATAGGGTCGCTGAGGGCAGAACGCGGGCAAATAAAGCGAGGGTTGCGAAAAACGGCGATCGCACCCGCAATCGTAGCAGGGATGCAGTGATGCTGCGGTTGAAGTCGAGAGCGGTTTCCATTAAAAAGAGACCAATCCTTGAAAATCTTTGAGAAAATCTTGCAGGCGCTTGTCTTTTTGAACCATTTGTGCTAGAGCGCCCATTTGTCCGCGCGCGCGCAGAGTACGGAAGAGATCGACTGCAAACAATTGTACCCATTCTGGGGTGGCGGTGCGATCGAGCCAAGCGAAGGCGCTGTAACCTTGAGTTGCATTTTCGGCGCGCACTGCCAAACCAATCGTCACGGCATAACGAATGGAAGGTTCTTGGGGAAAATCGACATTTTTTCCGGCTCCGTTGAGGATGGCATTAATATCGGGTAGATTTTCGTAAACTTTGAGGTAAGCCGCGAATTCCGCCGCCGCGCCATCGCCCACGGCAGGAGCAATATCAATGCCCGCAAAATGCAACTGGGAAGCCATCTCCCAAGAACGGGGCGAGGGCCACGCAGGTTGCTGGGGATCGAGTTTGTGTAGGAGCGAGGAACGGAAGGACAAGAAAGCGATAACCTGTTCGTGCAAGCCTCGGTTGAGGGCGTAGATTTTGAAGCTTTCAAAGTCGGGTTCGACGTGGAGATGCAAAAAGCGATTGGCAAGGGGAGAGGGCATATCGAAGACGGCGGCGCGGTCTTCTTTGCGGTTGCAAGCCGCCCAGATATACCAGCCGTCCGGCACTTCGTAGCTACCGACGCGCCGATCTAAAATAAGCTGCTGTGCCATTCCTTGCATCGCGGGCGGGGCCATATTTAATTCGTCTAAAAATAAAATGCCTTTCCCTTGACGGGGCAAGAATTCGGGGGGATACCATTTAGAAATTCCGCCTTCTGGAACGGGTAAACCGCGCAAATCGGTAGGAGCGAGTTGGGACAGACGCACGTCTACAAAGTCGATTTTTTGCTGTTGGGCGACTTGGGCGACAATGCTAGATTTACCGATTCCTGGCGGCCCCCAGATGGTCGTACTGATTTGGAGTTGGTTGCTAATAAGTTTATCGAGATAATTTTTAAGGGCGGTCGGAGTCATTATCAATTAAGTTAATAAGGTGTTTAATATTGAGGGTAAAAAGTCTGTAGCTCTTAATAGTTACATTGCTTAAGCTCTCAATTAATTTGTTTTTTTGATAAAGACAATTGTGGTAATTCTTTATTTTTTTACAAAAAGAATATCAATCGCGCACTTTTTATTCTAGCAAATTGTCGCAGTTGGTGGATGTTTGCAATCGCTAAATTCTATAGTGTGATTTTTAAAACAGTCTTGAGTAAGCTATAGCTTTAATACTTATTGAAGATGGAGTTATACGGAGTAGACTTGTCGGAAATGTCGATTTTAACGATGGTGGGTGACGCTACGCTAACGTACCCTACTTTTTAAAGAGTAAAGACGGGGGAGTAAGAGTTGAATGCTCATTTAAGATGGGGTTGTACGGCGTGGAGTTGTCGGAAATGTTGATTTTAAGATGGTGCGTTACGCTCTCACTAACGCACCCTACTTTTTGAAGCGTTACGCGGCGCTAACAAACCGTACTTTCTATTATTCTATGGAGCTTCATGGCAGCGGCAGCATCGGTTAAAATAGAGGGAACGACGGCAGCACGGATGGGCAAAGTTGCGATCGCACTAGAGGGTTTTGCAGATTAGAGTATGAACGGTAGAATTTCTCGAATGCAGGCGGTGCAATCGCCGATTATTCCCCTCGTAGGCGAACTGATTCGCAAACATCCCGGTACGATTTCTCTCGGGCAAGGGGTAGTTTACTACGAACCGCCGCCGGACGCGATCGCGCACTTACAAGATTTTCTCACCAGTCCCGATAACCACAAGTACAAGGCAGTGCGCGGGATTCCGCCCCTATTGGCGGCGATTGAGGAGAAGTTGCAGCGGGAAAATAACATTGCAACGAACGAAGAGAATGCTGTTGTCGTCACCGCAGGCGGCAATATGGCGTTTATGAATGCAGTGTTGGCGATTACGCAGCCCGGAGATGAGATTATCCTGCAAACACCGTACTATTTTAATCACGAGATGGCGATCGCGATCGCGGGATGTCGCGCTGTTCTCGTTCCCACCGACGAAAACTATCAATTGCGTCCCGAGGCAATCGCCGCAGCAATCACCCCCAGAACCCGCGCTATCGTTACCATTTCGCCCAATAACCCCACCGGGGCAGTCTACCCCGAATCCGCCCTGCACGCCGTCAATCAGTTATGTGGCGCGCGCAATCTCTACCACATCCACGACGAAGCTTACGAATACTTTACTTACAACGGAGTTCGTCACGTTTCCCCCGCTTCTTTTAGCAACAGTGCCGCGCATACAATTTCCCTGTTCAGTCTCTCTAAAGCCTATGGATTTGCGAGTTGGCGCATCGGTTACATGGTAATCCCGCAGCATCTTCTCGAAGCAGTCGAGAAAATTCAAGATACTAATTTAATTTGCCCGCCGGTAGTCTCGCAGTATGCTGCTTTGGGCGCGTTGAAGGCGGGTAAAGCGTATTGCGAAAAACGCCAAGAAGCAATTTTTGCGGCGCGAGAAATCGTCCTCAATTCGCTCCAAAGTCTCGAACAATATTGCACCTTTGCCCCCGCTGACGGCGCATTCTACGTCTTCCTTAAAGTCCGCACTTCCCTCGATTCTTTCGCCCTTGTCGAGTGGCTAATTCGCGAGTATGGCGTTGCGGTGATTCCCGGTAATACGTTTGGGATGGAGGAAGGTTGTTATTTGCGCGTTGCTTACGGCGCGTTGCAAGCGGAAACAGCGGCAGCAGGAATCGAACGATTTGTGAAAGGATTGAAGAATATTTTAAAAGGATAATATCCCTCTTAAATCACTTTAGGCAGAGGAAAAGTGGAAATCGAAAGTCTCCCCCACATCAGAAACAGCACCAACAAAGAAATTCATAATCGCAACTAAGCGAGATAATTGTTGAGATAGCTGAGGTATAGGAAAGATTTTTAACCAACCAACAAGAGCATTAAAGCTGACCAGTGGTTGCAAAAGTAATCGAATATTATTGAGCCAGTTCTTCCATCCAAAGACTATCTCTCGAATGTAACGTTCCTCAACCTTACCTCCGCTCATGATTCGGTCAAACTTTCGCCATTTGTTCGCTCTCACCTTTGACCCTCTTGGCATCCAGACTCCGTGGTTACTCCGAATTGCGACGATGAAGTTCAGCTTGAGCTTCTCTAATTCTTCGATAAATGTTGTCTCACTTTCTCCGTATAAGCTATCAGCTAACACCATCTCAACTTCAAAGCCGAGAGCGACGATTTCTCTCACCAGTCGAGCCGCTATCTCGGTTTTCGTCTGGTATCTATCCTCCGCTTTAAGCGTTTTTTTCGGTTTGTAGATTTCAAACAGAATTGGAAAGGTGATTCCTTCGAGCACTCCATAAATTACTACCGAAACCATTCCCCGGTCTATTTTTCCGAGTTTCCCCAGATACTGGCGGGCTGTATAGTCGGTACTGTTGCCTTTTTTTCGGTCTCCGGTTTCATCCACTACTAGCAAGATTTTTCGCCCTATAATCGCTCTTTTCAGCCGGGAGATTCTGCGCTCTCTGAGCTTTTTTATGTCCCAGGGGGAGTGATTGAGAAAATGTTGCAGTCCTTGAGGGTTTTCTAATCCTACCAAGAGTGCAATTTCCGGGAGACTTTTTCTTTTGAGGTCGCTCAGTATTCCGATGTGTAGATATTTAAAGGCTTCAAAACTTCTCACATCTGAAAACAGGTTTCTGTAAAAGGAACAGTACTCGTCTACACATCGAAGCGTGGCCTTAGCAACTCGTGGCGCTATCACGCTCCTCTATCTCCTTTTCACCCTTCCTTGATTGATTTTACCTCCCCCAGAGTGATTTAAGCGGGATAGCTCCCGTAAAAGCGGTTATTGCAAAGTTTTGTAACGATTTTTGCCGACCTGCGTAAAATAACGCAGAAAAAAACGAGTTAACCAGTAAGGAGACTCGATTCAGGGACATAAGACCCTCAATCGAGCGAGGTCGAAAACTCGAGCAGGTGTAGCTCATTGTTGCACGCCGTAATTCGAGCGATCGGCAAATCATTACGCTCCGCTGCGTTCTACCAACCAAAACGATGCTCCACTTCCTCAAAAGCCTCTTCTCCGAACAACCGCAACCGCAACGTAAAAACAGAGGAAAAACCTTTCTCCTCGAACCCATCCTGACTCCCTCCGGATTGCCGCTCGATTTCGGCGATGAGACTCCCGACTTTGACGAACAGAAAGACTTATCCGAGGTGAGTTTCCACGATACCAGCGTCGAAACTCACGCCCACGACGCGATCGATTTATCTCATGTTACGGCTCCCGATCGCCTCGACCTCGATAATCTCGAGGAAATTCCCTTTTTTGATGCCGACGGCGACCCCGATTTATTAGCCGATTCTTCCGCCGATATTGCCGCAGGTAGAGACGTTGTATACAACGTCCCTGCTGTTTCCGCAATTAACGACGTTTTTTCCGTTCCCGAAACTAATTTAGACCTTTTTACTTCCGGCATCTTTACCGTCAGCGATACGGGCGAAGTTGAAATCGATTACCTTTGGGATGGCGGTTCCTACCAAGGACAACTTGCTCTCTTTAACTTACAAGGAATCGACCAGTACGAACCCGGTTCCCAAGACTTTATACTCGAAGCCCTGCACCGCGTTCTTGACTCTTCTCAATCTTCATCTTCTCCTCTCGGTTTTATCGCCATTGACGACCTCAGCGAAGGCGCAAGATTTAGCGGCAACGTTGGCGAAGGCAACTTTAATTCGGGAACTTATAGCAATATTAAAACATTCCATTTAGAAGCGGGTTCGCATTGGGGCGCAATCTTAATTCCGAATGGAACGGCGGAAGAAGTTTGGAATATTTTAAACGACCCTAATGCCACTTTACCGAAAAATCTTCGCCCGCTCTTTTCCCTCGCAACAGCAAATCCTGACGACGGATTGCAGTTCGGACAAATCGGCGACGTAACCGGCGACGGACATACATTTGCTTTTGAAGATTTACGCATTGACGGGCGCACTGATAAAGATTATAACGACCTCGTATTTCAAATTCGCGGGGCTACGGGCGATGCAGTTCATCTCAATGAAGTTATCAATCCTGCCCAGGATTGGCGCAACACTGAAATCGGTCAATCTTTAGTTGAATATGCCACCTTCCGAGGGCAAGAAATTCCTATCTCCGAACATCTTCCCGATGTGGTTCAGTATGCTATAGAACGCGCTGAAGACCTTAACAGTTACGAACCCGAACAACTCGCTCAAACCCATCAATGGATTGTCGGAGTTAGCAGCAACGAACTTTCTCCCGATTTATTAACATTATTGGAAGCGGAAAATAAAGGCGCGGTGGGGCATATTCCCAATACCTATCTTTGGGAGTTTGCACCGAATCGCGATACGACTCAAATTGGGGTGCAATTAGAATCGCTAACGGGCGTTGAATTTGCCTATCCTTTAGTCCCGCAGCATCACGAATTGCGCGATGCTTTGCCCGATAATACTCCCTACTGGCAGTTACATAATGCCGGACAAACGGGAGGAACGCCGCACGCCGATCTTAATGTGGTTCCGGCGTGGAATTTGGGTTACAAAGGCAATGGTATAACGATTGGGATTGTTGACGATGGAATTCAATACAATCATCCGAGTTTAAAGGATAACTATCGCAGCGATTTAAGTCGGGATTTTTTTGAGAAAGTCGGCGGAATTTACGATCCTAATCCCCTGCCTTATATTAGTCCCGTACCGGGTTTAAATGCTGCCGATTCTCACGGAACGGCGATGGCAAGTTTGGCAGCGGGAAAGGGCGAGAGCGGGTTATTTGGTACGGCTCCAAAAGCTTCTGTTGTGGGTTTGCGGTTAGTTCCTAATGCCTTACCAACTGACCTAACACAAGCCGATACTTTGTCTTATCTCAAAGACGATATCGACATTTTTAATAATAGTTGGGGGCCGTCGGATGATTCAAACAAACTGGAAGCGCCCGATCCTTTAGCGCAAATGGTGCTGCATACGACAGCGACGCAGGGACGAGAAGGGAAAGGCGGTATTTTTGTTTGGGCGGCGGGGAACGGACAGGAGTATGAGGGGAATGTTAATTACGATGGCTATGCGAATTCTCGTTATGCGATCGCGGTGGCAGCATTAGACCATAATGGTCTACAAGCGAGTTATAGCGAGGCGGGGGCTTCGGTGTTCGTTTCGGCTCCGGGCGGCGATGATATTGCGCCGATTGTGTCGGCTTACGCCCATCCGAACCGCCCGCAAAGCATCTCCAAGGGGACTTCGGCGGCGGCGGCGCTAACTTCGGGGGTGGTGGCGTTGATGCTGGATGCGAATCATAATTTAACGCGGCGGGACGTACAGCACATTTTAGTGGAAACGTCAAGGAAGACCGATCCTAATGATGTGGGCTGGCGACAGAATGCGGCGGGGTATTGGACGAACGATAAGTATGGGTTTGGGGTAATTGATGCGGAAGCAGCGGTGAAGGCGGCGAAGGATTGGACGTTGGTGGGGACGGAGGTGAAAGTTACCGGCGGTTTGAAGACGTTTAAGAAAGCGATTCCGGGTAATGGGGCTGCGGTAACGGATAGCGTCACGATTAACGAAGATATTACGGTGGAATGGGCGGAGGTGATGTTTGATGCAACGCATTCTCGCCCGGAAGATTTGGAAGTGGTGTTGGTTTCTCCGGATGGAACGCGCTCTGTTTTAGCGGAAGCGCGGGGCGATACGGATAGTGTCTATAAAAAGTGGGTATTTACTTCAACGCGCTCTTGGGGAGAGTCGGCGAAGGGGGATTGGAAGTTGGAAGTTCGCGATAAGAAAACGGGGGAAACGGGAACTTGGAATCAGTGGAAGTTGAACCTTTATGGGGCGCAACCGACGGTGACAATTAAAGCGACGGATGCGGATGCGAGCGAGAGTGGAGATACGGGAGAGTTTACGGTTTATCGCACCGGAAGTAACAAGTTTCCCTTAACGGTTAATTACGATTTATTGGGTGAATACCATTGGTCGCGACCAAAAGCAAAACCTGGAATTGACTATGAAGAATTACCGGGGAGCATCACGATTCCGGCTGGCGCTTCTTCAGCAACTTTCAAGGTGCAGCCCTTTGCCGATAATCAAACTGAGTGGCCGCAAACTGTACGCTTGAAACTCAAAGAAAATGAAAGCTACGAAGTCGGCGAGCAGGACATTGATGCGGTAACAATTAAAGATGTTAACATTCCCGAACTAACTCTTCTTGCAGAATGGTATGGAGGAAATCCTGGCATAGCTGCTCATACCTTTGCTTCAACATCAGAATCTGAAAAAGGGGAACAATTTTTATTGCGCCGAGTTGGGGGAGACATTTCAAAACCTTTAGACGTTTATTACTCTATGCAAGGTAAAGCAGAAAAAGGTGTAGATTACATAATTCCTGTGAATCTCACCATCCCTGCTGGAGAAAATGATTTTTACTTTGGGATTGTGCCAATTAAAGACAATTTAGTAGAAGGAGATGAGGACTTTGAAATAATACTAACGCCAGACCCTACTTATAAATTTTCAACCGGTAATAACAGAGTTTACGATCGCATACCTGGAATTCTTTGGGACAGTGACAATAAGCCATCAGTGAAAATTGAGGCAACGAAAGCTTCTACTTTCCTGGGAGGAGAACCCGGTCAATTTACAATTACCCGTACAGGAGACGATTTGAGTAACCCTTTGAGTATTGAACTCTATGTTCATCGAGATTGGAGATTCCAAGCAAAAAATGGTATTGATTTTAAAGAAATATCAGAGACAATAAAAATCCCTGCCGGTCAAGATTCAGTTTTACTTGATATCGAACCTCTAAAAGGAGATTTAGAGAGACAGGTAGATATTTTCTTAAAAACTAATTCTGCCTATGCAATTTCTACCGAACGCGCTCAGGTAACGATCCTAGACACTAACCCCAAAATTGCCTGGAAACAGCAACTCGGAACCTCTGTATTTGATGCTGCTAACAGCGTGGCAATTGATGCAGCGGGGAATGCCTATATCACGGGTCGAACGGCAGGAAATTTAGAAGGCTCTAGCGCTGGATTGAGCGATGCGTTTGTTGCTAAGTACGATAAAACTGGAACTTTAAAATGGGTTCAACAAGACGGAACCTTGGGTTACGACGAAGCGAAGGGAATTGCCGTTGATGCGGCAGGAAATTCCTATATTACAGGCTGGACGGATGGCGAACTGGGCGGCAGTCGCGATGCTTGGTTGGCTAAATATAACAGTAGCGGTCAGTTGCTTTGGAAGAAGTTTTTAAGCAGTTCGAGCAGTCAGACCAATACGGGCTATGACATCTCGAAAGGGGCGATAACAATGGGGGCGGATGGGGCCGTTTATTTGACGGGTTATACCCAAGGCAATCTTGGCGGGACGAATCAAGGGCAAGCGGATGCTTTTGTTGCGAAGTTTGATAGCAATGGCAACCGAATTTGGGTCAAACAAGTGGGTTCGGGTGCTTGGGATGAGGCGAATGGTGTAGCTGCGGATTCGCTGGGGAATGTTTATATCGCGGGGGTGACGCAAGGGCTGTTGGGCGATGGGAAAGCGGGGGATAAGGATGCTTGGGTGGCGAAGTTCAACAAGGATGGAATGCAGCAGTGGGTGAAGCAGTTGGGGACTGTGGCGAGCGATGAGGCGTTGGGGGTGGCGGTGGATCCGCAAGGGCGCGTTTATTTGGCGGGGCAAACGAAGGGATGGCTGGGAGACGCTTATGCTGGCGATCCTGGGGACTGGTTGGGCGACCACGATGCTTACTGGGCAGGTATTCACGGCGATCGCTCGGGTTTGGGTGGGACGTATTATGGTGAGGGGGATGCGTGGGTTGCTCAGTTTGATGGTGATGGGACGTTAGCTTGGAAGCGAAACCTCGGTACGCCGCAAGCGGATGTGGCGACGGGGATTGCGGCGGATGCGACGGGGGTTTATATCACAGGGACGACGAGCGGGACGCTGAAAACGGCTGCGGGGGCAGAGGATGCGTTTGTGGCGAAGTACGATGCGCGGGGGGCGCTGTTGTGGAAGCAGCAGTTTGGGAGTAGCAGTAACGAGGGGGCGACGGGAATCGCGGTGGGGAGCGAGGGGATTTATGTGGCGGGGTTGACTTCGGGGAGTTTTGGAGGAACGTCTAAGGGTGGGCGCGATGCTTGGGTAGCGAAGTTGGCATAATGCGTAGTTCGTAATTCGCACGATTTATTAAGAGGGCATAGCATTGCGGCTGCCCCTACCGCGATATAGCACCAAAGTCTTGGCTGGTGGGCGCTGCCTACCCTACTAGACCGGCTACCGCGATATAGCACCAAAGTCTTGGCTGGTGGGCGCTGCCCACCCTACCCGATTAGGCGCGATCGATACCAGGTATCTTTAAAATCTCCACCCCCCCACACCATGAGTAGCCTAGAGGACTTTTCCAAGCGCGCGATCTTAAGCCCCTAATTTTGAGTTGATATAGCGATTGAGGCTAACTCCTTCTTCCATTGCCTCAGTGACCAGCTTTCGGTGTATGTGGGGTGGCATTCTAAGTTGAAGGTTGCCACTATATTTTCGATCGGCAATAGGTTCGGGGATTGGCTCTTGTGAGGTTTTGAGATCTTCGACCACATCGCAAACCAATGCACAAATGCCTTCTAAAGCGCTGCTCCGATCTTCGTCAAGATGCGATAAGCTCGGAAATTCCGCGCATAGCCCCACGTACTCGCCATCTTCTTCTGACCAAGTAATGCGGTAAGTGTAGTGGTTGGGGTCGATTTCTTTAGTCATCGTTGCTTTGCCTCTCTATTTTCTCAATCGCTTCTAGGACTTGTTTAATTTGGTAAGCTTTCGCTTTCCCCCCTTTTCCTTCTTGAATATTGACGCGAGGGTCTCCTGGCCACGGGGTTTTATAAATAAGATGACTTCCCTGCTGACGCGCTCTGCCAAAATAATGCTCGCAGACTTTTTCTAAAGCCGAAAACCGAATATTAGCCGGACTTCGCCGCATTGAGGCTACGATGTCGCTAATTCGATTTTGACTCATGCTTTTGATTGAGTATCACTTATTAAGAGGGGTAGTAGTGTTAATAGTGATACTAACATAGGAAAACTCGAAGCGCTCACCCAAAACGAACCAATGGTATACTTCAGCCTTTTCTGATTGATTTTGCACGATTCCTCAAGAGGGCATAGCAATGCGGCTGCCCCTACCGCGAAAAATTTAGTCATCGCGATTGGGAATGGGCAGGGAATAAGCAATTAAACCTAGGCGCTGCTTCGATCGCATCGTTCTGTTGCAGTAAGCACTATCTTGGTTCGCGATCGCCCCTCGCCTTGGTAGTTTTTCCCTGAAACGCTTTCTCAATCTGGGTTTCAGTTTATACGAACCGTGCTTTTTGGCTTGCATTTGGTTCCAGCAAGGGCTGAAAATTCATAAAAAATTGACAAAATCTATATAAATTAAAGCTTTCAGCGATCCACAACCGGCGAATAAGCGTAGAATAATGAGCGTGAAACTTCCAGCCTATGGCGTTCTCGGGGGTTTTAACCGAAAAATCGTTCATCTTTGGGAAGTAATTACTCAAAGTCGAACCTAAATCGATCGATACAATCGCGAAAATAAAGGAGATTACCCGTGAATAAAGGAGATTTAGTCGATAAGGTCGCTCAAAAAGCGACTGTCACTAAAAAACAGGCGGATGCTGTCTTAACGGCAACCCTAGAAGCAATTATGGAAGCCGTGTCCCAAGGGGACAAGGTGACGCTGGTGGGCTTTGGTTCGTTTGAATCGCGCGATCGCCAAGCTCGCGAAGGCCGCAATCCGAAAACCGGCGAGAAAATGGAAATTAAGGCAACCAAAGTTCCTGCCTTTTCTGCTGGCAAGTTGTTCAAGGATAAGGTTTCGCCGCCAGAGTCCTAACGCTTCATCTTCAGATGAGTGTATCGGATGAAGAATCGACCTATTCACGGGGGAAATTTAGCCTGGGCAGCGGCTCTGGCCGGTTGTCCCCCGACCTCGATTTTGGATTTTTCCGCGAGCATCAATCCCCTCGGTCCTCCGGAAAGCGCGATCGCAGCAATTGGGCGGGGACTGGGTGCGATCGCTGCCTATCCAGATCCGCATTACTCTCAGTTACGTTCTGCCTTAGCCCAACATCACGATCTCGATCCAGCCTGGGTTTTGCCGGGAAATGGTTCGGCGGAATTGCTGACTTGGGCGGGGCGAGAACTGGCTCAATTGGGGATAATCGAGACGATCGCGCCGACTTTCCGAGATTACGATCGCGCTCTAGAAACCTTCGGGGCGACGGTTTGCAAAAATGCCTTGCAGATCGATAATCGGGCGCTTCCGCTTCCGAGTTTTGCGATCGCTCCCCACAATGAAGACGCTTCTACCCATCTACCGCTCTTTGAGGGCCATCGCTGGCCGGTTGGGGGGGCAATGTATCGCTGGTTGCACCCTCCCCAGCGCGGCTTATTGTTGAATAATCCTCACAATCCTACGGGCAAAATTTGGAGTTTAGAAACGCTTTTACCCCTATTGACCGAATTTGACCTAATCGTTGCGGACGAAGCCTTTATGGACTTTTTAGCGCCCGCAGAACAAGCAAGTTTGGTAGGGTGGGTGAAAGAATTTAAGAATTTAGTTGTCTTGCGATCGCTCACTAAGTTCTACAGCTTGCCGGGATTGCGTTTGGGCTACGCGATCGCGCATCCCGATCGCCTCGCCCGCTGGCAAAAGTGGCGCGATCCCTGGCCGGTCAACGTCCTGGCGGAAGCTGCCGCGATCGCAGCCCTCCAAGATACTGCCTTCGCGCAAAAAACAATGGAGTGGTTGCCGCCAGCCAAAGCCGAGTTAATTAAAGGTCTTCAAGCTTTAGAAGGATTAGACCCTTTTGAGGGGGCCGCTAACTTCTTATTCGTTCGGTGCGATCGCTCGGTTTCTCAATTGCAAATGAGGTTGCTCAAAAAGCATCGTATTTTAATTCGAGATTGCCTCAGTTTTCCCGAACTGGGCGATCGCTATTTTCGCATTGCCGTTCGCACGCCTGAAGAAAATCAACGCTTGTTAGAAGCATTGCGCGGGCTTTAGTCAACGGATATCTTCGTTCGCCAAGAACTTGCGAACATCAACTATATTGGGAGGAAAGGAACTGCTATATTAATGAATTTTGAAATTCTTGGAAAAATCGTTAATATAGAAGTAATTGCAACGGGGAACAGTATTCGTATTCTTCCTTTGTTGCGAAAGCGATATGGCGGCAGTCGTTGGAGAAAGCTGAAAGGCGAAGCTACAGTTCGTTTGTTTAGTGGAGAGATTCGCCTTGCAGAAGTCCATTGGTTTGAAGCTCATGGGATGGGCAAAAAGAAAATGAAAATCAAGTGCTTTTTAGATTAAGGATGAATACGACTATAGAAACACCATCTAAATATGCAATTTGTATTCAGACAGAAGATGCAGATTCATTAACTCTCCGCAAAGTTTATAAAATTCTCCCCGATGAGAATGCCAAAAAATCGGGATACATTCGCGTTATTGATAATGAAGATGAAGATTATTTGTATCGCGCCGATTTCTTTGTTTTCATTGACTTTGCTCCTGAAGTTGAACGCGCCTTACTCGGAACGTTTTAGTGGATCGAGACGGGCGTATGCAATCATTAGCGTCAACTTAAGGTGAAACACTTAGCCAGCGGTGGAACTCAAGTTCCACAGCGATTAGCTGAAACCCGTTGAAACGGGTTGGATACATTTGAATTTCCCAGTCCTATTTATAGGACTTGAGTTATTAGCCTTGGGTTTGAACCCAAGGCGGGCTATGCGAGCAGGTTTAAGCTTAAGTTGACACCAATGGTATGCAATACGCCCCTACTAATCTGGGATTAACAGGTATTGGGTAAGGGTTACTCGTTACTTTTCACTTTCCAGTTATCTTCGTGAAATTTGAATTCGATCTCGTTGTCATTGGCGATAGTTTTGAAGGGATTTATGCGGCAACAAAAGCGGTAAATCTCAATGCTCGCGTTGCTTTAGTCACCTCCCCTGCAACCGCGATCGACAGCAGCGCCGAATCTCTCTACTGTCGCACCTTGGCGCGTTGGGCGAAGCTGGGGGAAGCGTGGGGCGAAGAAGGGATTGCAGTAGCGCGGGCGGCGATCGCATCTTTAAAAGCCGAACATTCTCTCTCTACCTTGGCAGCGTTAGGCGTTGATATTTTAACCGGGCCGGGGGAATTTTGTCGCTTGCCCGATCGGGCTTTTATTGCAGAAAATCGAAAGTTGCGATCGCGCGCTTACCTATTGGCGACAGGTTCGGTTCCTTTCATTCCCGATATTGAAGGACTCGAGGAAGTCGGCTACATTACGCCCGATGCGCTTTGGCAGCCCGAAAAGTACGCGGCACTCCCGAACAATCTCGCCATTATCGGCGGTAGTCCCCTCGCAATCGAACTTTCCCAGAGTTTGCAGCGCCTCGGCAAACAGATTACTGTAATCGTTGCGGGCGATCGCATTTTACCGGCAGAAGATGTTGAAGCAGAACGCTGGATACAAGCCCAACTCGAAGCAGAAGGCATTCGCATTTTAACGCGCGCCCCCGTTACCCAAGTCCGCCAAATCGCCGGTGCAAAGTGGCTGCAAGCGGGCAATCGAGCGATCGAAGCCGCAGAAATTTTGCTCGCGATTGAGGGCGTTCCAGCCGTGCGGGGTTTAAATTTAGAGGGAGTCGGCGCGATCGCGCGATCGAACGAGATATCCGTCAACGAGAAGTTACAAACCGCTAATCCTCGCATTTATGCCTGCGGGAGTTTGTTAGGCGGCTATCCTCTCGCCCACATCGCCCGCTACGAAGCGGGAATTGCCGTCAAAAACGCTTTATTTTTACCGAGATTTGCCGTTAATTACCATTTTCTAGCACGTGCGATTTTTATCGAGCCGAATCTCGCGCGGGTGGGGATGACGGAGGCGCAAGCCAGACATCATTATGGAGAGGATGCGATCGCGGTGCGGGACTATTATAAAGGCGTATCGCAAGCTTGGGTGCAGGAAGGGAGCGCCGGATTTTGCAAACTCGTTTTGCACTCCGACGGCGAAATCCTTGGCGCGCATCTCGTCGGATTGCAAGCAGCAGAATCCATCGCCCCCATCGCTCTAGCCGTGCAAAATCGCCTTAAAATTGGGGATTTGCTGCGATTTCCGACGCTTTCGCCCTCACTCTCGGAGATTGTCGAGCGGGTGGCGTTTCAGTGGCAGCAAGAGCGCGATCGCAAGCCTTCCGGATTGCAAAAACTACGGAAACGATGGTTGCAAGTGGCACGCGATCGCGGTTGGTAGGGTTATCGCTTATCGGTGGAAATGATATGTACGTCGATATTTTTGAGCGATCGCAAGAGTTTGTGCGTTAGCGATCCGTTTAAAATCAGTTGCCAGCGCGATCGCTGACTTTCGCCGATAACAATTTGCGTAATGCGATAATTTTGGGCAACCGTCGCGATCGCTTTCACTTTATCGGAGTCCGTAACGCGAACAAACTCGCCTCCAAATTCCTCGCACAACCCCTCGCAGGTTTCAACGTGCAAACTTTCCGCTTTCGTTAAAAATCGCTCCGGATCTTGAACGAATAAACAATAAAAAGGAGCGTGCATATAACCCGCAATTCTCGCGCCGCGTCGAATTAATTGAACGGCATTTGGGTAAGTCGAAACGCACACTAATAGTCGCTCGTGAATGTTGCAAAAAGGAGCATTTAGTTGAGAACTATTTGCGGCTTGTTCGATCGCTTCTTCTTCGATATTATCGGCAACTTCTCGCAGGGCTAATTCTCGCAGCGCAATCAGGTTGCGTCGTTGAAAGAAATTTTGTAGAGATTGGTTAACCTTTTCTATAGCATAAATCTTGCCATCTTTCAACCGTTCTTCTAAGGTTTCTGGTGTAACATCGATAACAACTACTTGGTCGGCTTCTTCGAGGAGGCGATCGGGAATTCGCTCGCGCACGACAACACCAGTAATACGCGCGACAAGATCGTTTAAACTCTCGATATGCTGAATATTCACCGTTGAATAAACATCAATTCCCGCCTCTAAAATCACCTCCACATCTTGATAGCGTTTTTCTCGTTGAGAACCGGGGATATTGGTATGAGCGAGTTCGTCAATTAACGCCAGTTGCGGTTGTCGAGCTAGGATCGCATCGACATCCATTTCAGTTAAGATTGACCCCGAATAGTTAATGTGTTGTCGCGGGATAATTTCCAATCCTTCCGCTCGTTGAGCAGTTTCCTGACGGTTGTGCGTTTCCAGCAAACCAACAATGACATCCATCCCTTCTTGGCGCAAGCGATGTCCTTCCTCGAGCATTCGGAAAGTTTTCCCCACACCCGGAGCCATGCCGATAAAAATCTTATGTTTTCCCCGTTGCTGTGAAGGTAAAGAAGGATTGTACATCGTCGATCGTGAATCGTAAAAAGTAGGGTGTGTTAGCGAAGCGTAACGCACCATTATTCTAAAATTCGAGAGAAGTTTAGAATTTGCACCGTTAGCTCAAATTCATGGAAAAAAGTAGGGTGTGTTAGCGAAGCGTAACGCACCATTATTCTAAAAATCAGGAGAAGTTTGGAACTGGCAACATTATCTCAAACTGATAGAAGAAAATAGGATGTGTTAGCGAAGCGTAACGCACCATTATTCTAAAAATTATGAGAAGTTTAGAACTGACAACATTATCTCAAATCAATAGAAGAAAGTCGGGTGTGTTAGCAAAGCGTAACGCACCATTGTTCTCAAAATCGAGAGAAGTTTAGAACTGGCATCGTTAGCTCAAATTGATATTAGCAACTATTTCAAAGCATCTAACGCGAGATTCAACCTCAACACATTAATCCCCGGTTCGCCAAATATTCCTAAACTGCGTCCGTCCGTATTTTGAGCAATTAGAAGGTTTAATTGCTGGGGTTGAAGTTGTCGCGCTTTGGCAATGCGGGAAACTTGCGATCGCGCCGCTTCGGGGGTAATATGCGGGTCGAGACTAGAGCCAGAAGTATAGACGAGATCGGCAGTGGGTTGTATTTCTGCCTGTTTTAATTTCTCCGTCGTCTCCCGAACTCTCTTGATTAAATCGGGATTGGAAGGAGCTAAATTACTCGCCCCAGAAACGCCGGTTTTAAGGATCCCATCCTTATCATTGTTCGGATCTGCGGTACTGTAGCTTGTGCTGCTGGGACGGCTGTTAAAATAGCGATCGCTACTAAAGGGTTGCCCGATTAAAGCCGAACCGATCGCTTTTCCGCTGCCATCTTTTAAAATACTGCCGTTCGCTTGAAAAGGAAAAACAATTTGTCCGAATGCTACCATCACCAAGGGGTAAATAATAGCGGTTAGAATCCAGAGAACTAAAGTCGAGCGAATAGCTCTACTTATTTCGCGTGCAAAAGTCATATTAGTAAATTGTTAATGGTGAATCGTGAGGAATTGAATATTCCTGTTTTGGCTGTAGAGACGTTGTATACAACGTCTCTACGGTTTTTAAGAAAAGGTTGATAGAGAGTCTCTCAGAGCGAGAATCGGCAGCCCGATCTTCTAAAACTTTTCCGGCGCGAACATGACGACAAATAAATAAATCGAAAGAGCAACTGTTCCCAGTCCTAATAAACCTAATGCCCAAGCTTGAGATCGAGAAAGCGTTTCGGCATTAGCGGCTAACACGAGCGGCGCGATAATAAGGTTAAAGCAGAGCGCGAGAAATAATGCTAAAGGTAATTTTTTATCGCGCCATTCTTGCCAAATCTCGATCGCGTCTTCAACAGATTGCAGAGAGGGATTAAACGAATTGCGTTTCATGGGATAGAGGAGTTAGAAAAAGATAGGGTTTGAGCGGGGAAGATGACAGACGTAAGAAGTTTAACGGTTAAATTTGGTTCGCTCCCCCCTAACCCTCCTTAATAAGGGTGGAACTGGAAAGTTTTCAATATTCTCCCTTCTTAGTTCTCAAAGTCCCCCTTAACAAGGGGGATTTAGGGGGATCGAAATTCAAGAAAGAGGTAAAACTAAATCGATCGCTTTAATCGCAATAAACGGGGCAATAATCCCGCCCAAGCCATAAACGAGAATATTGCGCTGTAACAAGCGATCTGCTGCAAGCGGGCGGAATTCTACGCCACGCAACGCTAGGGGAATTAAAGCGGGGATAATCAGCGCGTTATAAATCAAAGCCGAAACGATCGCGGATTGAGCGCTTTTTAAGCCCATAATATTTAACGCGCCAATGCCAGCCGCTGCAAAAATCGTGGGGATAATCGCAAAATATTTCGCGATATCGTTAGCAACGGAAAATGTCGTCAAAGCACCGCGCGTAATCAACAATTGTTTGCCAATCGTCACCAAATCGATTAACTTGGTCGGATCGGAATCTAAATCGACCATATTTGCCGCTTCCTTCGCCGCTTGCGTGCCGGAATTCATCGCTAAACCGACGTTCGCTTGCGCGAGGGCGGGCGCGTCGTTGGTTCCGTCACCCGTCATCGCCACCAGCTTCCCTTGCGCTTGTTCGGCGCGAATAACTTCGATTTTGTTTTCCGGTGTCGCTTCGGCGATGAAGTCATCGACTCCCGCTTCTTTGGCAATCACTGAGGCGGTAATTCGATTGTCGCCGGTTAGCATAATCGTTGTTACGCCCATCCGTCGAAGTTGGTCGAAACGTTCTCTCAGTCCCGGTTTTACGATATCTTTGAGGTAAATTACGCCGTAGATGTCATTGCCTTTGCAAACGGCAAGGGGAGTGCCGCCGAGGTGGGAAACGCGTTCGTAGGCTGCGTCGAGACTGTCGGGGACTTGTCCGCCGCGAGAACGCACGAATCCTTTAATCGCATCGACAGCCCCTTTACGATACTCCTTCCCCTGCCAATCTGTGCCGCTTATGCGCGTGCGGGCGGAAAATTCGATGCCTTCTGCCGTGTGAGAGTCTAGAGCGGGAATTTCCCCCATTTTTTCGGCGAGACGGACGATGGAGCGTCCTTCTGGAGTTTCGTCAAAGATACTCGCGATCGCGCAAATTTCGGCAACTTCTTCTAAAGAATGGTTATTAACCGGGATAAATTCATCGGCTAAACGGTTGCCGAGAGTAATCGTCCCCGTTTTATCCAATACTAAAGTATTGATATCGCCGCAAGCTTCGACCGCGCGCCCGGAAGTTGCGATAACATTAAACTGAGCGACGCGATCCATTCCCGCAATCCCAATGGCGCTGAGTAAACCGCCAATCGTTGTGGGAATCAGCGCGACCAGCAGCGAAATGAGAATCGCGATGCTGGTTCCCGAACGCAAACTATTTCCCGCTTCCGTACCGATGGCACTGTCTAGAAAGTTGGCAATATAACTGGAGAGGGCGGGAGTCGTGGCGACGACAATTAAAAAGACTTGGGTTAAAACGGCTAATAATACCGTTAAAGCGATTTCGTTCGGCGTTTTGCTGCGTTCTGCGCCTTCTACGAGGGCAATCATGCGATCGATAAATCCTTGCCCGGGATCTGAGGTAATTTGTAGCACCAATTCATCGGAGAGTAGGCGCGTACCGCCCGTTACCGAACTGGCGATATCCGTTCCCGGTTGCTTCAATACCGGCGCGGATTCGCCCGTAATCGCCGATTCATCCACCGAACCGATGCCTTGCAGCACTTCGCCATCCGCCGGAATGATATCGCCGGCAATGACTTTGACGCGATCGCCCCGATGTAAATCCGTCGAACTCACCTCCTGAATCGTACCATCGGGGAGCAATTTACGAGCCGTTGTATCGCTGCGCGTCGATCGCAACGCATCCGCCTGCGCTTTCCCCCGTCCTTCCGCTACCGCCTCGGCAAAGTTCGCAAAAAGCACCGTAAAAAAGAGGATGAGCGTAATAATGCCATTCAGCAAGCGCTGTTGGTTTAAATCTCCCGTTACCGTCCCGAAAATGTTCGGATTTAAGGTGACGAGTAGTGCCACCAACGTTCCCAACCACACCACAAACATCACGGGATTGCGGACGGCAACGCGAGGATTGAGTTTGAGAAAGGCTTCGCGAATGGCGCGCTGATACAGCCCGCTGCGATCGACTTTTGGGGTATGCTTGCGATTGTCGCGGCGATCGCTTCTTCGCTGTGGATGGGAAGGGGATGATTCGTCTTTGTTAATCATAGTTTTAACCATTCAAAATGCGTCTTGGGAAGCCCCACACCTGAGAAAAGGAGACTGTAGGGGCGAATGGCCATTCGCCCTGACTAGAAAATTTGAAATGCTTCGGCTACTGGCCCTAAAGCCAGGACGGGAAAGAACGTTAGCGCGCCTAAAATAAGGATGATGCCCGCCGTTACGCCGGTAAAAAGTCCGGTATCCGTCCGCAGCGTGCCGATAGTTGCGGGAACGGGATGTTTGCGAGACATACTATCGGCGAGGAGGAGTAGGGCGACGATGGGGATGTAGCGTCCGGCTAGCAAGCTGAAACTGGTACTCAAATTCCACCAAAGGGTGTTATCGCCTAATCCTTCAAAGCCGGAACCGTTGTTCGCAGCGGCGGAGGTATATTCGTAGATAACTTGAGACAGTCCGTGAAAGCCGGGATTGCTAATTCCGGCAAGTTGGGGGAAGGAAAGGGCGATCGCGGCGGGAATGAGAATTGCGATCGGATGTACCATTAAAATCAAGAAACTAGCGAGAACGACTTCTCGTTTTTCAATTTTTCGCCCTAAAAATTCCGGCGTTCTTCCAACCATTAACCCCGTAACGAAGACAGCTAAAATTAAGTAGGCAAACAGATAAGCCGTGCCGGTTCCCTGTCCGCCGAAGACGATTTGTAAGAACATATTCGCCAAAGTAACAAAGCCGCCATTCGGCATTAAAGAATCGTGCATTGCGTTCACCGCACCGCACATCGTCGCGGTTGTAATGACGGCATAAAGGGCAGAGTTTGCCCAGCCGAAGCGAACTTCTTTTCCTTCGAGGTTGGGGGCAAGATTGCTGCCTAAAACAGTGTTAACTTCTGGATTGCCGCGATATTCGCCGATCGCAGTAATAACGACAAACAGGACTAAAAGCGCCAGAGGAATGCTATAAACCATCCACGCTTGCTTTAAATTATTCGCAAAAATACCGTAGGTAATAATCAGCGAGGAAGGAATTGAGAGAATAGCAATCAGTTGAATGAGATTGGTGAAACCGTTGGGATTTTCAAAGGGATGAGCGGAATTAATACCGAAGAAACCGCCGCCATTTTCGCCTAATTCTTTAATGATTTCAAAATGGGCAACCGGCCCGCGCGCGATCGCTTGACTGATTTCAGGATTTTCTAAGGTGGGAACCACCAGCGCCCCTGCTAGCGTTTCGGGCATTCCGGCGGCGATAAACGCGATCGCGCCAACAAGACTAATTGGCAGTAAAATGCGGGTAATCGAGCGAATTAAATCGACATAGAAATTGCCCAACGCTCGCCCCGTTAAGCCGCGAATAAAAGCAATCCCAACCGCTAAACCCGTTGCAGCGGAAACAAACATCATGAAACCCAAAGCTGCAAATTGAGTGAAGTAACTGTAAGTGGTTTCGCCGGAATAATGTTGTTGATTGGTATTGGTGAGAAAAGAGATCGCAGTGTGCAGCGCTAAATCCCAAGAAGGCGCGCCCAATCCAGTGGGATTAAACGGTAACGCGCCCTGAAGCAAGAAGATTGCGAAGATAAACACCAGCATGACAGCATTACTCATTAAAATAGCGCGGGCATACTGCCACCCGGTCATTTCTTCACGCGCGCGCACGCCACTAAGCGAATACAGAAGCCGTTCTAACGGTGTCAGAACTGGATCGAGAAGCGTTCGTTCGCCCAAAAAGACGCGCGCCATATAGCGACCGAAAAACGGCGAAATTGCCACAACGATCGCGATCGTTAGGAAAATTTGAATCCATCCTTGTAACATAGCAATTACGAGCGATTGTTAAAATTTAACCTTGTTAGGGGGTGAGAAATTCACACATCTTTGTTCCGACAAAAAGGTTGAAATTTGAAAGCTTGCCCCGAACAACTGATAACTGTAAATTAGATGGTGTAATAATTTGGTAAGGATTACAAGGGATAGATTGGCGTTTATGGTAATTTTTAGTCGAATGAAATAGGCAATTGTTAAAAGTGATTAGTTAACCTTGATTAGTTAATCGTATGAAAATGATTTGGTTGGAAACCGGGCTGTTTGCCATCGTGCTATCCCTCGAGTTTTCCACGCCCCCCGACTATGTTTTCAGTTATCTCTATATCGGCCCGATTTTGCTTGCTAGCACTCATGCCAGTCGAAAAACGACGTTTTGGGTAACGCTAGCGGCTTGTATTGTCACCTTGCTCAATATTTGGCTGCCGGGGCTGGATATGGTTAAAACCCCAACGATCGCCAGCCGCGCGATCGCAACTTTAGCCCTGATTGTCACGGGTTTATTGAGCGATCGCAACCGCACTTACCAACAAACCCTTCTCCAGCAACAAGCGCGCTTAGAATCCCAAGAAAAACTCGCCAGCGTCCGCGAAGACTTTGCCTCGACTTTAGCCCACGATCTCAAAACCCCACTCCTCGGCGCAATTGAAACGCTCAAAGCCTTTCAACGGGGCAGTTTTGGGGCGGTAGAATCCCGCCAGCAACCCGTGTTAGCGATGATGGTTCGCAGCCATCAAGCCACCTTAAAACTGGTTGAAACCTTACTCGATGTCTATCGCAACGATAATGAGGGCTTGAAACTCACTCTCGAAGCCGTGGATTTGGGCGCGATTGTCGAAGAAGTGGTAACGATGGTGACGGAATTAGCAGCGAGTCGTCGAGTCTGTATTACCGTTCGCTATAGTCCGTCGAATTTTCGCCAGTTTTTGTGGGTTAAGGGCGATGCAGAACAACTTCAGCGCGCGATCGCGAATTTATTGACAAACGCGATCGATCATTCCCCGCGCGGCGAACGAGTCGAGGTAATTTTGGAGGCGGGAACCTCTTACCACAGCCTCAAAGTGTTGGATAATGGCGGCGGTATCGAACCCGAAGAACTTCCTCACTTATTTGAACGATTTTATCGGGGACAGAGCGATCGTCAAGCAAAAGGTTCGGGACTGGGGCTTTATTTATCCCGTCAGATTATCGACGCGCACGGCGGTACAATTTGGGCAGAGAATCGCCATCCGAGAGGAGCAATTTTTGCTTTCAGACTGCCAACTCTCCCTTGGAGTGATGAATAATGAATAATGAATAATGAGTGATGAGTGATGAGTGATGAGTGATGAGTGATGAAGGGGAAGTTATGAGTTATGAATTACGAATTACGAATTACGAATTACGAATTACAAATTGCGAATTACGAATTACGAATTACAAATTGCGAATTATCAATGAAAATTTTGGTCGTGGAGGACGACGAACTGTTTCGTCTCGGTTTGCGCGTCCGCCTGGAAAGAGAACCGGGGCTGGAAGTGGTGGCAGAGGCGGAAGATGGGGAAACTGCCCTCGAAATTGTGAAGAGTCGCGCGCTGGATATCGTGATTTTGGATATTGGTTTGCCGGGACTGGGGGGGGCGGAAGCTTGCCGACAAATTCGCCAATTATGCCCCGATTTACCGATCTTAGTTTTAACGTCCCAGACGCAAAAAGCCTCGATCGATCGCCTCATTCAAGCCGGGGCGCGGGGCTATTGTCTTAAGGGCGCGCCGTCGCAAACGTTGATTCTCGCGCTTCAGTCGGTGGCGGCGGGGGCTTCGTGGTGGGATGCGGCAGCAACGATGGAAATTCGAGCCGCTTTTGAAGGTTATGGCAGCGAAAATGAGAATTCGGAGCGATCGCATCCTGTTTTAACGGGGCGAGAACAGGAAATTCTTGCTTTAATTATTGATGGTAAAACCGATCGCGAAATTTCTCAAATTTTATATATCGCTCCCGGAACGGTACGAGTTCACGTCCGCGCGATTTTGAAAAAACTGGACGCGCGCGATCGCACTCAAGCGGCTGTTATTGCTTTGCAAAAAAATCTCATCGAATCTTAAACTCTCGCTAGAAAAGCACCCCCAATTCATGAAAACATTATCACTCCCCTCCGGTAGAAAAATACCTATTTTGGGACAGGGAACTTGGCGGATGGGCGAAAAAGCCAGCCAGCAACAAACTGAGATTGAGGCGTTGCGTTTCGGCATCGATTTGGGGATGACGCTGATCGATACGGCAGAAATGTATGGGGAAGGAGGGGCAGAAAAGATTGTCGCTAAAGCGATCGCCGGTTGCCGCGATCGCATCTATTTAGTCAGTAAGTTTTATCCCCACAATGCGAGTTACCAAGGGGTTCTTCGAGCTTGCGATCGCTCGTTATCCCGCCTCGAAACCGATTATTTAGATTTATATCTACTGCACTGGCGAGGTTCCACCCCTTTATCCGAAACCCTTGAAGCTTTACAATACTTACAACAAAGTGGCAAAATCCTCGATTATGGCGTGAGTAATTTCGATACGGACGATATGGAAGAAGCTCTAGCTTTAGCCGGAGGCTCGGCTTTAGCCACCGATCAAGTTCTCTACAATCTGATGCGGCGAGGAATCGAATGGGATTTATTGCCTTGGTGTCGGCAGCGAAAGATCCCGATTATGGCTTATTGTCCTTTGGAACAAGGGGCGTTTGTGAGGCATTCTGGCTTGCAAGCGATCGCGACAAAGTATAATGCAACCCCCACTCAAATCGCTCTCAGTTGGCTGCTGCACCAAGATAACGTTATTTCGATCCCCAAAAGTAGCAACCGCGATCGCCTCTTAGAGAACTACAGCGCTTTAGAACTTCAATTAACACCAGCAGATATTCAGCAACTCGATCGAATCTTCCCTCCCCCTAAGCGCAAGCAAACTTTAGCGATAAGATAGTTAGGTAGGGGGAATCATTAATCACTGTTCCCCTCTACTCTAGAGACAGAGCTAACTTTATTAATGACGATGAACGTTCAATTTAGAGAAGTCGATCCGTTCGATGTATGGATTTGGTTGCAGTTTGAAAATACTCCTTCTCCGATGGAACAGCAGTATGTCGAAGAAGTTTTTAATTCCTGGTATTACTTAGGAAAACTCGGCGCTTTTAATGGCGAAAACTTACAAATTGCAGAAATGGGAGACGACTTAAGCTATTTCGATTACAATAACGCAGTTCCTGAAAGCATAATGATGGCTCCCATGCACAATATGAGCGATTTTGAATATTATCGCGATTGGGGGCGGTGTTGGCTGGATTTAGGAACGAGCGATCCTCTCGCCTTAGATTTATTAATTAATGCGTTGCGGCAATTAAGCAAAGAATACGTTCGGATCGAAAATTTAATTGTTGGCGGTCAGAATGAAGATTGGCCGATCGATCCGGAAAAGTCATCTTTATTCGCTGATTACTGAGAGCAAAATTGATGGCGTTAAGAAAAACGGCGAGGTGCGATCGTTAAACTCAGAACCCGAAGATCTTGTAGGCAATCGTAGAGACTTTGTATACAATACTCCCGTCGCTCGTCGTCTCCTATAATAGTTGGATAAGGAAATTGGGAGATGTTGGCGGGGGATTTGGAATTTTCTTAACGCTCCCGACCGACAGACTATCGTTCGTAGCGTTAAAGGATGCGGGTTCAAGCCGCACGATGGATATGGCTAGACGAAAAAAGAGTTTTCCCTGCGGTCATAAAGGATACGGTCAAATCTGCCATCGTTGCGCTCAGAAGCAAGACAACTTGGCAAAGAAAAGAGAAGAAAGACAGCAATGGGAAGCGACTTTTGCCGAGGATCCTATCGATTTGAGCGCTCTTCCTAGGAATGTAGTTCTCAAAGCGCGTCAAATTCTGGTAGGGATTGCTACACAACGGGATTATCGGGAGTTTAGGGGCAAGCGCCTTCGCCACGATCGCTTTATTATCAGCATTCCCGTGACGCGCAACTACCGCTTAATCTGTCGCGATTGTGGGAGCAATCTGGTTCCCCAAGAGGTCGTTTCCCACGAAGATTACAACGTTTGCAAACCGGGCGGTTAAGGGTGCTTTGCGGAATTAAACATCAAACAGCGCGATCGGGCAATCCGAGGAAAGCTCGGACTTCCTAGCACTCAAAACTAAACATTAAACGTTAAAAATTGGTTCCCCCGCTCGATTTCAAAAAGTGCGAACTTGCTGACCGTTCGCGCTCTCCGTTACTAGAGTCTCATCAATAATGGACAATAGATTAAGAAAATCATTGAACTTTAAATTCCGCCAAGCGGGGATAGTTCCTTAGTTGAAATACCATCTCACCAGCACTCATTAAGCATCATATGCAAATCTATCTCGATTACAGTGCAACCACTCCCCCGCGTCCGGAAGCGATCGCTTGTTGGCAGGAAATTTCTAGCCAGCAGTGGGGCAATCCCTCCAGCTTACACGCTTGGGGCGAACGAGCAGCGACGATTATTGAAGCTGCCCGGAGTCAAGTTGCTGCCCTAATTCGGGCTTCAGTTCCGGATTCGATTATTTTTACCTCCGGCGGTACGGAGGCGGATAATTTAGCGGTGATGGGCGTAGCGCGCCAGTTTCGCAGCCCCCAACATTTGATTATTTCGAGCGTAGAACATTCTGCGATCGCAGAACCGGCGAAGTTGCTGGAACAATGGGGATGGGAAGTAACAGAACTGCCCGTCAATCGTTGCGGGCGAGTCGAACCGGCGGATTTAGCGGCGGCACTGCGTGAAAATACGGTTTTAGTTTCAATTGTTTACGGGCAAAGCGAGGTGGGAACCCTCCAACCGATCGCGGAGTTGGCGCAAATTTGTCGCGATCGCGGCGTACTGTTTCATACCGATGCGGTACAAGTGGCCGGTCGTTTGCCGCTGAATGTCGAGCAGTTGGGCGTAGATATGCTCTCGCTTTCGAGCCACAAACTGTACGGCCCGCAAGGGGTTGGGGCGCTGTACCTGCGTCCGGGGCTGTCCCTGGTGCCGCTGTTGGCGGGGGGAGGACAGGAGGGAAGATGGCGATCGGGGACGCAGGCGGTTCCCGCGATCGCGGCTTTTGGGGTGGCGGCGGAGTTGGCGGCGGAGGAACTGGCAGCAGAAACGCAGCGTTTGATGGCGTTGCGCGATCGCCTCTTCGGTTTACTTGCCGATTCGCCTTACCTCGTCCCCACGGGGGATCTCGCCGAACGCCTTCCCCACCACACCAGCTTTTGTCTGACGGAGGATGTCGCGAAACTCAGTAATATGACAGGGAGAACCCTGGTGCGCCAACTTAATTTAGCGGGGATTGGGATTAGTTCCGGTTCTGCCTGTCAGAGCGGCAAACTCAATCCTAGCTTGGCGTTGACAGCGATGGGCTATTCGGAACTGAGGGCGCGATCGGGGATTCGTCTGACTTTTGGTAGGGAAACAACGGTTGCCGATATCGACTGGACGGCGATGGTACTCCAGCAAGTTTTGCAACGTCTGATCCCCGAACCCGTCGCGATCGGACGTTAACTTAGCAATCTATTGGTTATGCCCAAACCTTCAAGGAGAAATTCATTCAAATTAAAGCTTGTTACGCGCCCTGCTTTAATTCGTATCGCGATCTTGCTATCGACTTTCGCGCTGGCTACAATTTGGGCGTATTTCGTCTTAATTTGGATGCCGGGAACAAGCTACCAAGGCGATTTCAAGCCTTTACAAAAAGATGAGATTGTGCTTAAAGAGTTACTTCAGCAAGACTTACAAAAACTTGCCGGTGAAATTGGCAGCCGCAACGAAGGGCGTTATGAAAAGCTCAATGAAGCCAAAACTTTTTTGCAGCAAGAGTTAACTAAAGCTGGATATCAAGTCAAGCAACAAGACTATAAAATTGACGGTCAATCTTACTACAACCTCGAAGCCGAAAAACTCGGAAGTGAGAAACCAGATGAAATTGTTGTTATTGGCGGACATTACGATTCCGCCTTTACAAGTCCGGGCGCTAATGATAACGGAACGGGGGCTGTCGCAACCTTAGAATTAGCTAAAATTTTTGCCGATCGCGCCCCAAAACGCACGCTTCGTTTTGTTGAATTTACTAACGAAGAACCGCCGTTTAACTGGACGGAAGATATGGGGAGTTTGGTCTATGCGCGCGCTTTGAAGCAGAAGAATGAAAAGATCGTAGCGATGCTGAGTTTGGAAACCATCGGTTATTTTTCCGACGCGATCGGCTCTCAAAAATATCCATTTCCGATTGGTTTATTTTATCCCAGTCGCGGCAATTTTCTAGCTTTTATCGGCAATCTCGAATCGGGATCGTTAGTGAGAGGTGCAATCGCTTCCTTTCGCCGCCATGCGTCTTTCCCCTCAGAAGGTGCTTCCCTCCCCAACAAAGTTCCCGGCGTGGGTTGGTCGGATCATTGGTCGTTTTGGCAGGTTGGATACCCCGGAATTATGATTACCGATACGGCTCCTTATCGCTACCCTTATTATCATACAATCGACGATACCGTCGATAAAATTGATTTCGATCGCTTTACTCGCGTCGTCACCAGTTTAGTCGATGTTATCGCCGATTTAGGAAATTCATAGTAGAACTTGAAGCAGTCCTATCGCCTCTCAGGGAGTGCAATTCATCCATTATTCAAATGGCACTGACTTAAGGCTGATGGGCGCTGCCCACCCTAAAAAATTATCGTAGAGACGTTGTATACAACGTCTCTACGGGCAATTTGTTCCTTCTTATTTCAGTGCCATTCATCCATTATTCCGGCGTTCGATCTGAATCAACTCCGTTAAGATGCTATCCAAGCTACCATTGACTTGAATTTTGTCGATTTTGTCAGCAATTCGTTCCAGAATTTCTAACTCTTTCAAACGCAGAGCAACGGGGTTATTTTCCATCACTTTCGCGGTATTTAACATACTGCGAGTTGCTGCCGTTTCTTCGCGGCGGCGAATGGTATTTGCTTCGGCAGATTTTTCGGCTTCGACGACTTTGCTTAAGATAGTTTTGATTTCGCCGGGAAGGATGATATCTTTCACGCCTACCGAGTCGATCGCAATGCCATAATCGGCGGTTTTAGTGCGGATGTAGTCGGAAATTCCGCGATCGATCCCGCCTTTATCTTCAAGTAACGCATCTAAGCTTTTTTCGCCCACCGCAGCCCGCAGCGCAAACTGAAGTTCTTTGTACAAATACTGCGTAATGTCCGACAACGTATTGCGCGCCGTTAGCGGATCGACAATGCGATAGCCCGCCGTCAAGTTAACGCGCAAAGGCACTTTATCTTGCGACAAAATATCTTGTCCCGACACTTCCAATGTTTGCTGGCGCAGATCGAAAACTTCTGTTTGAAACGAGCGTCCGAACATCCACCAAGCATGAATTCCAGCGGGAAGTTGTTCGCGAAATTCGCGATCGATATACAGCAAGCCGACGTGCTGGGCATTAACGTGACAAATATGCAAGAAATTGTGACTTAACGCAACCGTTTCTTGCGAGCCGGAAACTAATTCCGCAACTAAACTTTGGGGCAGTTTGGGATTGTTGCTAATGTCGATGGTTTCGACTTCAACGCCTTGCCAAAAGAGTTTTTGGCTGCATGGGGGAAGAATCGCGATCGCTTTACCGCGATCGCGCACAATTGCCACTGAATTGCTTGACAATTCGACCGCAGTACAGTAAGCGTTGACAAAATCGGGATGATTTTCAATCAACACTTTTTCTAGCGGAAAATTGGGATTTGGAATCAGGCGACTTAAGGTTTGAACGTAAACTTCGTTCTCGAAACACCAAAACGCATATTCTCCCGGCTCTAACGGACGCACGAAGTTATTTTGCACGTACAGCAAGCCAATTTCAGCCTCAGAAATCTGAACCTTTTTAACCCCGCTTAAAGAAGCAGTGCGGCGAATTTTTTGAACGAAATTCGCGGGCAGTTGCAAATCTTCTTCCAGGTTGAACAGGTGCGCCTCAACGTCAATGAAACCGCGCCAGAAGGCAATAACGCGATCGGGCGGGACGGTAATCCAATTTTGTCCCAAACGCACTAACGCGGCTTGGTTGAACTCTGTCCTTACTACCAGGAGATGTTCGTTTAATTCCGCTGCATTGGTACGGAGTAAAAGCTCTAAATTTTCAATATTCGCCTGCGGATAGTTTAAATCGTTCGTTCGCACCGAATAATGGCGACCCCAATAAGTATAAGTCCCCGATCGCAGGATTTTTTGGAAATCGCTGCGATGGTATAACAATCCAATTTCGTTGGGTTTGATATAAAACGTTTTCCACATGGAAAGATTCGGTAACTTAAAGGATAGTTTCGGCCATTGCAGGCGACGAAGAAGATTCATAAGCAATACAGCTTGTACATTTATATATTACATAAATATTTCAAGTCCTGCCAACAGAGGTGGTTTTCAGTTCGGTTGCGGGCTGAATGCCTCTCCTAATCTGGATTAAGGCGAGCAGCGGTGAAGTTGCAGCCTCCTGCAAAACAGGAAACCGTCAACCTAACCGGCTGCCGCCAAATCTACCGTTCGCTGCGTTTAACCGGAAACGCACGAAGGGATAGACTCGAGAGAAGGAGAACGACATCAGCGCAAGCTTCCTCACTGCTGCCCTATTCCGCCGCCGTAGCGATGAAACAGAACAAACACCTCCATCGCAGAACTTATTAACAAAACATTAGCCTTGTCCCAAACAAGGTGCCTGTAACCCCGGCGAGGGTATTGCTTGGTGGAAAATGCAAGAATCGAACCTGCTACCAATCGATTATGAGCCGATCGCTCTACCAAATGAGCTAATTTCCCGGAGTTTGATGTAGGAGTCGAACCTACTCGCTTCGACGATTCGTCGAATACTCTTCCTCATGAGCTAATCAAACAGTGGAACTGCCCCATTTCGCTGTAGCGGTATGCGCTCAATCCAGCGGTTGCCGCACCCGTCGGGCTTAATGAACCCGAACGATAGCTCAGCGTGTAGTACAGTGCCGCTACTCAGCATAACACAAGTTAATGGATAATGGATAATGGATAATGGATAATTTATAATGAATAATTGCTATAGCTAGTAGGGTGGGCAAGGTAGCAAGTTTGAATTTTTCAAGAATGGCGGCAATACTCGCCCTACTCTGAATAGATAATTGACAATCGATCGTGAATCAAGACTTCGTTACTTTTTTAGCTGGTATTGCCGTTCTCATCCTCTATTTGGTCTTCTCTGCTTTAACTGAAATGGGGACGAAATGGCCTTGGAAAAAGTGAAGGCTGAATAGAGAGGACATAGCAATGCTCATTAGCGTCAACTTAAGGTGAAACCCCACTCAGAAAGTGGAATCGCCCTCACCCCCATCCCCTCTCCCAACCCTGGGAGAGGGGAGCAAGAGAGAATTCTTCTCCCCCCTCGCCGTTCGACAAACAGCGAAGCATCCTCTGTCTTCCCCCCCAGAATTGGCTACTGTGTACACACAAGTAGAAAATTGAGACCCCCAATCTGTATAAGCCTTGCTAGGCAAGGCTTTCACAATTCAGAGTTGATTCTTAACAACTCAAGCTTATTGAGAAAGAGAAACGAGCCATCGGCTCTTGAGACATCGGAATGTTCCGAAACGGTTCCGCGATCGAGATGTGTGTACACAGTAGCCCAGAATTGGGGGGGAATGAGGGGGGGCGGGAGAGGGGTTGTCGAATGGAACTGACTTAAGGCTGGTGGGCGCTGCCCACCCTACGAAATTATCTGTAGAGACGTTGTATACAACGTCTCTACAGGCGATTTTTTGACTCTTATTTCAGTGCCATTCGTCCATTATCAATTATCCATTATTTAAAACCGTTCGTGGAAGGTTCGTTTAATCACATCTAACTGTTGTTCGCGGGTTAATTTAATGAAGTTCACCGCATAACCGGAAACGCGAATTGTGAGTTGCGGATACAGTTCGGGATGCTCCATCGCATCTAATAATGTGTCGCGATTTAAGACATTCACATTGATGTGATGTCCGCCATCGTGGAAGTATCCATCCAGCATTCCGACGAGGTTATTTAAGCGATCGCGTTCTGTCTTTCCGAGGGCCGCTGGGACGACGGAGAAGGTGTTAGAAATGCCGTCTTGGGCGTAAGCATAAGGCAGTTTTGCCACGGAAGCAAGGGATGCGATCGCGCCGTTGCGATCGCGTCCGTGCATCGGGTTTGCACCAGGTGCGAAGGGTTCGCCCGCTTTGCGTCCGTCGGGCGTACTGCCGGTTTTCTTCCCGTAAACGACGTTCGAGGTAATTGTTAAAACAGATTGCGTGGGGATTGCATTGCGATAAGTTTTATGCTTCTTGAGTTTATTCATGAAACCTTTCACCAAATCAACCGCAATACTATCGGCGCGATCGTCGTTGTTACCATATTTCGGGAAGTCGTCTTCGATTTCGTAATCAACCGCTAAACCCTTGTCATCGCGGATAACTTTCACCTTTGCATACTGAATCGCGGAAAGCGAATCGGCTACTACGGATAGTCCGGCAATTCCGCAAGCCATCGTCCGGAAAACGTCGCGATCGTGCAGTGCCATTTCGATCCGTTCGTAGCAATATTTATCGTGCATCCGATGGATGACATTGAGGGTATTAATATACGCCTTCGCCAACCAGTCCATCATGCGATCGAAGCGCTGCATTACTTCGTTATAATCCAAATATTCTGCGGTAATCGGTGCATAAGCAGGGGCGATTTGTTCGCCAGATTTTTCATCTTTGCCGCCATTAATCGCATACAACAGGCATTTTGCAAGGTTGACTCGCGCGCCGAAAAATTGCATTTGTTTGCCGACGCGCATGGCGGAAACGCAGCACGCGATCGCGTAATCATCCCCCCAGTACGGACGTTGTAAGTCGTCGTTTTCGTACTGAATCGAACTGGTTTCTGTGGATACTTTCGCACAGAAACGCTTAAAGGCTTTGGGCAAGCGTTCCGACCACAATACGGTTAAGTTGGGTTCGGGGGCAGGGCCTAATGTATAAAGGGTATTAAGGACGCGAAAACTGGTGCGCGTAACTAACGAACGACCATCTTCACCCATCCCGCCAATTGCTTCTGTTACCCAAGTTGGATCGCCGGAAAATAGTTGATTGTAATCGGGAGTGCGGAGGAAACGAACCATCCGCAATTTCATGACGAAATGGTCGATAAGTTCTTGCAATTCCGATTCGGTCATCGTACCCGCTTTCAGGTCGCGATCGAAGTAAATATCAAGGAAAGTGGAAACGCGACCGAGAGACATTGCCGCGCCATTTTGTTCTTTCACAGCGGCTAAATAAGCTAAATAAAGCCATTGAACGGCTTCTTTTGCATTGGCAGCCGGACGCGAGAGATCGAAACCATAACTTTGTCCCATTGCGATGAGTTCAAACAAAGCTTTGATTTGTTCGTTAATCTCTTCGCGCAGTTGAATAATGGGTTCATCGATCGCGTCAACTTCTAGCGATTCTAATTGCGTTTTTTTATCGTCAATTAAGCGGTTGACTCCATACAAAGCAACGCGGCGATAATCGCCAATAATTCGCCCGCGTCCGTAAGCATCGGGCAGCCCGGTAATAATGCCAGAATGCCGCGCTAAACGCATTTCTTTGGTATAAGCATCGAAAACACCATCGTTGTGGGTTTTGCGATATTTCGTAAAAATTTCTTCAGTGGCGGGATCGAGTTTGTAACCGTAAGCTTCGAGGGAAGCTTTCACGACGCGAATGCCGCCTAAAGGCATGATGGCACGTTTGAGGGGTTTATCGGTTTGCAAACCGACAATTTGTTCTATATCTTTATCAATGTAGCCCGGAGCGTGGGAGACAATGGTAGATGCGATCGCGGTATCGGCATCGAGAATGCCTTTTTCTCGTTCTTTAATCATTAACTGAGCGACTTGTTGCCAAAGTTCTTCAGTACGAGAAGTTGCCCCCACTAAAAACGATTCATCGCCTTCAAAAGGGGTGTAATTCTTTTGAATGAAATCGCGGACATCCACCTCTTTTGTCCAATTGCCGGGGTTGAATTCATTCCATTGTTCGACTGTCATCGTTGCATCTCCCATTGTGTGTAGAGGTCTTGTCACTCCTCCCGGTAGCGCGACGATTGGGGATAAGCATCATTTCCTAAGCTGAATCGGGCGGGAAACATCGCGATCGGGAATGAGTATAACGTCCTATACCTCTAGTTATAGGAGAAGATTTTGGGGAACTTGTGAGGATGGGTTGGAGAAAGTTGGAGACAGTTTCTACATTCCTTGCTTTAAAAATCTTAACAATTACCCTGATGGTATTACGGCATTGGGGATTAGAGGTCAAATGGGTAAAAGCGACACTCTAGCAAAGGTTTCAACCCTCAACTTTTAATCCCGACTTTTTTTGTCGGGATTGTTTGACGGGGTTTTTGGGGCGTGCTACTATCTGCCACTAACTGATGGAAATGGAGAGAACCCGAAGATGACCCAGGCGATCGCAACTGACAAAACCGCTTCAACCGCAACCTTTAATAAACTCGTCTCCAAAGAAGGCGGGATTGAGTACGAACCGGGCGCGCTGTATGTTTGCGAGGAAACGTTCTCCCCGCTCGAAGTCGCTTACGATTACGATTTAATCCGCTCTCGCGTCACTCGCGAAAGCATCGCCGCCGGTCCAAACTCCATTTGGCGCTACCGCGACTTTCTCCCCGTCGTCACGGATAACTATATCGACGTGGGAACGGGGATGACTCCGCTGGTGAAGTCGCAGCGTCTCGCTCGTCGCTTGGGTTTAAAAAATCTCTACATTAAGAATGACGCGGTGAATATGCCCACCTTAAGCTTTAAGGATCGGGTGGTGTCAGTGGCGCTGAGTCGCGCTAGAGAGTTAGGTTTCACGACGGTTTCCTGCGCGAGTACGGGGAATTTAGCCAATTCTACCGCCGCGATCGCAGCCCATGCCGGTTTAGACTGCTGCGTGTTTATTCCCGCCGATTTGGAAGCCGGGAAAGTCCTGGGTACGCTAATCTACAATCCCACGGTGATGGCGGTTAAGGGCAACTACGACCAAGTGAACCGCCTCTGCTCGGAAATTGCCAATACATACGGCTGGGGATTTGTCAATATTAACTTGCGTCCTTATTATTCCGAAGGCTCGAAAACGTTAGGCTTTGAAGTAGCAGAACAATTGGGTTGGAAGCTTCCCGACCATATCGTTGCTCCGATCGCGTCCGGTTCTCTTTACAATAAAATCCATAAAGGCTTCCAAGAGTTCGTCAAGGTTGGTTTAGTCGAAGATAAAGCCGTGCGGTTCAGCGGCGCGCAAGCAGAAGGATGTTCGCCCGTCGCGCAAGCCTTTAAAGAAGGACGCGATTTTGTCGCTCCAGTGAAACCGAATACCATTGCAAAATCGATCGCGATCGGCAATCCCGCCGACGGCGTTTATGCTTTAGAATTAGCTCGGAAGACGAACGGCACAATTGAATCTGCTAACGATGCCGAAATCATTGAAGGGATTAAATTGCTCGCCGAAACCGAAGGCATTTTCACCGAAACAGCGGGCGGAACGACGATTGCCGTGCTGAAAAAATTAGTCGAAGCCGGTAAAATCGATCCCGAAGAAACCACCGTTGTTTACATCACCGGCAACGGCTTAAAAACCCAAGAAGCCGTCCAAGGTTCGATTGGCGAAACTTTCACGATTGATGCCAAACTCGACAGCTTCGAGCGGGCTTGGGAGCGGGCGCAAGCATTAGAGCGCTTGGATTGGCAGCCCGTTCTGGTTTAATGAATAACGGACAATGGACAATTGATAGTTGTTCGCCGATCGCGATCGCATTTCTCCAATTCAATTGTCCGCTGTTCTCTCTCTACTGATAACTGTTCACTGAATAACTGTTCGCTGAAAAAATGGCTGTAAAAGTTTTAGTACCGACTGCATTACAAAAATATACTAAAGAGCAAGCGACGATTGAAGTTTCGGGGAGTAATATCACTGAATTAATCGAGGCTCTTGAAAGTGATTTTCCGGGAATTAAAGCGCGAATTTGCGATGAAGAAGGCAAACTTCGCCGCTTTTTAAATGTGTACGTCGATAGCGAAGATATTCGCTTCCTGCAAGGAATGGAAACAGTATTGAAAGATGGGGATGAAGTCAGTATTGTCCCGGCGGTTGCGGGGGGTTAATACGTTCGGGAAAGTTGAATAGTTTGTTGGGGCATAACAACAAGATAGGTAAGGAAATAGCAGTGCTATGCCCTTACCTTTAGGAATTAATTGATTCCGATTACACGGCAATTTGTTCGCTATCAACTCTCGCTATCGGGATCGATTCCTAATGCTCTCAGTTGAGCGGCTAATCGTTCGGCGCGTTGAGTTGCTTGTTCAGCGCGTTGAGCTTCTTGTTCGGCGCGTTGAGTTGCTTGTTCCGCGCGTTGAGCTTCTTGTTCTGCGCGTTGAGTTGCTTGTTCGACTCTTTGTTCGAGTTCGAGCATTGTCAAAAACTTTCGCCCATCGGGACGATAAATTTCCAGCGTTTCCGGCGTTAAAGCGAAACGAATGCCCAATCTCGGACTCGTAAAACCATCCATTTCTTCGATAACATTCAACTTATCTTCTTCGCGAAGTAATCCAGTGAGTTCGTTATCGTCGGGGTCGTAAATGTAATATTCTTCTACCCCATATTGCTCGTAGAAATGGAACTTTTTTACCATCTCTTTGAGGCGATTTCCAGGGGAAAGAATCTCAAAAACAACTTGCGGGGCGATGTTGCCTTCTTTCCACTGTTGGTAAGAACCCCGATCGCCTTTGGGTCGCCCGAAGGCTACCATAACATCAGGAGCGAGGCGTATTTTGGGCGAACCTTCCACTGCATACCAAAGCAAGTCCCCCGCGACAAAAACTTCGGGATTCTCAGCGAACAGAAGTTCGAGATTTTCTTTGATTAAGACAATCCAGCGATATTGTAGGGTATTGTCAGCCATTGGTTGTCCGTCGCTGTCGGGGTAGATAATTTCGCGATCGAGGGAAAGAGTCATAGCGTTATTGCCTCGAGAAGCTTTGTTTTCTAGTTTAAGCGATGCTTTGTATTTTTGTACTAATGGTTGAGGAATTGACAGCGCGATCGCAATGGACATTCGCCGCAACGGGGATTGCGAGCGGTACATACTGCTGCCCCAAAGTCAAGTAAAATTAAGTTCCAACGGCTGACATTGCTGGCGGGAAGTGCGATTTCGGTAGCTTTCCAAAGAATAGGACAGCGAGATTTAACGCGATCGCCTTGCAGCCCAAAAAAACGCTCGAAAATGCGCGCAACGTTAGTATCGAGAATGCTGGCGGGCTGGGCGAAGGCGTGGGCAAGGAGCGATCGCGCCGTATATTTCCCCACTCCCGGCAGTTTCAGCAACTCAGCTTCCGTTTGCGGAATTTTGCCATCGTATTGAGTTTGCAGTAATTTTGCCGCCTCAACCAAGCGTTCTGCGCGAAAAAACAAGCCTAATGGTTGCAGCAACTCCCCCACCTCTGCAACGGAAGCGGCGGCTAAATCCGATAAAGTTGGATAGCGTTCTAGAAACGTTTTGTAAAAAGGCAACACGGTTGCTGCATCGGTTTTTTGTAGCAAACATTCAGCCACGAAAATGGCATAAGCATCGCGCGTGTTGCGCCAAGGAAAATCGCGCAGATTCACCTTTCCCCAAGCCGTCAGTTGGCGGCGAAACCACTGGACGCGCCCCGCGAAGCGGATCCCTGCGGGATTGCGTTGAAAGTATTCTGCAAGTTGTGCTTCGGAATTCATAACTCAAACGAGAAAAACAAAGAAAGCTGATAGCGCCACATCCCCAAGTTTTACAATATATACGTGGATACCTGCGGGAGCGCGTCGCGGGTTCGCTCGCGCGATCTGAGGTCATCGAACTGACATGGTTTAAATTACCGATCGCCTTTTCTATCATCGAGCCAAGAGCGCGATCGCTTTTTGGGTGTAGGTGGGTATCCTCTGCAATATAGAAGCACGAGCGAGAACGGATTAACCGAGGGTTTTCAAGTCGAGCGCTCCCGAACGACACCGCGCTTCAACCCAACGCACTTCAATCCTTTGCAAGTCAGGGACCAATCTTAACCGAACGATCATGTCTAATTCCAGACGCAAACCCAAGCCCTTTATCAAAGCCTTTCGCCGCATCTCCAGCGAAATCCTGCGAAAAATAAGTCTTTTGCTCGACAGTTTGAAGGACTGGACGCTTCGGAGACTGCGGGCGAACGGGCGGAATCGCGATCGCGCGACAGCCGGTTTTGTCCTGCCCACTGCCGTGATGGTAATTTTGGTGGTGACGCTGTTGACCACCGCGATCGTCATTCGCTCCACCGATCGCGCTAAGAATGCTAGTAACTATCGGGTGAACCAGGTAACGTTGAATGCTTCGTTACCCGCGATCGAGCGCGCTAAAAAGAAAATCGACAAACTCTTCACCGATCCCAACCTGCCTCAAGGTGCGCCCTCCGATTTATCCTTTTACAGCGTACTTAAATCCACTCAGTACAATCTAAGCGACGAAATTCGCGTTCAGCTTGCCGTAGATATACCTAACGGCACGCCCCAGAATAATGGACTGCCTAATGATAAAGTTTCAACGACAGCATGGCGCTATCCTGTAGATACTGACAATAATGGTAAGTTTGATAGCTTCACGCTGTACGGGATTTACTTCCGGACACCGCCTAAAGATGCGAAGGGTTTTTCTCGTGAGAGATCGCCCCTTGAAGCGAGAACGCCTCCCCAAGATAACGTCAAGCTTACCGCTAACTGCGCTGCCGCAGGAACAAGTGCTAGTTTAGTCGGGGCAGATGGTTGGTTCCGAGTCAGCGGCAATTTGAAAAAGAGTTTTTATGTTTATACCGTAACCGTACCCATTACTAACAAAGATCAGGCTGACCTAGGAGCCAATAATGATAAATATGAAAATTACAGTGGAAATAGGGGTTTTACGGGTTTAGAGTATCAGCAAGACCGAGTAAAAATTCCTTTTGGGAATAATGCCGTTGTCTATGAAGATGACTTAAATCTCTACTCTGGTGCGCCGCTCAAACTCAACGGACGGGTTCTCACAAGCAGTAATCTTGTAATTTCGGCTAATAGTAACTCTGAAAACTTAAGAATTTATCAGGTTAGTAGCCCTAACTCTTGTTTTTACGAGGAAGAAAACGGCAAAATCTTAGTGGGTGGGAACGTTGGCTTCGGAATTATTGGTACAACCGGAAATCTCAAGCCTACCAATATTCATCTTTTTCCAGGTAAAGGAAATAAACCAACTGTTAATACAAATTATATTTCTCAAAAATCAGAATCATCAGTAAATGACGATGCAGATGTTCTTGCTTACAACAATAAGGCTTATGAAGACAGAATCGCTTTGTTAGTTAAGGCAGCCCTCGAAAAAAATGCAAATTCTTCATCAGATCCAGAATCAGTCAGAAACAATACAACTCGATTTGTGACTGAAGATAAAATGACAGAGAGTGAAGCAAGAGAAAAAGCATTGAATCAATGGTTTAGAGACTTGACTCGCCGAGTTCCTTACGCCGAAGTACCTTTTGGAGTTGAGGAGAACTTGTCTACCGCCGATGCAATTGATGGAGAAGGGACTGATTGGCTTCGTCCCAGAAACAAAAATTGGATATTTCCGACTGAACTTATTGATAACGACGCAAAGAAAAGCAGAAAAACTGCCACGACAACGAAGTTAAACTTGTTGCCAGAACAATTGCCCGCCCTCGATCCGAAAACTCGGATCAATGAGAAAGAGATTGGCGATCGTATCCTAGTCGGCAACGGTCTACCTGCTTCTTTCTATAACGAAAAGACAAAGAATTTTGAAACCAACAGGGGTGAATTTACTAACGAGGCAGGTCAGCAGTCAATCGAAGCAACCAAATGGAAAGGTAGCGATGCAATTCGCTATCGCAAATCTCAAGTCTCACAGGGTGTCGATATCGGTCAAACCGATCGCAACGGTAGCTGGGAAAAAGATAGTGCTACATACCCTGACAATTCCCTTGATGATAAAGGAGGATTGCGAATCGTCACTGGGGCTGGGGTTTATTTACCTGCCAAACCCAATGATATGAATTCAGCCTCAAAGATAGTGTGGCCGGACTGGATGCCAGCAATTCCTAACGCTGCTAAACCTGGAGACATCGATATATCACCGACTGCGATCCCGTGGCTCACAGCAGATACGCTTAAAGATCGAGATCCGGCAGGCAGTAAAAACCGTCCTTTCCTGCGGATGCGAGCCAGCGCAGTATACCACTATACCTATAGGAACGGCGAAGAACCTATTGCCTGCGTTAGCAGTTACTACGACCCGACCGACAGCAATACAGCCCAAAATCGTGCCGATGCAAATGTCAGTGGAGGGTTAGCCTATTTCCCCATCTCCGCCAGTGATACCGTCAACAAATACAACGTGGATGGTACCGCAGACGGTCAATCCAACAACGGTATTACTTATGGGGTTGGTAGAACTTCATCCGGTACGGGTCAAAACGATGCAGATTTACTTCAACAAGCCGAATTGGTCTACCCCAACGGTCGCTTAGTCAACCCCTTATTACGCCAAGCGCTATCGAAGTCTCATGGAGACCGCACGCGTTCTGAAAAAACAGCGATTGACTCTACCCTCTGTGCTTTAAACATTCTCGGATTGGCAGGAAGTACAATTACTCCCAACGAAAGCACGCCGATTGGGAGATTGCCCCACGGCGCTATTCAAGAAATTGCGTTTCTAGACGCTCGGGAAGTTAAACAACTTGAATACGACCGAGGAACGGAAAACAAGCCGAGTGAAAATAGCTACGACGATACAAGTTACTCTTTTCAACCAACCGACAAGTCGCAAACGAAGTTTATCAATGAGAAAACTGTTAATAATAACAGTAGTAAGCGCTCTGAATACGACCGTCCAATCGAACTGCGCCAACCGATGGAAATCAGAGCGACTGTTCTCGATCTCGACGTACTGCGCAAGCAAACTGTAGGTCAAGTCTTCGGTAATGTTGATGAATATTTAATACCGAACAGTGGCATCGTTTATGTTTCCCGCGATGATGCACTGCCCGATGCCAGCAACAAACAAGCATTACCGTGGGGAAGCGGTTCGGCACCAGCAGCAGACCAGACTAGTCTGGAACTCGCCAAACACGAATTAGATACGAGCGAACCCGGCAAACCTCGTCCTAAAGATCGCCTCAGCGCCACAGATTTCTGGCTAGACCCCACCCGGCGTTCCAGCGGCGTTTTGCTCATTAACGGCCGACGCATTGCGCGAGCGCCTGACAATAAATTCAGAGCCGAAGAAAAAGGTCTGATTCTTGCTTCAAATCTCCCAGTTTACATTAAAGCCCAGTCCGCTGCTGGCGACTCGGTAACGAATACTCCAGGCTTTAATGTTCACGACAGAGAGGAATTTTCGGACATTAAATTGCAAAGCGATCCCTCCTGGTCTCAATTCTATGACCGAACGACGCTCGATACCTCCTTTGCTTGCCGCAAGGATGACCCTCGACTTAATTGCAATCCGGGAGATCAATGGCGCTCTGTATCTATTCTTGCCGATACCATCTCTCTCCTCTCCGATAGTTTCCGCTTTGGTTTCCGTAATGAAGGCGATTTCGATCTGAGAAATAATCAGGTGGATAACGGCTTCCGCAATATCAAAGTCCCTCGAACGACCGACGATCTAACAAAATTTGTAGTAGAGGCAAAAAATTCCACCCCAGCTATAGACTCAATCGAGGAGAAGCGCCTCGATAATGGCTTCTTTGACAATAACTTTGTCACGAACGGTCTCTCCAGCGAAATGACGGTGGCAGGGATATCAGACAAATATAAGGATAAAAATTACGCAGAGAAAGACTCTAATCCACGGCTGTATAGCTCCTACTTCAACAACTTTGTTACACCGATTCAGCGTCGGAATAAATTCTCAGAATATTTGATGGAAACTTGTACAAAGCTCCTAATATCTGAGTGCGACTCCGGAAAAGATTGGTCGGTTGATGGGACGATAAAAGCTTCCAACAAAATTGGCGACGGTACAATCAATACCAAACTCAGTTCTACTTATAAAGCGGGTACAACTGCTCGACCGCCCCAGCCAGATTATCAAAAATACGCTCGTCGCGTTGCATTCTTACGCCAAACTCCAGATATCACAGGTATCAAAGTAAATGGAGTAGCCGTTTCTCCTTTACCCTCTGAGGGGAGCCTCATTTTAGACAACACGAAAGCTCCTATCCCTTTAGGAATCGATAGCAATACAATCAAATGTTACACTTCTAAGGATAATGTTGAATTGACAACAGCCGCCGGAGGAACGATTACGTGCGATGCAGGCTCTCCTCCCCAGACATCAACAGACAATACTCTACTGTTCCGAACTGTAGATGGTGACGATCGCTATAAATTCCCTGACAACGAAATTTACAAGTCTGATAAAAAGCTGTACTTTGCGGATGACTTAAACAGAAAGGTTCGTGCCGGACAAACGAAGGATTTGAATAGTAATGGAACGATTGAGCCAGAAGAAGATGCAACCAAGGCACAACCCCTCTTAGTTCCTATTCTTCAGATTCACGTCACTGAAAAAACTGACGATTCAACAATGATAGGTGCTATTAACCGAGGTAATCAGTATCAGAATCATTGGTTGCCCTGGGCAAATAGTACGGACTCTATAGCACCCAGCTTTAACGCAATCTTAATCGCTGGTGATAGCCCCGGACGGACGCAAGAATTTAATGGCGCTCTGGCTAACTTTCCTCACTTTACGGAAAACTGGGCAAGAGACCGTCAGGTTAGCGGCAGCACGGTATCATATCGCGCCAGAATTGAAGGCTCGTTCATTCAGCTTAAACGTAGCGCTTATGCAACGGGTCCCTATTGGCATCTTTTAGACCCTGTAGCCAATGTTAATGGAACCTTTACGACGACGATTGCAGCAGCTAATGCTACTAACGACTTTCTCTTCCGCTATCCTCAGTTCTACAAAGCAAACGGTCAACGCAACCAGACTTACGAAGCACCATCGCGTCAATGGGGTTTTGATGTCGGCTTACTCTCGCAGCTTCCAGATGCTTTGGCTAAGAAACTGAATCGCAACTCCAGTGAAGCACCCAGCGAATATTACCGAGAAACCAGCCGCGATGACGCATGGACGAAAACGCTGTTATGTGCAACTCAGTTCACAAACGCAGGAGACCCAAGAGGAAATACAAGACCAGCCGTCAATAACGACCAACGCCCTCAAAATTGTGTTTCTCCTTAAAGGCAAATAAATGTAGAGATTAACAATGTGAAGTTCTTCACCAAGCTAAGCGCTTGGTGGAACTTCAAACCCCAGTCTCTAAGTCGAGCATCCATCACTGACCGAGTACCGACCATGAACTTTAAACTCAAACTCCTCCGACACCTGCTCAAAGATAATACCCAAGGTCTGACCATTATCGAGGGTTTGCTTGCTATTGTCATTGTTACTCTGTTGATTGTAGCGATTGGTCCCGTGCTTGCTTTTGCTGCTGCGACTCGCATCCAAGCGCGGCGCGTCGAACTTGCCTCGCAAGCTGCCACTGCTTACCTCGACTCAGTACGCTCTACCTCGCTTAAGCCCCCTCCAATAGTTTCTCCAAACGGAACTCCTGCTGAAACCCTTAGTAAGCTTGATGCTCCAGCCACAAGTCTTAGTTGTAACAAAGCTGATATAAGTACATATGGGGGTTATTGTGCAAATCCTGAAGTCGGTCAGGCATCCATTTTATATTGCGTAGATCGCAATAATAATGGCGAGTGTACCACAGCAGACGATCGCAAAGACTTTGTAATCCAAGCAGCTAGAGCTTTAACTTCTAATGGAAGTAGTTACTTACTAAGTATACGAGTTTATCGCGCCGACTCGTTTGGGGCTGGATTAACTCTGCTCAAAAAAAGCCCTAACAAACCTGAAAGCAAAGCTAGTATTCTTGCTGGTGGAAGTGGCAATCGTGTTGCTCCAGTCGTAGAATTGACAACAGAAATTCCGGCAAGTTGACAAAATTTTATATTTAATACTTTGGCAGTGAATAAATGTAACTTCTCTCCCCACCAGCGTAGATAAAACTATGGAAACTCTTAAATTTTTAATTGCAACTCGCCTCAAACAGGTCAAAGTTTCTCAATCGAGCGACGGTTTTACCTTAATTGAAATCCTCGTTGCTTTGCTAATTGCGTTTTTTGTAATTACTCCTTTGCTGGGCTTAGCTGTGAATTTACTCGATACAGACCGCCGAGAACAGGCAAAAGCAACTTCAGAACAAGAAATTCAAGCTGCTGCCGATTTCATTGCTAGAGATTTGCAGCAAGCAGTGTTCATCTACGACCCAGTGAAGGGGTTGACAAGGAATCGCAGTACGACTTCTGCTGATTCTGGAATCAAAGATCAAATTCCTCCAAATACAGGCGACATAAGCGGTTGTAAATCTTCAAACTGCGTTCCAGTTTTAGCATTTTGGAAGCGACGTAGGGTTACAGATGCTATAGCGAGAGATTCTGCTAGTGGGGGTGGGGTTAATTGTAATGAGCCTAGTAATGCGGCAAACTGTGACGATACTTTTGTGTATTCCTTAGTCACCTATTATCTAATCAAAGACGATAGTTCTACAGATCCTTGGTCATCGGCTGCTCGTATCGGACGCTTTGAAATTACTGATGGGGTCAAAAATCTTAAGGGCGATTACGAGGCATCAGGGCGCTCTCGCAAAGAAAGAAGACCGGGATTTAAGATGTTCGATCTTAATTTGGGCGGGGCAACTGTTGCTGAAAAAATGAATCAGTGGGAGCGAGCAAACGAGACCTATTCAGCCAATGATATGCAAATTGTAGTTGATTACATCGATCGCACCGAGGTTGACAATGGGCAGTCCGAGAAAAAATTTCAGACTTGCCCAGTAGATTTGGATTCCAATCAAGTAAATAGATGGACGATAACAAAACCAGATACAACACCCAAACCCTCTCCTGGTTTCTATGTTTGCGTCAACACGGAAAAGAATATCGCTCGAGTTTTCCTCAGAGGCAATGCTTGGGCAAGAATTACACCGATCCGTTCCGGCAATCCAGATTATAGCAATGACGCTTTGAAAAAACTCTCGTCTTACTTTCCGACTGCAACAGCAGAAGTTCGAGGGATAGGTGGATTGAGAGAGTAAATTAAGAGTCGCCTAGATGAATTGAGTTTAGTTGGATATTTATCGTTACCCCTTTTATTAATTTAAAATCCTTGAATGTTACGTTAAGCTACAGAGAGAAAAACAATGCGCTTGCTCAAGCATAAACTTTTTAAACAACTCTTGCTTTCAACTCGTGCCGCTCCTGAATCGAAAGAAAAGAGTGGATTTACTCTAATTGAGTTATTAGTTGTTGTTGTTATTATCGGCGTTATTGCTGCTATTGCTGCTCCAGGGTGGCTTGGCTTTATGCAACAACGCCGTGTTAATGCTACTTATAATGAAGTTCTTCAAAAAGTCAGAGAAGCTCAAAGCGAAGCGAAAAAGAAAAAGTTGGATTATAGTCTTAGTTTTCGCATCGATCCCGACACAAAACTACCTCAAGCGGCAATTCACCCGACTAGACTTCTTTACGAAAGTTCGGGGTCATTAAAGTCTTCACCTGATGCAGCGATGAACTCTTATTGGAGTTCAGGAAGATTGGGGAAAGATATTGGATTAAAGAGCGGTCAAGTTTTGGTTTTAACAAATCTGAAAAAAGGGAGTAATACGATTGAAAATGCAAAGATCGAGGTCATTAAAGAGCAAAATGATGAAATTCGGAGTATTACGTTTGATGAGATGGGGGTACTTAAAGAACCTGTGAGTTTAGGAACCGACGATCCCGATCCTCTCAAAAGCACTTTGAGTATCGTTCTCGCGCAGCCGAAAGGCACAGGATCCACCGAAGCAGTTCCAGGCTCGAAACGTTGCGTAATGGTGCGGACGCTCCTGGGCGGGCTGACTCCCGGCCGTCGCCAGTACGATGCGAACAGCAATGCAGAGGGCTGTCCGTAAGATAGTTGATTTTTTAACGGCGGTGGGAATGATAGGTTGTATAACCCGTTGTATCAGAGTCAGGGGATAATGCAACCTACCTTGAAGTTACGCTTGCTAGCGGCGGCGAGTCATGCGGCTAAAGTGAGATCGGCAGATGCGATCGGCATCACGTTAATCGAATTGTTAGTGGTCGTTGTTATCATCGGGATCGTAGCGGGGATTGCGGTTCCGGGTTGGCTGGCTTTCGTGCAGCGCCACCAACTTAATAAGTCGCGCAGTGAGGTTTTTCAAGCGCTGATGGCGGCGAAGAGCAATGCGACGCGCGATAAGCTGACTTGGCAGTTCAGTCTCCGGGAAAAGAACAACCGCGTTCAGTGGGCGATTCATCTGGCGAGCAACGGTGAGTTTATTCCAGCGACGGTTCTCAATAATGAGGCATATTGGCAAAATTTAGAGCGTGGCGTTCGCATCGACCCAGAAACGACGATTAGAACAGTCAACGAACAAGGACGAGTTCTTTTTAACCGTCATGGTTGTCCGGTTTACGATATTGACGATGAGTGCGGTTCGACTTCGCTGCAAGCTTTGGGACGAATCGCGTTACAACCGGAAAAGGGCGGCAAGCTCAAGCGCTGCGTGATCGTTTCGACAGTTATTGGAGCGATGCGCCTAGCTCGGGAGCAGCCGAAAGCGAATGATAGCGGTAAATATTGCTACTGAGGTTAGGGTTGAACGGCACTGACTTAAGGCTGATGGGCGCTGCCTACCCTACGAAATATAGCAGTTTTCACATGGATGAGGTACACCCAGCGGGCGAATGGTATTCGCCCCTAACGATTTGATTTTTAGAACTGTACCTCACGCAAACGAAAAACACTATATCAATGCTTTGGGAAATTTTCAACTCTTATTTCAGTGCCGTTCAGGTTAGGGTTTATTGATTTCAAATCCAGGTTTTTCGATGAATGCCTTGAAGCTCTGCATACTCGGACAAGGAACCGAGGCGGCGAAGTTGGCGCATCCGATTTTCTACCAAGAGGCGAGCGTCCGAGCGACCAATCGGCGCAAAAGATACGCCGTTCGTACTGCTAGTCACTAAGAAAAAAAGACGCTGAGCGTAGAGCGTCGTAAACAGTTCTTGATTCGCTTCCACCGAGCAAATTTTGTAAAGCAGACCGAATGTTGGATGATTCAGATAGCTTTCGTTATTCTCCATCAAAACTCCAGAATCAGAACCCGAACCCCGACCAACGAGAGGACGTATTGACATTTAGGTATAGATGATAGCTCGATCCGGGTCTCAACGCGAGAGGAGGATGGGGGAGAATTGCACTAATACCAGTTCTCATTGGTTTTTTACGGTTCTGCGCGCCCCTACAGATATAGCAATAGACACATCGATGAGGACAATTCGATGGGTGGAAAACCGGGCGAATGCCCATTGGTGTCAACTTAGGGTGAAACCCACTCATAAAGCGGAATCGCCCTCACCCCCAGCCCCTCTCCCAACTCTGGGAGAGGGGAGCAACAGAGAATTCTTCTCCCCCCTCGCCCAAAATTGGGAGAGGGGGGTCGGGGGGGTGAGGGCTGGGATGACGCTATAACAAACACTCGTGCTTAAGTTGACACCAATGGCGAATGCCATTCGCCCCTACCCAATTTTGTCCTAACTGCCTTGACGATGGCTATAAAATTTAGCGATCGGGATTGGGAACTGGTATAAGGTTCCAGAACCGACCGAAAGCAGTAGCCCGCGCTTGGGGTTGCGTCGCTGTTGAGGAATTGCCCGGGCATGATTTAATAAAACCCAGTAATAAAACCTACAATTCAAGATTCATAGGCCAGATCGCTCTTTGCCGCTTTGCGATTAACCCAGTGGCGGTAATCGCGCTCCATCACGCATAATGTTGTGGTGTAGGTAGGGTCAAGGAGTGGAAAAGACATGAAGGCCATGATTTTGGCGGCTGGGAAGGGAACGCGCGTTCGTCCGATTACTTATACGATTCCCAAGCCTTTGATTCCGATTTTACAAAAACCCGTGATGGAGTTTTTGCTGGAGTTACTGCGCGCGCATGGCTTCAACGAAGTGATGGTCAATGTCAGCCATCTCGCTGAAGAACTTGAAAGTTATTTCCGCGACGGGCAGCGCTTTGGGGTTCACATTGCTTATTCGTTTGAAGGACGCATTGAAGACGGTCGATTGATTGGGGAGGCTTTGGGGTCTGCGGGCGGTCTGAGACGCGTTCAAGATTTCAACCCTTTCTTCGACGATACCTTTATTGTCCTCTGCGGCGATGCGTTGATCGATTTAGATTTAACGGCGGCGGTTAAAGCTCATAAAGAAAAAGGTGCGATCGCGAGTATTGTTACAAAAACCGTCCCCAAAGACCAGGTTTCTAGCTACGGTGTTGTCGTCACTAACGAGGACGGGCGCATTACAGCCTTCCAAGAAAAACCCAGCATTGAAGAAGCGCTCAGTACCGAGATCAATACCGGGATTTATATCTTCGAGCCGGAAATCATCGACTACATTCCCCCCAACCAAGAATACGACCTCGGTAGCGAACTCTTTCCCAAACTGGTCGAGATGGAAGCCCCCTTCTACGGCATCCCAATGGACTTTGAATGGGTCGATATCGGAAAAGTCCCCGACTACTGGCAGGCGGTTCGCGGCGTTTTAACCGGCGAGATTAAAAATGTGTCCATTCCCGGAACCGAAATCGCGCCCGGAATTTACACCGGTCTTAACGTTGCAGCCAACTGGGATAAAATTTCGATTCAAGGGCCGGTTTATATTGGCGGCATGACTCGGATTGAAGATGGGGCGACCATTGTCGGCCCAACGATGATCGGTCCCAACTGCTGGATTTGTAAAGATGCCACAGTGGATAACAGTGTCATTTTTGAATACTCGCGTTTGGGAGCGGGGGTTAGACTGGTCGATAAACTGGTCTTCGGTCGCTACTGCGTCGATAAAAGCGGAGCTTCCATCGATTTGCAAGCTGCCGCCCTCGATTGGCTAATTACCGACGCGCGGCAAATTCCGCCCCACCGAGAACCCCCAGAACGCGACGCGATCGAGGAGTTGCGCGCGAAAAGCTGAGCCGTTTGCCTTCTCAAGAGCGCTTGACAGGGAGACAAACAGTTTTAGGGGCGTTAATATCCCTTCCCAGTTTCCACAGCGCGATTCCTTGGGTTCGCGCCGTGGAAACCTAAGCCTTAATGATAGGATTCAAGAATTACAGCAATTTAACATTACAATCAGTTTTCGGAGCTATCTATCAATATGAGTGATATGAGCAGAGAAGAAATGCGCGATCGCCTCGGCAATCTCGATAAAATCAGAGAAATTTTGGTAGGCTCCCAACTGCGAGACTACGAAGGTCGCTTCTCGCAAATTGAATCCGAACTCTCCCTTTTGCACCAAGACCTCAGCGCTCGTCTTGACGATATCAAAAGCTCGCTTCGCCTCGAAATTCAATCGGCAACGAACGCCTTAGAAAAACGCCTCAAATCCTTAGCCACCCATACTCAAGAAGAACTCTCCGAACGCCGCCAACAAGTAGAACGGCTCGACCAAAAGTTCAGCAACCAGCTAGCTGCGATCGACGAAGCCCTCGACCAAAAAACCGATACGCTCCGCACCCAATTCTCCGATAATCGCGAAAAGCTTCAAGATGACATCCGCGCCCTGCGAGTCCAAGTCTTTGAAGAACTCGACAGCCGTTTCGGAATGCTGCGGGATGGTAAACTAGCCAGAGAAGATATGGCTTCCATCTTATTTGAATTGGGAATGCGTTTGAGGGGAGAAGACTTCGTTCCGGCACTCAAGGCGGCAGTCGATCCCGAACTTTCCGCAGAGATTATGTCAGAATAGCTCGAACTGAGAAACTTTAAGCCTTCAAATGCGAGCCAGTGGTGTCGTTGCCCGAGGGGATAAGCCGCGATGACTTTATCAGATCGCTTTTCCGAACCACCTCGCTCCTCAAGGGACGAGTCAGCCGAGGAGCTAGAAGATCAACTCTCGCTTCTGTTTAATTTAATTGAAGGAAACTCGTCCCCAAAACCCTCAACCCTCCCAGAAGCGGCTGACAGTTCCCCGACCTCCGATCCAACCTCGGAATCGCGATCGCAAGCGGCAGACGATCTCGTTGTCAATTGGGTTGAGGTCGAAGCCGCCCTCCCTACCGTCGAACCGGAAAGCGCGATCGCACCTCAAAGCACCCTCGCGCCCGAATCCACTAACCCGCCCGCTCCTAACGCGGACGGCGATCCCGAATCGGAAATTTTCGCGCAGTTGCGCGAACTCATTGTCGGCTCCGACAATGAGTCAGAAGAACAAGTCAAGCAACTCAGCCACCAAATCCGCACTCTCCACCATCAAATCTCCGATTCCGATGCTTTAATCGAACTGCTAATGCCGGTGGTTGCCGAACTGCTCGATCGCAAAGTCCAGCAATCCCGGGAAGACGTTTGTCAGGCCTTATATCCCATTGCCGACGGCATCATCGACCAGCGCGCCCGACAAGATCGAGATGCCATGAGTGGCGTTCTGGCCAAAATCATCCCGGCAGCCATCTCCCAAGAAATCAGAGATGCACCTCATGAAATCGTGAAAGCGATCGCGCCGGCAATGGGAGCGGCAATCCGCGAACAAGTCCGACTCGATCGCAACTCCATCGCTCAAGTCCTCGCCCCGGAAATGGGACGCGCCATCAAGCAGCAAGTCGAACTCGAACGCGATGCAATGGTTGATGCCCTCTACCCCATCATCGGCGGTATCATCAAGCGCTACATCGCCGAAGCGATTCAAGAGATCAATCGCAAACTCTCCGAAACTCTTACCTCCGAAAGCGTCAAACGCAAAGTTCGCGCTCGGCTTCAGGGCGTATCCGAAGCCGAACTAATCTTCACCGAATCGATGCCCGCGCGCATCAAAGCCGTCTTCCTGATTCACAAGAGTTCTGGACTCGTCATTGCCCAAACTCACCTCTCCGACGCGCTTACCCTGGATGCCGAAATGATCGGCGGAATGCTCACGGCGATTCGGAGTTTTGTCAAAGAATGTATCGCCCCGTCCGGCGAATCCGAACTCAACGAAATTGAATACGGCGATTCCAAAATTTTGTTGGAAGTCGCAGGCTACTGCTATCTCGCCGTTGTCATCCAAGGAACTCCGCCATCGGATTTCATTGAAAAAGTTCGCGGCACGCTGGGCTATATTATCCAGAAATACGGCGACGCGATCGAAGATTTTGACGGCGATCCCGATACCCTCCCCGAAGCCGTTCCGCCCTTAATCGAAGGCTTAATGGAAATTGAGGACAAATCGGTAAAACCGAAAGCGATTCCTTGGATGCTCCTCGGAGTTGCTGGAGCGATTGCCCTCGCGATTGGCATCCCTTGGCACTTGCACCAACGCCAGCAAGCCTTCAACCACCAACTCGAAAGAAGCGTCCTCTCGGCGCTTTACGACAACCCCGAACTCTCCGTCTATCGCTTTAACGTCAGAGCCAACCGCGAGCAATTAACCCTACAAGGGCGAGTTCCCAGCCCGACTCTGCGCGACAAAGCCACTACCCTTGTTACTCCCTTCCTCGCTTCCAAGCAGCAACTCAACAATCGCATCTTAGCCGTCGATATCCCCCCCGATCCCGATCGCGTTCGTGCCGAAGTCAAGCGAGTCGAAGCGCTCCTCAACCAAGAATCCGGTATGGCGATTAACGCTCGTTACGAAACCTTACCGAATACCGGCGAACTGCCAACTCGCGGTAAAGTAATTCTTTCAGGGATGGTAAAAAGTACGGCAGCGATCCAAAAAGCGACGCGAGCCTTCGAGCAAATTCCGGGCATTAGCAATGTCAGCACGGCCTTCGGCCTCCCCAGCATCAATATTTCCACAAGAATTTACTTTGCGAAAGACAGCACTCAAATCCAATCGATCGACCTTAAAGTTAAAATTGAGTCAGTCGTTCGTATCTTGAACCAGTATCCCGACTTACAAATCGAGATTATTGGTTACAGTCCGCCTTCAGAAGGAGAAATTTCGTCCCAACTCGGGTTTCGGCGAGCAACTGCGGTTCGCACCGCTCTGCTCGAACGAGGAATTACTAGCGATCGCTTGCAAGTCCGAGGTTTGACGGGCGGGCCTTCGGATGTCGGGACAAGCGCTCCGGATTGGCTGAGACAATGCGTTCGTTTTGAAGTGCTCGCGCCCACTCTCGACCCTAATGCAGTTAATTAAACTTTAATGACAATAATTTCTCAAAAAATGTGTACGATCGGCGACTTTGGCGTGGGCAAAACCAGTCTGATTCGCCGCTTTGTTGATGGGCAGTTTAGCGATCAGTATCTCTCTACGGTTGGCGTGAAGATTTCTCATAAAGTTGTGGAAGCGATCGGCGATCGCTCTGGAACTCCTAAGAACGTTAAGTTGTTAATTTGGGATCTCGAAGGTCACACAAAATTTAAGTCGATCGCGCCGAGTTACCTACAAGGTGCAAAAGGAGCATTAATCGTAGGCGATGTCACTCGCCCGGAAACAATCGAACGCTTCTGCGACCATATTAAACTTTTTCTCTCGGTTAATCCGAAGGGAATCATTATCCTCACGTTGAATAAGACCGATTTGGTCGAACCTCAAAAGTTAGAGAAGCTTGCAGAACTGGCGCGCAACCAACAAACGGAGCAGGTTTTAGCCCTTTACAAGACTTCAGCTAAAACGGGAGAAAACGTCCAAGGAATTTTTGATACTCTCGCTCGCAAAATGCTCCAGCCTTTATCCGCCTCCTGAAACGGGTAAATCTTGAAGAATGCGGATAATCCAATGGATGGTTAATCCTTAATTTCTCTGAACCGAGAAAAACTATTATCGAGTCTGAACCCGAATCTGCCGTGTAATTACGGAGATCGATCTCTAAAAATACAGGAGAGCTTTTATCAAAATTTCTCAACTTTTCTGTATTTTTTCTAGTTTTTGAAGCTAAAAAATGCAAATTTTAGGGAAAAATAGAAGTAGTATTTTTCAGTTAGCGAACCCGAACTGCATCTATCCCTACGAGCAATTATGCACGAAGCTATAGAGGAACTCTTATCCGCCCGAGGGATTGAGTACGTCTTACTGGATCCCGAACTGCGAGTTGTTAGAACATCAGCACGCGCTTGTAGCTTTGTCGAGTCCCCGGAACTGTTACGAGCGGGGGAAGATATCCGCTCGGGCTTTCCGGAACTGTTCGGTGCTGAAGATTGCCTTGAAGCGATCGTTCGAGGCGAAAGCGAGCGATTTGAGATTAGAGCGATCGCGCGATCGCTCGGGACGTTTCATGAACCGTCCGTACAGGGGACAGTTGCCTACTTAGACTTACAAATCGTGTGTTTGCGAGCGCACTGCGAGTCGCCCCCCAAACTGCTCGCAACCCTCGAGAACGTCAGCGATCGCATGAACCTCGAGCAAACTCTCGTGCAAAGCACGAACGAAATGAGCTTGATGATGGCCTCCCTCGAGGCTTCTCACGAATATATACATAAAGTCATCGAATCGATCGCCGATGCGCTTTTCGTCGTGCGAGCCGATGGCATCATCAAAACCGTCAATCGCTCCGCCTTAGAGTGGTTCGGCTACGCTCGCTCCGAATCGATCGGTCAGCCGATTACCCGCATTATTACTGACGAACGCTTCGTTTTTGAGGAACTGCATCAGTCGCTAACAACGCGCTCGGAATCCATTCGAGAACTGGAGATGCACTGTTCGACCAAAACCGGCAAACAACTTTTGGTCGCCTTTTCTTGCTCTTCCATCGCTGCGGATCCCCACAGCGGCAGCGAATTTCTCTACATCGGTCGCGATATTACCGCCACTCGGCAGGCTCAGCGACGAGTTGCCGCCCAGTATCGAGTCGCTCAAATCCTATCCACCTCTGCTAGCGTCGAACTCGCTCTACAGCCCATTCTCGAAACGCTCTGCGAAAATTTAGATTGGCTGACTGGAGAAATGTGGTTGGTCGAATCCGAAATTTCGCTCGACTTAAAACCCGTTGCAACTTGGCAGAAACCGTCGGAGGAAGTCCGCACTTGGCAACTACAAGCGCAAACGAACACCGAGCGCGAAAATTTAGCCCGTTATGCTTGGCAGTCCGGTCAGCCCCAATGGTGCATTCTCTCGATCCTCGATGGAGGTTCGCAGGAGATGCCTCTCAACGCGCGTGCCGCTTCGCGAAGCCCTGCGGGATCGCAACATTCCTTGATGCTAGCGATTCCGATTAAAAGCGGACAAGATAAGTATGGGGTCATGCTCTTTCTCAATTCCGAAGCTAAATCCCCCGATGAAAATCTGCTGCAAATTCTGGATACGATCGGAACGAACTTAGCACAATTTTTTCAGCGCAAGCGAGCAGAAGCAGCTTTAGCAGAAAGCGAGGAACGCTATCGCGATTTGTTTGAAAACGCGAGCGATTTAATTTGGTCGTTTGACGTTCGCGGTCGATTTCTGTATGCCAATCGCGCTTGTCAGCAAGCCCTCGGTTACAGTTGGCAAGAACTCAAACAAAGATCGATGTTCGATCTGCTGCCGCTCGGGCAAAGGATTGAGTTTGCTAAGAACTTCCGCCGAGCTTTGTACGGCGAAAGAATCGAACAAATGCGAACGACGCTCCTGACTATTGCCAATCGACGGATCGAGATTGAAGGGAGTATTAGTAGCAAGCAGGGCAAAGGGGAAGAGATTGCGATTCAGGCGATGTTTCGCGATATCACCCAACGCCTTGCTACCGAACTTGCTTTGCGAGACCAACAGCAGCGGGCAGAACGGTTATTGTTAAATATTCTTCCGGCTAAAATCGCGGCGAAACTAAAGCTCAACGATCGAACCATTGCCGAAAAATTCGATAGAGCTACCGTTTTATTTGCCGATATCGTAGGGTTTACGGGGATTGCGGGCGAATTATCGCCGCTGGAGTTGGTGAACTTATTGAACGATATTTTTTCCCAGTTCGATCGCCTGACGGAATTGCACAAACTCGAGAAGATTAAGACGATTGGCGATGCTTATATGCTTGTAAGCGGCATTCCCGAACACCATCCTAATAATATTGCAGCGGTGGCTGATTTCGCCCTCGACGTTCAGGATGCGATCGCGCAGTTTAACGGCGATCGCAACTTCAATTTAAGCATTCGCGTTGGCATTCACACCGGCCCGGTCGTTGCTGGCGTGATCGGCCTTAAAAAATTCATCTACGATCTTTGGGGCGATACGGTGAATATTGCCAGCCGTATGGAATCTCATGGCGTTCCCGGACGCATTCAGGTGACGCAAGCGGTTCGGGATAGTTTGCGATCGCACTACAAATTTGAGTATCGCGGTCAAATTCCAATTAAAGGGAAAGGCAAAATGGATACTTATTGGCTGGTTGGGAAATTATGAATGATGAGGTATAAATTGTGAATGATAAAATCTCGGCATATAGCTTCTCTACTATCCATTAGAAAATCTCGATTCTATGTCAGACTATTTTCAAATTTATTGAGGTGCTAAATTTTTTACTCTAAGCTTCGTTGGAGCGGCAATCAAAATACTCTGCTGCGCCTTAAAAGTGCCTATTGCCGATCGACTTCACCGTTATTTACAAAGCTGCATCGCGAAATTCTAGTTTCAGTGAGACTTTCGGAATTCGCTAACGATTTTACTTTCCCCAGAGTGATTTAAGCGGGATAAGGGGAAAGGCAAATACGTTGATAGGTGGAATTTTGCTAAAATTGTAAACAAGATTTTCTATCCTGTGAGGATCTATGCGGTCAATTGAGCAGTTAACAGAAGAACTCTTAGCTCTCCCTAGTGTTTCTAGGGCGCTTCTAGCAGACAAGCTAGTCGAAAGCCTAGAGTTTGAGACCGATCCAACCGTTCAGGCAACTTGGGTTACTGAAGCCAAGAAACGACGAGATCGGATTCGTAACGGTTCTGTGCAGCCCATTCCAGGAGAAGAAGGTTTAGCTCGAGTTAGGCGGTTGCTCGAGCAATGAGGTATGTCTTTCACACTGAAGCTCTCACAGAATATGCTGAGGCTGTTCAATACTATTTAGAACAGCGGGTTGAGTTGGCGCAGGCATTTATCAATGCTATTGAGGATGCAGTTTATCGGATTAGAGAATCGCCTACTCGTTATATCGCGATTGATGAGGATATTCGGCGATGTATGACGCGCAAATTTCCCTATGGGATTCTCTATACAATCGAGCAAGACTACATTCTGATTTTGGCAGTGATGCATTGTAGCCGAAAACCTGGATACTGGAAAAGCCGTAAATAGCTGTAGTTGTTAGCAAGCTATTTACAAAGCCAGATTGAGCCATCCGAGTGTAAGCCTACCTTTCGGAATTCGACAGCGATTTTACTTTTTTCAGAGTGATTTAATTCCCAAAATCCCCTCAAAAGTTAAAACTGTTTGAGCGCGCGCTGCATTTGTCGCTTATCATCGCGTTCCTTAATCGCCTCGCGCTTATCGTGCAATTTCTTGCCGCGCCCTAAGCCCAAACTCACCTTCACCCAACCGCGCTTAAAATACATCTTCAACGGAACCAGCGTTAAACCTTGCTGTTCCAACTGTCCGACTAACTTGCTAATTTCCTTGCGCTTTAACAATAACTTGCGCGTGCGGCGCGGATCGTGGTTAAAATAATCGCCACTGGCTTGATAGGGGGAAATATGCCCGTTCAACAGCCATGCTTCGCCATTGCGAATTAATCCGTAAGCATCCCGCAAATTCACCCGTCCGGCGCGAATCGATTTCACTTCCGTTCCCACCAACTCAATTCCCGCCTCGTAGGTTTCGAGAATTTCGTAGAGGTAACGCGCTTGACGATTATCGCTAATAATTTTAAACCCGTCGTCTTTTTCGCCCATCTCAATCCCAGGATTCGATTTTAAAACTCGCGAGAGCGTGAATCTTTAATTATAGCGTCACTCCATCGCTTTCTCGGTCGAGCCGATCGCGCCGAGGTGAAAAACGCCGTCTCCCTGATTGACGAGGGGATTATGGCAAAACCCGATGACAATTCCAACGAAGGGCGCGCGTACATGAGTCGTGCGTTCGCTAAACGCATCGGTAATCTTCCCCAGCAGTTGCTTTTTCTGGACTCGTTCGCCTAACGCGACTTTGACGTGCAAAATACCGCTACGAGAAGCGCGAATCCATTTCGAGGCGACGATTTCCACCGTCGATACGGGGGTTGACAAAATAAAAGAATCGTGCATTTGCAGGTGAGCCATCACGCGCAAAATGCCTTCAACCCCAATGCGAATCGATTCGGGATCGAAGCGGAGAATTTCGCCCGCTTCGTAGAGGAGGGTCGGAATATTGCGCTGGGCGGCGGCTTGGCGCAAGGAACCATCGCGAATGGTGGCGTGTAGCGTTACGGGCGCGCTGAAGGCCCTCGCACAGCGATGGGTTTCCTCATCTTCAATATTGGCGCGAATCTGAGGTAAATTCGTGCGGCGATCGGAGGCTGTATGCAGATCGATCCCGTGGGTACTGTGGCGGACAACTTCTGTCATAAACAGGTGAGCGAGACGGGAAGCGAGGGAACCCGTCGGCGAACCGGGAAAGCAACGATTGAGATCCCGGCGATCGGGGAGATAGCGAGATTGAGCGATAAAACCAAAAACATTAACGATGGGAACGGCAATCAGCGTACCGCGCAGATTTTCCGGTCGGACGTGCTGCAAAACTTGGTGAATAATTTCTACGCCGTTAATTTCATCGCCGTGAATCGCAGCGCTCAACCATAACCTCGGCCCGGGTTCGCAACCGTTGATGACGATAACGGGTAGAGAGAGTAAAGTTTGCGTCGGCAGGGAAGCGACGGGAATTTCTAAGCGGTAGCGCCGTCCGGGGGCGATCGCGCGACCCGCAATAACGAGCCTATTGCCTCCCTCTTCGGAGCGATTCTCCCCTACTTTTTCTCCCGTCACTCGTCGCTTGCTATCTCCTTATCGCTAATATTGAACGCGATCGAGCGGCGCGCGGTTTTTCGCCTCGGCTGCACTTTTTGCCACAAACTCGATCGTCTTCCCTGCCACATCAACCCCCGTCGCCTTTTCAATTCCCTCCAGTCCGGGGGAAGAGTTCACTTCCATAACCACTGGACCGTGATTGGAGCGCAACAAGTCTACTCCCGCCACGCGCAGTCCCATTGCTTTAGCCGATCGCACGGCCGTACTGCGTTCCTCTGGCGTTAGCTTGACTTTCTCCGCTTTGCCGCCGCGATGCAAGTTCGAGCGAAATTCTCCCGGCGCGCCCTGGCGTTTCATTGCCGCTACAACCTTATCACCGACAACGAAACAGCGCAAATCTGCCCCTCCCGCTTCCTTGATATATTCTTGCACCAAAATATTGGCATCCAAACCGCGAAAGGCTTCGATCACTGACTTTGCTGCTTGCTGCGTTTCCGCTAAAACCACCCCAATTCCTTGAGTTCCTTCTAACAATTTAATCACCAAAGGCGCACCGCCCACTGTTTCGATTAAACCGTCGATATCTTCTGTGGCGTGGGCAAAACCCGTAACCGGCAGTCCGATGCCTTTACGAGCAAGGATTTGCAGGCAGCGCAACTTATCGCGCGATCGCGAAATTGCCTGCGAGTCATTCGTACTGAATACCCCCATCACCTCAAACTGTCTCACCACTGCCGTCCCGTAAAACGTTCTCGAGGCTCCAATACGCGGGATAACTGCATCAAAATCTTCTAACGGTTTGCCTTGATACATAATCGTCGGCTTGTGGGACGTTATATTCATATAACAGCGCAAATAGTTAATCGCGCGCATTTCGTGTCCCTGCTTCTCTCCGGCATCTAAAAGCCGCTTAGTCGAGTAGAGAGACGCATCTTGAGATAAGATGGCAATTTTCATCGTACTTTTTTAATAAAGTTAAACTTCTTTCCCACTGCTCCAGAGGAAGGAACGTCCCGCATCGACCCAAAACTGCCGACGTATTCCTTGCCGTCCTAAGAGCATTCTAAAACCCATTGCATCTCGATTGGTAAGCGTCAATTCGATCGCCCAACGTCTTTCCCCCAGTCCAATCGTCGTTTGAATCACCGGGCGCATTTGCGTCTGTCCGCCCGAATTGCGAACGTGGCGCTCGTCTAAAAGCGGGGCTTCCGCGATCGCGGTAACGTTACCATTGCGCTGCTCGGGATGGACTTTAAAACGCACGCTCGGAACTCCATCTCGTTCAAAATGTTCGATATCAAAGGCGTGTAAAGCTGAAGAACGCGCCCCCGTGTCGATTTTGGCTTTTATTTTGTCGATTCCCAGTTCGGGAAGCGATAAAAACTCCCGCCAACCAATGACGGGAAGGATCGTTTTTTCAGTTTGAGATTCCACTACAAAATGAATTATAAATGAGCGAGTTTTGGGTGATAAATTGGAAATTCTCCAATTCTATAAATAAATCGTAAATAAATTATGAGTGACGAGCTATCAGGCTGGCAAGGTTGTCTCGATCTGGTTTACCGCCATTGCGACGATGCAACGCGCATCGCCCGCGCCTACGCTCGAGCGCCCTTAAAAGTGCAGCGTCCTTTTTACCCCGAAGGGCCGCAAGTGTGCCATACGGTTATGTTACACACAGCGGGGGGCATTGTCGGGGGCGATCGCCTTTCTGCGACTATCCACCTCCTCCCCCACAGCCGCGCCCTCATCACTGCGCCCGCTGCTACCAAAGTCTATCGCAGCAACGGTCAACTCGCCCGCTACACCACAGCGTTTAACCTCGAACCCGAAGCGAGTTTGGAATGGTTGCCACCGGAAACCATTCTTTTTGAGGGGGCAGATTACCAACAGCAGACGCGCGTCGAACTCGCGCCGGGAGCGAGTTTTCTGGGTTGGGAGATCGCCCGCTTTGGACGCAGCGCCCGCAACGAGCGATTTTTGCACGGCGAATGGCGATCGCGTTTTGAAATTTGGCAGCAAGGAAAACCTCTCTGGATCGATCGCCAGCGCCTTCAAGGGAGCGAAGAAAACTGCACCAGCGCTAACGCCCTCGCCGGATATCCCCTCGTCGGCAGCTTGATTTACATCGGCAAACCCGTCTCTGAAGAATTGCTAGCGCGCGTGAGAAATCTCATCGACTCTGGTATTATCCAAAAGAAATCTCAAGCCGGACAGTTTGGCGCAACCCGCACTCAAGCAGGCGGATTGCTCTGTCGATACCGAGGCGATTCAACCGCCGAAGTTAGGAAATGGTTTATAGAAGTTTGGCGACTCTTGCGCCTTGCCAATGCCCAAAGTTCTCCGATCTTACCTCGCGTTTGGCAATAGCTCTTAATTGATTCTCTATTTCGTCTTCCCAATTTTCCATTACCAATTACGCACCAAAAATTACGAATTACTAGCCACAAATTCTTTTATGCAACTCACTCCTCAAGAAAAAGATAAACTGCTCGTTTTCACGGCTGCTCTGTTAGCCGAAAGACGCAAAGCTAAAGGATTGAAACTTAACTATCCCGAAGCGATGGCTTATATCAGTGCTGCTATTTTAGAAGGAGCGAGAGAGGGAAAAACCGTTGCAGAATTAATGGCGGATGGCGCAACTTTATTAACTCGCGATGATGTGATGGATGGAATCGCAGAAATGATTCACGAAGTACAAGTTGAGGCGACTTTTCCCGACGGAACTAAACTCGTCACCGTTCACAATCCGATTCAATAGTTTTATTTTCTAACTTTTTGTAACCCCTCTCCCCTATTAACTCAACATGATTCCTGGAGAAATTTTCCCTCAAGAAGGCGCAATCGAACTTAACGCCGGACGCGAAACGAGAAAAATAACCGTTGCGAATACTGGCGATCGCCCCATTCAAGTTGGCTCTCATTTTCACTTTTATGAAGTCAATCCTGCTTTAGAATTCGATCGCGACGCAACGAAAGGAATGCGCCTTAATATTCCTTCGGGTACGGCGATTCGCTTTGAACCGGGCGACGAGAAAGAAATCGAACTCGTCGCGATCGCGGGAACGCGAGAAATTTATGGGTTTAATGCTTTAATCAACAACCCCCTATAGCATTTAACGCTCCTATTGTCAATCGTTATTGCTCGCCGATTGAGCAAACTCGCTCTAATAATAACTCCCCGACTTGCGGTGGTGGACGGCGGTTAAGCCATCATTATCGAAGACTTGACCTTTTGAAGCGATCGCGTACAGCAACCAATGATCGCCGCACTCCATGCGGTTACTCACTTCGCATTCCAAGTAAGCGAGCGTTCCTTTCAGCACCGGACAGCCATTCTCAGCCGTTTCCGTCTCAATGGTATCAAAGCGATCTTGTCCGGGGGCATAATTTTTTGCAAACTGTTTTTTCAATTGCGCGTTTCCTTCCGGCAGAATATTCAGAACGAAAGGCGCGCCGGAATGCAGCATTGATTCGATCGCGCGTTCCTTAGCCACAGCAACAGTCAATCCGGGCGGCGAAAACGTCGCCTGCGATACCCAAGAAGCCAGCATCGCATTGCTGAGATCGCCTTGGTGCGTCGTCACCACGCACAGCGAACCCACGATGCGCCCCGCCGCTTGTTCGGTTCTGTCGGCTTGGGAATCGCCGACGGGCTGTTTAATCGCACGTTTTTTCTGCTTGCGCTTGAGGACTTGGGCGAAGTCCGTCCCCGCTTCCTCGCAATATTGCAGCGTCACTTCATTGGGTTTAAATTTAACGCGGATCGGGTCGAATCCCTGACGGTAGCCCGCATCAGTAAACTTTTGCTCGAGCAAGTCGATCGCTTCGCCGCTCCAGCCGTAAGAACCAAATACGCCATACAATTTATTTTTATCGGCGGTAGCCAGCACGATCCCCAAAGCGGTTTGAATCGGAGTTGGGGCATGACCGCCCAGCGTCGGAGATCCCATAATAAAACCATCGGCAACTTCGACGGCGTTTTTGATTTCCTCGGGTTCGGCAAACTCGCAGTTGATCGATTCTACCGCCACGCCCGCCTTAGTAATGCCGCGCGCGATCGCGTTGGCTAAAGTTGCGGTACTTCCATAAGCCGAAGCATAAATCACTGCCACTCTCGCCTTACTTTCTTTCTGCTGTTGCACCCATTGTTTGTAAGCGTGGGTGAGTTCGCTCAAACCATAGCGTACTAGAGGCCCGTGACCCGTTGCATACAGCGTCGCTTCCTTTTCGCCGAGTTTTTCTAATGCGGCTTCAGTTTGGCTGGCACTCGGAGCCATGAGACAATCGAAATAATAGCGCCGGTCTTCGTCGTATACCGTCCAGCCTTCATCGAAAACTTGATCGCCGCAAACGTGCGCCCCAAAGAGTTTATCGGTAAATAGGATTTTCGTTTTCGGGTCGTAGGTACACATCCGATCCGGCCAGCGTGGATTGGGTGTGAGAATAAATTCGAGGTTGTGTCCTTGCCCTAAATCTAGGGTTTCATCGCCTTTAACGACTTTGATGTGAAGGGTTAAATCTTCAAGAATTTTTTTAAGCGAAATCGCCCCGGGGTTGGAGGTGACAAAGGTAATTTGGGGGGCAATTTCGAGTAAGGCTTGTAAAGTGGTCGCTCGGTTGGGGTTGACGTGACCGAGGATAATATAATCGATGGTTTTCGGGTCGATGCGTTTTTGGAGGGCTTCGATAAATATCTTTGTGAAGGATTCGCCGGGAGGGTCAAACAGCGCGATTTTATCGGCTTGGATCAGATAGGAATTGGCGGTTGTACCGCGTTGGAGGGCATATTCTATCTCAAACTTGAGGCGATCCCAGGTGCGCGATCGCAACACTCGCGTATCGGTCGTAATGGGATATACTTGTACGTCTTTGGCTTTCATGGTTTAGTGCAGTTCCGTGAGATAAAACCTACTCAAAGCCTTTCGACAACGCGCTTTTCGCCCCGATAGCAGTAGCAAGAGTAGGGGCGGGTGCGGCTTTGAGGTGGGTGCGACGATACAAACGCGATCGACTCAACCCGTCCCTTGTCTCTTTCAATGGTACAAGCAATTGCCTCCCCTCCGACGCGATCGCTCAAATCCTTATAAACACCTGCAAGCTAAAGCTGGCTGTCACTCTCAGCGCGCGATATAGCGCTACCTGCCCAATATTCATTATTTATTATTTATCAAAAAACTTGGGTCTAAGACCCCGCCCACTTCGACAGGCTCCCTTCGGCAAGCTCAGGACATCGCAGTGCATCGCTTCCAGGGCGGCTTTGCATTAATCTATCCTATTATGCTAGGATTCTCGTTATAAGCTTCCCTTTTCTCTATGCTAGTCCTCGAAGCAAAACTAAAAGGCAAAAAAGAGCAGTACAACCTCATTGATGAGGCAATCCGTACTGCTCTTTTTGTGCGTAATAAAGCTTTAAGGCTGTGGATGGACGTAAAAGGGAGCGATAAATACGATCTCAACAAATACTGCGCCGTGCTTGCTAAAGAATTTGAGTTTGCTAAAAAGCTCAACTCTCAAGCAAGACAAGCCAGTGCAGAAAGGGCGTGGTCTGCCATTCGTCGATTTTTTGAAAATTGCAAAAAGAAAGTACCCGGCAAAAAGGGCTTTCCGAGATTCAAAAAGCGCGGTCATTCTGTTGAATACAAGCAAACAGGATGGAAGCTTAGCGAAGACAGGAAATACCTAACTTTGACCGATGGCTTCAAAATCGGCAGACTCAAATTAATCGGCAGTCGCGATCTGAACTTCTACCCGATCGAGCAGATTAAACGCATCAGACTGGTGCGTCGTGCCGACGGTTATTATGCTCAAATTTGCGTCGAAGTAGATCGCAGAGAAAAGATCGACCCCTCAAAAACCACTATCGGCTTAGATGTGGGACTCAACCATTTCTATACCGATAGTAATGGTGAGGTTGTCGAGAATCCCAAATTCCTTAGAAAAACAGAGCGTCAACTTAAAAAGTTGCAGCGCAACGTTTCTAAGCGGAAGAAAGGGTCTGCCAATCGCAGAAAGGCTATAAAGCGGTTAGCTAAGAAGCATTTGCAGGTAAGTAGGCAGCGTAAAGACTTTGCCATTAAGACGGCAAGGTGCGTAGTTCGGTCTAACGACCTGATTGCCTACGAAGACTTGCAGGTGCGGAACATGGTCAAGAATCACAAGCTAGCTAAGTCGATCGGTGATGCGAGTTGGTCAATGTTCCGAGACTGGGTTGAGTATTTTGGTAGGGTGTTTGGTAAGGTCACTATTGCAGTGCCACCACAATATACAAGTCAAAATTGCTCGAATTGCGGCAAGAAAGTTGTTAAAACACTGAGTCAACGAACGCATCGTTGTGAGCATTGCGGCACTGTGTTAGACCGCGACCACAATGCAGCATTAAATATCTTAGCAAGCGGTCTTGCATAGGGTAGGGCATACCCAAATTAACGCCTGTGGAGAGTTCGACCTCTGTCAAGTAGATGCAAGTCTACTTGGTAAGTTGTCTCGCTGAATCAGGAATCCCCGCTCCTTTAGGACGGGGAGTGTCAATCTTCTTCCTCCATCTCACCGATCGCGTCATCGAACTTGTTAACGATGTCGAGCAATTTCGACACGACTCGATCGAAGACTTTTTTGCGATCCAACAATTTGGGTTTTTCGTTGCAAGCACTCAGCACGGTTTCTCGGAGCGGCTCTTTCCCAGAGAATTTATAGTCAGCAATCATTTGCTGAACAATATCGATCTTCAGGTTCTCCTCCTGGCAGAGGTGCTGAATTGTAGCAATTCGTTCCTGACTCCAGAACTTCTGGAAGACGGTTTCGATTTCCTCTTCCGGTTCAAGGGTAGGAAGCCGTTCTTCAATGAATTTCTCCAGTAGATCCCGCTTATTCCGTAGTTGGGCTTCTTGGCTAATGATTTCAAGGATAGTAGCTTTTTGGGTCTGGTACTCCTCTGAAGCAACATCCACTTGCTGCTCGCGCTGGAGGTTAGCCAGTAGCTTGAGAATATAGGAGACATTAATTTCGTCGCGCTGAATGAGTTCCAGTTCAAAATCGACCTCTTCGACAGGGGATTCCGGCTCATCGTCTCTCCGATTTCTTGTTCTGTCGTAGATGTCTAGATACTTGCTCTTGTAATCCTCAAAGGTTTGTTCATCTAGGTTTAAATCGGAAAAACTAAATTGGGTGAATGACTTACTGACATTCAATGAGCGAATGAGATTACGAAAGGCTTTAACAAACTCAACTTGGTCGTCTTCACTAATCAATTTATTGACATCGTTAGGAATAGTGGCGATCGCTCTCAGTTCTTGCACGCCTTTATTAAATTCCTCAATGTAGTATTCGTAGGGTTCAATAAAAATTTGTTCGTTAGCGTTGGGATCGGAAAAGAGGGCAACGGCTCGATCGGTATTTTCCTTAAGATTGCGAAAGCAAACAATATTTCCCTGAGATTTAAGTTCGCTCAAAATGCGATTAGTACGGGAGTATGCTTGAATTAACCCGTGATACTTCAGATTTTTATCGACGTAGAGCGTATTGAGTTTTTTAACATCAAAACCCGTCAGAAACATATTGACAACTAACAGAATATCAGCACGTTCTGCGTCCTGAAAGTTTTCCCGATCCCTATCCTTCATTCGTTTGGAAATATCTTTGTAATAGGCATAAAAAGCCTGACTATCTTTGGCTGAATGTTGGGTTTGGTACATCTGGTTATAGTCCGCGATAAATTCATTCAATTTGTCGCGGCTATGGCTACTGCTGCTCTTATCTGTGCTGATATTGAAATCAGGTTCTCCAATTAAGCCGTTTGCGTCTTCGTCTTCTTCGTTATCGCTGGGGGTAAAAATAGTAATAACTCGTAGGTCATGTAATCCCTGTTTCTGTTTATTTTTAAATGTTTCGTAATAAGTGATTAGGGTATCTACGTTACTGACGCAGAGCATAGCAGAGAATTTTCTGCCGTGGGTTTTACGGTTATGGTTGGCAATAATCCAATCAACAATCAGTGAAATTCGGTCGGGATTTTCAAAGAAATCGCGGTCTAATTTTGGTTCTGTAATGAGTGTTCCATCTTTGCGTTTGAGTTTGCCCCAATACTCGACGGAAAATTTCAGAACATTTTCATCAGCGATCGCATTAGTAATGACATATTTATGCAGACATTCTTGGAATAGGTCTTTGGTGGTGCGTTTACCGTGTTGATTACCGGCAGCGTTATCGGCAAAGATGGGAGTTCCGGTAAAGCCGAACATCTGGGCTTGGGGAAAGAATTTAACGATATTTTTATGAGTTTCGCCAAATTGGGAACGGTGGCATTCATCAAAGATAAACACAATGCGCTTATCTTTCAAACTCTCCATAGCGGCTTCATGGCGTTGGGATTTTATCGCACGGTTGAGTTTCTGAATCGTGGTGACAATGAGGGGGTTATCCCCAGCCATTTGTTCTACCAGTTGTTTGGTGTTGTCGGTAGTGTCTACGCAATTAGGACTGAAATAATTAAATTCCTTGCTGGTTTGGTAGTCGAGGTCAGCGCGATCGACGACAAACAGCACTTTATGCACTTTGGGAAATTGAGTGAGGATTTGGGCAGCTTTGAAGCTGGTGAGGGTCTTGCCCGATCCGGTGGTATGCCAAATATAGCCGTTTTTGTCGGTGTTTTTAACGCGCTCAATAATTGCTTCTACTGCGTAGTATTGGTAAGGACGCAGCACCATCAGCACTTTGTCAGATTCGTGCAGGACAATGTATTTGCAGATCATTTTGGAGACGTGGCATTTCTCCAAAAAGCTGTCGGCGAAGTCTTCCAGTTGGGTTATGAGGTTATTTTCTTGGTCTGCCCAATAGAACGTTTGTTTAAATTCTTGTTTGCGGTTGTTGGCATAGTAGCGGGTATTAACACCGTTGGAGATGACAAAAATTTGGATATACTGAAACAGTCCATTGTCTGCACCGTAGGAATGGCGTTGGTAACGGTTGATTTGGTTAAAGGCTTCTTTAAGTTCCAGTCCTCGGCGCTTCAGTTCAATTTGCACGAGGGGCAAGCCGTTAATTAGCAGGGTTACGTCGTAGCGATTTTTGTATTTGCCTTGCTGGGTAATCTGGTTCGTGACTTGATATTGGTTTTGGCACCAATGTTCGGTGTTGAGGAATTCTAGATAAAAGGTGTTGCCATCGTCGCGCCTGAGTTCCATTTTATCGCGTAGGCGCTTGGCGCGATCGAACACATTGCCTTTATCGAGGTGATTGAGGACGCTTTTAAACTCTGTGTCGCTGAGTTTGATGTGGTTATGTTTCTCTAGTTGGGTTTTGAGGTTGGCTTTCAGGTCTTCGGCATTGCGAAGGGTGACAGGTTCGTAGCCTAATCCCGTGAGGCGATCAATTAGCTGTTGTTCTAGTTCGGCTTCAGATTGGGTCATAGCTTAATTCTCGTTGGGCACGATCGCGGGAATCCTTTGATTGCGCTGCTTTCGATAAATGGTAAAGTCGCTATCTAGGGTTAGGATTTGGCTATTTTCGTACATTTCGCTCATTCTGACTAAACAAGCATCGGCGAGAGACATTGGCACTGAAGCATAGCGTTTCATTAGGTTTTCTATGGCTTCAATTTCTTGACTGAGGTTGAAAGGAATAATGATATGACCTTGCTTAATAAGTTTTAGAATAGTTTCTTGTCCGTTGTGAATCCTTTGGGCGAGGAAACAGGCTTCTGTAATTACAGCTTCATTGGTTAAGACAGGGGTGCTGATTTGAGAGAGTTGGGAAACTGCCCAAGTGTGGAATTTATCTTTGGGCATGAGGTAGGCAATTAAGACTCCTGTATCTAGGATGGTAGCTCTAGTCATCATCTACCGAATTCTTCTAGATATCTAGGATTATGGGAGAGGTCTTCGAGATCGCTATCAAGGCAGCCGATAAATTCTTTAGTCGCGTCGGCAAACGATGTTTCGGCGGTTTCTGGTGCAGTGGGTGTTTGCGGCGCAAGGGTGCGGCTCGCTTGAAATTCCAAGAATTCAATAAACTCAATGACTTTATTTTGTTGTTCAGGGGGGAGTTGTTGGATTTTTTGGATTACGGTTTCGAGGGTTAGCATATTGGGCGTTAAGTAATGGATAGTAGGTAATGCTTTGATTCTATTCCCCATTCCCTGGTTCAAGGGTTAAACCGCGATAGACTTGTTCAATGGGAAAATTGAGGTTAATGCTTTTGAGTTCGATTGTGTCACCTGATTTGTAGTTGATAATCAACCAATCGCCTGCGTCGTTTTTGTGATACAGGTCGATTTCGATGCTGGTGGAACTGACTAGGAGGTAATCGATTAAGGCTGGGTTTTGGCGGTACATTCGGAATTTGCCGCCTCTGTCGTAGGCTTCGGTACTAGCGGAGAGGACTTCGACGATTAAGCAGGGGTAGGTAATATATTGGGTTGTGGTTTTGTCGCGATCGTCGCAAGTGACGCTGGCATCTGGGTAGGTATAATTATTACTGCCAAAAATATTGAGCTTGACATCAGAGTTACCAGTGATGCAGCCTGTATTTTCTAAGTGGCTGTCGAACATGGCGGTGAAGCGGATACCGATACGCCCGTGATTGATGCTACCGCCAGTCATGGCGTAAACTTCACCGTTGATATATTCGTGTTTTTTTAGTTGCTGTTCTTCCCAAATAAAGTATTCTTCGGGGGTTAGGCGGGGGGCGTTGTCTTTGGCTGCGATCATTTTCTTTGGGTAATAGGTAATACTTTTATTTTATTCCCTGTTCCCTGTTCACTTCTTCAAATAAACATTTAATGATTTGGTTGGGGGTTTGAAAGTCTTGGGCAGATAAGCCAAGGCTACCAAAACCAAATTGATCGAGGGCAGTTATGAGTTTATCGGCGTTTTCTGGTGACATCTCTACCCAAATATCTATATCTTTGGTGTAGCGGGGGTGTCCATGAATGGCGACGGCATAACCACCAATAATCAGATATTTAACTTGATTGGCGTTTAATAATTGTATAAATTCTTTGAAGTCTGGGTTCAGCATTGTATTTATATTGGTGGTATTCTCGGCGAATTTGTTCTAGGGCTTCGAGACGTTTAAGGGGTGGCTGATTTTGCCAGTAGTGAAAGTCACTGGTTTGTTGTTTAGTTGTGGTTTTGTGAATGACTTTTTCCATAGATTGAGCCTTGATTTTAATAACTACACAAATAGTTTTTGGAGTAAGCCTTTTTTGAATTTTTCGGTTTGCTCGATTTGGCGGGAGAGTGCTTCGATTTTGCGGTCGATTGTAGTTAGAAAATTAGCTATTTTTTCTTGTTCACTGATCGACGGCAAAAAAAAATTCAGATTTAAAAGGTCTCCCCTTGATAATCCTGGAATAATATTTCCTGCTGCAAGTGCTTGTAATGTTTTTCGATAATTAAATAGCTTCTGGTAAAGCATCGCACCATTAACTCGGGTTGGGCGTATTGACATTAGTTGGCGACCAATTGCAACTTCATTCAATTGCAGAAATAGCATTTCTCCAACTCCGTTTCCCTTAACTGTAATTAAAATATCACCACTTTTTCCTGTTTGAGCAGGAATAATAGCCCATTTAGTGAGTTCTAAAAAATTGTTTGTAAAATCAGAAGGACCTGTGAAGTATGGAATTTTGCCCTTCCCCGTTTGATATTCATCAGGGGCGAGATGCCTGCCTGATATTAACTCAATTACTTTCCCTAACTTCTTCTCTTCCCAATTTGGGAAGGGGGAGCCATCGGATTGGGTGAAGCGGATTTGTTGGGAGAAGAGTTTCTGCATAACGCCGCGTTTGTAGGTTTGCAGCAGTTCCCGTTTGCGGCGGAGTTGGGTTAGGCGCGTGGCGATCGCCCCCAAAAAACTCGCGATCTTCTCTTGTTCCGCGATCGATGTTACTTTAATCTTGAAGTTCTTCAAAACTTCAGTTGTTAAGTTAGTGAATACACCTCCATGTGTTGCGCTACTCTCAAGGGTATTTCTTAATGTATTTAGTTGATGATACAAAAAATCTTCGTTGACAACTTCTTTGTTTAATTTTCTAATAGCAAGAAAACCATCATGTATACAAGCATCGACAGCTAGAAAAGATGGAATTCCTACAGTTCCAGAACAAACTATAGTTAGAGTACCTTTCTCACATGGACGGCTAAGTTTTGCACCTTCTTCAGTTAAAAAATCAGTACGTGGGGTAACATATTTTCCGTCACGAGTGACATCTTCAACCATTAAACGAGGAATTTTCCCTCCATAATATCTTCTGTCTCCTTTTGGTCTTGGGCTGGCTCCTCGAATGACTTCACCAATATCTGAAATCGTTAACTCATCCCAGTCCCCATCAAACTCAGGGAATCGAAGTTTAGGACATTTTTTATTTAACTTCTTACTCATAACGGAGCCTCAATCCCCAACTCCTCACAAAACCCGCGAATCAGCCGATCTGTCTCCACCATCTCCCGATCGATTTCTCGAATTTCCCGCGCCACTGCGTCTAAATCAATTTCCTCCTCCTCCTCGAAGGTATCCACATAACGGGGAATATTTAAATTAAAATCATTCTCCTCAATTTCCGTTAACGGGGCGCGATAACTATACTTATCTTCCGCCAACCGTTGCCGATAGGTAGAGACAATTTTGTCAACATCTTCATCCCGCAAATAATTCTGATTCTTTGCCTTTTCAAAATAGGCACTCGCATCAATAAATAAAATATCTTCAGGATTTTCCCGACACTTCTTAAACACCAAAACACAAGTGGGGATACTCGTCCCATAAAAAATATTCGCAGGCAACCCAATCACTGCATCCAACCAATTCCGCTCCTTGATTAGATACTGGCGAATATGCCCCTCTGCACCTCCGCGAAACAAAACCCCGTGGGGCAACACCACCGCCATAATGCCGTTCTCATCCAGGTGATGCAGCATATGCTGGACAAAGGCAAAATCAGCCTTAGACGCTGGGGCTAACTTACCATACTGACTAAAGCGATCGTCCGACTCAAACAGCTTATTTGCACTCCAATTCGCCGAAAATGGCGGATTTGCCACTACCGCCTCAAATCGCATTCCCTCATGCTGGGGGTTCTCTAACGTATCCTCCTGGCGCAGATCAAAATTGCGATAATGCACTCCATGCAAAATCATATTCATCCGCGCCAGGTTATAAGTCGTGCGGTTCATCTCCTGCCCGTAAAAATCCCCGACTGATTCCACCTCCCGCGCTACTCGCAGCAATAGAGAACCCGATCCACAGGTGGGGTCATACACCGACTTCAGACGACTCTTCCCCGTCGTCACAATCTTCGCCAACACCTTAGACACCTGCTGCGGCGTGTAAAACTCCCCTGCCTTCTTCCCCGCACCACTGGCAAACTGCCCAATCAAATATTCGTAGGCATCCCCCAAAACATCGCTTTCCGTATCTTCTAAGCGAAAATCAATTTTATTCAAATGCACTAAAATTTTGGCAATCAAAGCATTTTTCGCCTTCGGAGTCCGCCCCAACTTCGTTGAATTCAGATCCAGATCCTCAAACAAGCGATCGAAATCTTCCTCACTTTCCTTGCCCATTGTGGAGCGTTCAATACTGTTAAGCACCTGGGCGAGATCGTCCAAAATAAAATTTGACGACTCAAAATCTTCATCTCTCAGATTTTCTTCAGTGGCTTTTTTCGCCCCTAATGCCCGATCTGCTAAAGAACTGAACAACTCTGACGGCTTGAGAAAATATCCCAGTGTGGCGATCGACTCTTCTTTTATTGCCTCTAAATACTCTTGCCCTTCCTCGGTCGATTCATGAATCTCCATAAAATCGATGCCATCCTCTTCCAACACTTCATTGGCATAGAGGTGTTGCCGTTCGGACAGGTATTTATAGAAGATGAACCCCAAGCAGTAATCCCGAAACTCATCGGCATTCATCTTGCCCCGCAGCGAGTCGGCAATGTTCCAAAGCTGAGTTTCAAGCTTCTTCTTATGTCCGTTTTGTCCGTTCAGTCCGTTGGTCATTGATTTTTCGTACTGGGCAACTCTAAATAGCTGAGGCTTTGTCGGTACTATTATGGCTCAACCGTGTCGTCCAAGCACAATTAAAACTCCTCCCAATACCAGGCTCATCTTCTAAAAAAGCGTTCGCTGTTTTAGGGTCATTATATAATGTCAGGACGCTATCGCTTGCGCCCTGACAAATTCACTCCCAACGCTCTCGTGAGATCGATCGATCAACCCGTATTTCGCATTCCGGCAGCAATTCCATTAATCGTTAACAACGCGCCGCGCAAGAGTTCTTCCTTAGAGTAGCGGAAGTGAATCAAACCGCTGGTGGCTTGACTGCTATATTGCCGCAATCGTTTAAGGAGTGAAACTTGAATGAAGCCAAGGGGAACAATCGTCCCATTTCTTAATTGTACGGAGCGCTGTAAGTCCGGATCGCCATCGAGCAGGTGTTCGTTACCGCAAATATTTAAAATTAATTCGCGGGTGAGATGATATTCTGCCGAAATTTGCTCGAATAAGCGATCGAAGCGTTCGATATCTTCGGGTTTGGAGAGTTCGCGAACGTAATGGTGCGCCATCTGTAAATCGACTTTCGATAAGGTCATTTCTACTTTAGAAATCACCATCTTAAAGAACGACCATTTGAAGTAGAAATAGCGCAATAGTTTGAGATGTTCTTCCGGTTCGCGATCGATGAACTCTTTGAGCGCTGTTCCTACGCCGTACCAAGCGGGAAGTAGGAAGCGGCTTTGCGTCCAGCTAAACACCCAAGGAATGGCGCGCAGACTGCTTAAGTCTTGGCTGCCGCCTTTTCGCCGTGCGGGGCGAGAACTGATTTGCAGTTGGCTGATTTCTTGGATGGGGGTGACGGAAAGGAAGAAATCGAGGAAGTCGGGTTGTTCGTAGATTAAGTCGCGATAGACGGCCCGCGATCGCGCGGCTAAGTCTTCCATAATATCTTTCCAGGGTTCGATATCGTCGAACCCACTCCCCAATAAGCTCGCCTGAATCACCGCTGTGGTTGCCGTTTCCAAGTGATACAGCGCTAAATCGGGTAAGGAATATTTCGAGGCTAAGACTTCCCCTTGTTCGGTAATCTTAATCCGCCCGCCAATGCTGGCACTCGGTTGCGCTAAGATGGCTTCGTAAGCTGGGCCGCCGCCGCGTCCTACAGAACCGCCGCGTCCGTGGAAGATTCTCAGGGCAATCCCGTAGTCTTCGGCTACTTTTTGCAGCGCTTTTTGGGCTTTATGAATCTCCCAATTGCTGCTGAGGAAACCGGAATCTTTGTTGCTGTCGGAGTAACCCAACATTACCTCTTGTAGAGGTTGGAATTGGGTGAGTTTTGAGTGCGGGTGGGGGGTTTGGGTTTCGAGGTTGGCTAGCGCATCGTACCCGCCTGCCAAACAAGCGCGGTAGAGGGGAAGCTCGAATAGCGATCGCATGATTTGGGGCGCGCGCTTGAGATCTTCTACTGTTTCAAACAATGGCACGATCGAGATCGTACCCACGCCCGTCATCGGATCGAATAATCCAGCTTCCTGCGCCAGTAACAGCACTTCTAAGACATCGCTTACATCATTGCTCATACTAATGATGTAAGTGCGGCAAATTTTCGGCCCGAATTCCTGCTGGAGTTGGCGCAGCATCCGAAAAGTTTCGATAGTTTCAGCGGTTTTTTCGCTGAAGGGCAGTTCGCTAGGAACGATGGGACGGCGCGTACTCAATTCCTTCACCAGCCATTCAACACGTTCGGCTTCGCCGAGTTGTTTGTATGGCGTGGGGAGGATTTGCAAGTATTCAGTAACCTCGTCAATCGTATCGGAATGGCGGGAGGATTCTTGACGAATGTCTAATTCTGCTAGCACAAAGCCGTAGACTTCTACCTGAGCGATCAGATCGTCTAATTCGCCGCAACTCAAACCCGTTGAGGCTAAATTCCACTGAATCAGATGCAACTCTTTTAAAAACTCATCCCCGGAGCGATAATAAGTCTTTGGGTTCATATCGCGCCGTTCGAGTTCTTTGCGTTCGTCGGGGTTGGCGAGGCGGCCGTTGCGATCGCGAGTATTTTCCAGTCGCTTTTGAATGTAGGCGAGTTTGAGGCGGTAGGGTTCCTGGCGGTAGCGAATCGCAAAGGCGCTGTAGATATCGCCCATATGAATGCTATCCTGCTCCAGGGAGTCGAGCAGTTCTGGCAGAACGTTGCTCCAGTGCAGAGATAAGCTCAACAACTCTGTTAGCCCTTGCACGGATTTCATGTATTTGCCCAGGACTACGCCCCGTTGGTAGCAGGCGGTTTCCCAAGTGACGGCGGGCGTAACCGAAGGGTTGCCGTCGCGATCGGACCCCACCCAAGAACCAAAGCGACAGAAGGCGTGCTTGGGCGGACTCAACCAAGGGAAAGAATTAGAGAGTGCTTGTTTGAGGCGCGCCGATAGCTGCGGAATCGCATCGAACAAGACTTCTTGGAAGTAGTGCAGGGCGTATTCGACTTCATCAATGACAGCGGGTTTAAATTGGTGCAACTCGTCGGTGCGCCACCACAGGCGAATTTCTTCCATGAGTTGCTGGATTGCTGCATCAACTTCCCAGGAGTTGACTAATCCCAGACTGCGCGAAGCTTCTTCGGCGCTGTCAAGTTGCCGTAGAATGCGAGAGATGCGCTGCTGTTTTTTACGAATCGTATGGCGGACGATTTCGGTAGGGTGCGCGGTGAAAACGAGGCGCAGTTCGAGGCGATCGAGGAGTTGTTGAATTTTTTGCGGCGGCATATTTTGCTGCCAGAGGTGCGGGAATAGCCATTGAAAGGTTCCCGTTTTGCGACTTTGCAGTTCGCTTCCCTGCCAGTTTTTTTCGAGTTGGCTGCTTCCCGGATGACTGCTGTTTTCTTCGTCGCTAAAATAGCTTCTGACTTGCGCTAAAGCCGAATCTTCTCGAGCGCTTTCGCCAGCAAAGTTGGGTTCTTTAAAGGTGGCGCTGCGCGCGAGTTGTTGTTCTCGCTGTTCGCAGTGTTGTTCGACAATATTAATTAATTGAAAGTAGAGGGCGAAGGCACGACTGGCGCGAATGGCGGCGTTGAGATCCAGTTTTTCGATGAGTTGATGAACGGAGGGTTCCGAGAGTTCCGTCGTTTGTCCTTCCGGAGAACACATCGATCGCAACTGGGCTAGCAGAGAGACTAACTCTTCGCCGCATTCCGATCGCAATACGGATTCCCACAACTCTTCGACCATTTTGAGGCGATGCCGCAATAATAGCGTCGCACTCGATGGGATTCTCAATTCCTGCTCTGACGGTCGGAGAAGCGAACTCATAAGGCCTTTCTCGCAATGGGTAGGTAATGACTCAATTTTAGGGGTCGATGCTCTAAATTTGGAGGGTTGTACTCGCATGAAGGATATAAGAGTTGAATGCCGCCGCTGGCAACTGCACGCGGTACGGTTCGGGTTAGAGCTATCCCGAAGTTCGCAGCGCTGGGAATCTTGAGAGATGCTAGGGTTTAGCGATCGCTGCCTGATTCGGGAAAGTTAAGGACGGGCAGGCGATCGCCGCGAAAGATCTCTTCGCTCGCTTGACCTATTTCTTGTAACCTTTGAGTCAGGGTTTTGATTGTCACCACACTCAATAGAAAGGGAGCGGCTGCCAAACTTAACAAAAGTTCAGAAGATATAAGCGATGGTTCTTTTTTCAAGGTTAGAATCGGGAATTGTTTTCTTAGGGTTTGACTTTTCAGTTTACCGGAAATAATTGCTTTAGGGGCAATTTTGGGCGCGATCGCCCGACTTATTTTTCTGGGGCTTCTCCAAACGCTCGCAGCAATACCACAACCTTTCTTTGCGATCGGTTCTCTACGAACAGTTCTTCAAAGCTTTACATTGGATGGAGGGTTTTCTCAGTTCCCTCTTTTCTTCGCTTCTTTCAACTCCTCGGTTAGCGCTCTTAATTTTGCAGTTATCCCAAACTCTTGTCAGCGATCGCCCTCCTTTTTTCTCTGAGATAGACGTAAGAATTTAACGAGCAACTGCAAATATTGTGGGGTTAGTCAAACAGTTGAAAATTTCTAGGGGCTTCGTTTGCAATAATGCTGTGCCTTCAAACTGTCTTAAATCTCCTTCAATAACATTCCATTGGGGACGATTAAATCGTAGAGTGTTACAACAAGCTTTATCGATCTCAACAAGCGCTTGTGGCGTAAACCCTGCCCATTCGAGTCCTAAAGCTTGACCGCCAGCCCCAGCGCAAATTTCTAAGCAGGATACTTCAGGCATCGGCGCATTAATTTTAATGTTTAGAGGTTAATGCTACTTTAGCAGGAGTCGCGATCGCCTCGGCGGGATCTCATAATAGATTTGTTCCCTCCTCAAAGCTTCCATGCAATTGCGATCGCAACAACTCGATACCGCTCGTAACTCCGACACTTCGCCCCAACAACTCCGAGAACTCAGTTACAGCAGCGATAAACAGACTCGCCAACTGGTCGCCGCCAATCCCAATACGCCGACAGAAGTTTTACTCGATTTGGGTGCAGAGTTTCCCAAAGAATTACTGAATAACCCAGTTTTTACTTTAATTTGGCTCGAACAGCCGGATTTAGTGCGGGTAATGCCAGAAAGCACGCTAGCGAAGCTGATTGAGTGTAAAGCCGTACCGCTGTTTCTGCTCGAACAGGCAACCAATCATCCGGAACGGCGAATCCGAGAACGCGCGATCGCGAAAATTCCTGTTGAATCTTTGCCCGCTCTCGTTAATAATACTTACGAGGATATCCGGATACAACTCGCAGAGCATCCTCAAGTTGCGATCGCGATTTTGGAGCAACTGGCTAAAGATGAGAGTATCTGGGTGCGCGCGACGGTTGCAAGTCGCCGCCAAACGCCCATCCCGGTTTTAGAAGCTTTAGCCAAGGATACAGAACGAGAAGTTCGCCGCGCTGTCGCCCCGCATCCTTCCCTTCCCGTTCCGATTTTAGAACGGTTAGCGCTAGAGAGCGATCGCGAAATTCGTTGGCCCGTCGCCGCACATCCCCAAACACCGCTCCCTAGTTTAGAAATTTTAGCGAAAGATAGCGATGGGCAGGTTCGCTGCGCCGTTGCTAAAAATCCTAATGCGTCCGTGGAGTTGCTCGCACAGTTGCAAAATGATAAGAATGCTAGCGTCTCTCGCTGGGCTGCTTATCGACTGCGGCAGCAAAACGAAGCTTGAAATCCGGACTCAGGCGGGTACAATACTCTTAAATACCCATTGCGCTCTGAACTTCTAAAAGAAATTCATCCTCAATAAAATTTTGTTCGGCTAAAGAGATTTTATTGTCTGATACCAATTTAAGATTGCGTTCCCTAGAATAAACTCTCCTAAATTCTCAGGATAACGGTGCGTTACGCTTCGCGCTCCACACCCTACTTTTCATTCTATGGAGCTTCACATCAATTTGGGATGAGTACATTCCTAAAAATCTTTAAAATTGTTCCGAGAAGGATAACCTTAGCAAAACTATTTTTACCCCCCAATTTGACGAAGGAACAAAAACGATCGAGAAGGGAAAGAGGCGGCTTTAGCGTTACCCCCAACAGGCTATTATTAAAGCCATCCTTTGAGGCGATAAATCCCGAAACCGACGTATTCTTTAATCGCCTGAGTAGTACGCTGCAAGCGATCGACTTCGGGTAGAAGGTTGAGGATAAAACCTTCGATACCGGCGCTGGGTTCTTCGAGAAGGAGTTGGGTGACGAGGAAGTCGGTGGGGGCGGGGAGGGCTTGAATTCCCTGCTTTTTGAAGATAGCAAGCGATCGCGGCATATGTAGGGCGGAAGTCACTAATAAAATCTGCTTGAAGCCGCGTTGTTCGATGATTTTGCGCGTATTGGCGGCGTTTTCGTAGGTGTTGAGGGAGTCGGGTTCTAGCAGGATGGCGCTGCGAGGAACCCCAACTGCGTTTAAAAAATCAGCCATATCGGAGGCTTCGGAAGGGCCGCCGCCGCGCCACTGCACGCGCCCGCCGGAAGCGATAATGTAAGGGGCTTTTTGCTGTTTGTAGAGATAGGCAGCGTAGAGGGCGCGATCGCCTTGTTCGCTGACTTCAACGGTGGTGCGCGGGGGCGAAATCGGACGAAGCGCACCGCCGAGGACGATAATCGCATCGGCGGTGGGAATTTCGGCGGGGAGATTTTGGGTTTCGAGCGATCGCACTACTGCATTACTCGTCCAACCGTTGCTGGAGAGTAACAGGGCGATGAGGGCGAAAGCAACGGGAAAGGTTGCCCAGCGCGATCGAAACCAGAGCAAAATTAGGGCAATGATTAACAATAAACAAGCAAAACCGAGGGGAAACAGAAAGATGGGTAAAAGTTTGGACAAGAAAACAAACATCGTTCCAGGTTCAACGTTTTACCGGACTCTAGCAAATTTTCTAACTAGAGTTACGAGTTTTGAACCGTCTCAATGATGGCAGAACGGGAGCCTTGGTGATTCTTAAGGTATTGCGATCGCGCCTTTTCCTCAATCCCTTCAAAGGAAAAATGGGGCATTGTATACCAAAACCCCATTTATTTATACAGAGTTACTAGATTGCTAAACAATCGTAAAATGCGAACGAGTTAGCGTGTCAGCTTGCACCCCGCTCAACGTCGCCAGATATTCACTGCTATCTTGCAACCCAATTAAAGTATCGTTAGCAGCAGCCCCGGAACCTTGTGTAATCGTAAGCGCCTCAAAAGTGAGACCGCCCGATAAACCAATGAAATCGGCATTGAGGGTAAAGTCAAAGATGCTATCTAACCCCTGTCCGCTAGCTAGCACGAAGGTATCGACACCGCTTCCGCCGTACAAGAAATCGCTGCCCTCGCCGCCGTTGAGGAGGTTGTCTCCTGCAACAGCATAGAGTTGGTCGTTGCCCCAACCGCCCAGAAGCGTATCGTTGCCCGCACCACCGAAGAGGATGTCATCGCCATCGCCGCCGTTGAGAACGTCGTTGCCATCCTGCCCGTAGAGTTCGTCGGCATCCTCGCCACCCCACAGATTATCGTTGCCCGCACCGCCATCGAGAATGTCGCTGCCACACTGTCCGTAGAGGTCGTCGTACCCCTCCCCACCTTCGAGGCGATCGCCGCCCGAACCGCCATCGAGCGTATCGTTGCCCTCTCCGCCAAAGAGTTGGTCGGCATCGTCGCCGCCCCAAAGCGCATCGCGACCGATTCCGCCGTAGAGGAAGTCCGCACCGGCGCGCCCGTAGAGAGTATCATTGCCATCATCCCCGTAAACGCGATCGCCATCTGCACCGCCATCGAGCAAATCATCTCCCGAACCGCCATATAATAGGTCGCCGCCAGCACCGCCCAAGAGTTCGTCCGTACCAGCATCCCCCATTAGCGTATCGCTACCTTCGCCGCCGTCGAGGAAGTCGTTCCCCGTACCGCCCGCGAGTCGATCCATTCCCGCGCCGCCTTCTAGGTTGTCGTTCCCCGCACCGCCATCGAGAATATCGTTGCCGGTTTGACCGTAGAGTTGGTCGTCGCCCGTCCCGCCGAGGAGTCGGTCGTTGTCCGCACCCCCATCGAGGAAGTCATTCCCCGCACCGCCTTCAAGCAAGTCAAACCCGGATTCGCCTTCCAGCTTATCGTTCCCTGCGCCGCCGTAGAGTTCGTCACTCTCAGTGCCACCATAGAGCAAATCGTCGCCCGCATCGCCAAAAAGCTTATCGTTCCCGGCTTGTCCGTAGAGTTCGTCGTAGCCCTGCCCGCCTGCGAGGGTATCGTTCCCCGTACCGCCATTGAGGAAGTCATTCCCCGCACCGCCTTGCAAGTCGTCGTCTCCGGCTTGACCGTAGAGTCGATCTTGACCGGCATCTCCTGCGAGTTTATCGTTGCCTTCGCCGCCTTCGAGGAAATCGTCGCCCGCACCGCCGCTGAGGGTATCGTTGCCGATTTGACCGTAAAGCCAATCGTCACCTTCACCTGCATCAAGGGTATCATCGCCCGTTCCCCCTTCGAGGAGGTCGTCGCCATCTTCGCCGAAAATGCGATCGCTTCCCGCCTCGCCAAACAACCAATCGTCGCCAATGCCGCCGTTTAAGGTGTCGTCTCCCGCACCGCCGTACATATGGTCGCGACCTTCATCACCCGCGAGTTGGTCGTTGCCTTCCCCGCCTTCGAGGTAATCGTTACCCGCGCCACCAGTTAAGGTATCATCTCCGGCTTGACCGTACAGTTGGTCGTTGTCCAACCCGCCTTCGAGGAGGTCGTCGCCGTCGCCACCTTCGAGGTAGTCGTTGCCCGCTTCGCCAAAGATGCGATCGCGTCCTTCATTCCCGTACAATTGGTCGTTGCCTTCGCCACCGTTGAGGAGGTCGTCTCCCAAACCGCCGTAAAGTTGGTCGTTACCGGCATTTCCGTACAAGGAATCGTCGTCTTCATTCCCGTAAAGCAGGTCGTTGCCTTCGCCGCCTTCTAGGTTGTCGTTGCCCGTACCGCCTTCGAGATAGTCGATGTCGTCACCGCCATCCAGGGTGTCATTATCCGCGCCGCCGTAGAGGAAATCGCGGCCCGTACCGCCGAAGAGTTCGTCATCGCCCGCCTGTCCGTAGAGTTCGTCACCATCTTCGCCGCCGTCGAGGAAGTCGTTCCCCGCACCGCCATCGAGGAAGTCGCGCCCCGTTTGTCCGAAAATGCGATCGCTGCCGTCTTCGCCCCAAAGGTCGTCATTGCCTTCGTTCCCTTCCAGCAGGTCGTTGCCTTCACCGCCCCAAAGTTGGTCGTGTCCTTCGTTACCGTACAGGCGATCGTCGCCCGAACCGCCGTAAAGGTAGTCGTTAGCGCCTTCACCTAGGAGGAGGTCGTTACCGGCATTGCCGTACAATTGGTCGCTGTCGTCGCCGCCGTAAAGTTCATCGCTATCGTCGCCGCCGTACAGTTCGTCCTTACCCGCACCGCCATAGAGGAGGTCTTCGCCTGCTTCGCCTTCGAGGGTATCGCTACCGTCGCCGCCTTCTAAGCGGTCTTTACCAGAACCGCCATTGAGGAAGTCGTTCCCCGCTTGACCGAGGAGGAGGTCATCGCCATCGCCGCCGTAAAGGTCGTCGTTACCGTCGTTTCCTTCGAGAAGGTCGTTCCCCGCTTGACCGTACAGGGTATCGCTACTTTCGCCGCCTAACAGATGGTCGTCTCCCGCACCGCCATCCAGGGTGTCGCGCCCTTCGTTCCCTTCAAGATAGTCGTTGCCATCGCTACCGTAGAGGTCGTCGTCGCCTTCGCCGCCGTACAGTCGGTCGTCTCCCGCACCGCCATCAAGGGTATCGCTTCCGGTTTGACCGTAGAGGAGGTCGTTATCGTCGCCACCGAAGAGGGAGTCGCGCCCCGCACCGCCTTCGAGGAGGTCGTTGCCGCTTTCACCGTCGAGTTGGTCGTCGCCATCGCCGCCGAGGAGATGGTCGTCATCCGCACCGCCTTCGAGGAGGTCGTCGCCTTGTTCGCCATAGAGAACGTCGCGCCCTGCGTTGCCGTAGAGTTTATCGCGTCCCGTACCGCCGTATAATTGGTCGTCCCCCGTACCGCCGGAAAGGGTATCTTCGCCTGCTTGTCCGAATAGGAGGTCATCGTCTGCACCGCCGTCGAGGATATCGTCGCCGTCGTTTCCTTCGAGGCGATCGCGTCCTTCGCTACCATTCAGTACGTCTGCACCACTGCCGCCATACAAAGTATCATCGCCGCTTTCGCCTTCAAGCAAGTCATCGCCGGATTGTCCCAACAGGGTATCGTTATCGGCACCGCCGTAGAGTTTATCCTCGTCCGCACCGCCATCGAGATAGTCGTCTCCGGCTTGTCCTTGGAGGAGGTCGATCCCGCTGCCCCCGAACAGGCGATCGCGCCCATCGCCGCCTTCGAGGGTATCATCGCCCGCTTCCCCTTCCAGGAGATCGTCGCCGTCACCGCCTTCGAGGTTGTCTTCTCCATCGCGCCCGTAGAGGGTATCGCTGCCTTCGTTACCATAGAGAACGTCCGCATCGTCGCCGCCATCGAGGAGGTCATCGCCAGTGCCACCATAGATAGTATCGGTGCCGCCATCGCCGTAGAGTTGGTCGTTATCTTCTTCGCCGTAGATCAGGTCGGCATCCGCACCGCCGCTGATGAAGTCGTTGCCCGCGCGTCCGTGCAGTTCGTCTTCTCCCTCTTCGCCATAGATGCGATCGTTGCCTTCATCCCCTAACACGAGGTCGCGCCCCGCGCCTGCATAGATGAGGTCGTCCCCATCACCGCCATAGATGCGATCGTCGCCATCGTTCCCATAAAGGGTATCTTCGCCTTGGTTGCCGTAGATTTGGTCGTTTCCAGCACCGCCATAGACGGTATCGTCGCCGAATTCTCCGTAGAGGCGGTCATTGCCATCGCCACCGTTGACGCGATCGTCGCCGTAGCCTGCGGTAATAATGTTATCTTGCGTGTCGCCGGTTAGGGTATCGTTATGCTGGGAGCCGACGATATTTTCAAATCCGTAGAGGCGATCGAAGCCGCCAAAGCCGTCGTTAGCTCGGTTGCGCTCTAAGTTAACATTAACGCCATTGGGATCGCGGCGATAGCTGATGGTATCATTCCCTTCTCCGCCATTGATGCGATCGCTGCCACCATTGCCGATAACGAGATCGTCCCCTTCTAATGCCCAAATCTGGTTATCTTTTTCGTTACCGATGAGGATATCCTTAAACGGCGTACCGATGATATTTTCGATATCTTCGAGCGTATCGGTCGTCTCGTGACCATCGTAGGCTTTGCCCGCTGCAATTTCAAACTGCGATTCGAGGTCGAGATGGTAATGGGGAGGATTGACGGGACTGACGGCGTTAGGATCGCCGTAGTTGTCGTAATCGTGCGATTCATCGATATTAACGGTCACACCGTTGGGGGATGCTTGATAGTCGATGGTATCTTCGCCGCTACCGCCACTGAGGAGGTCGTCGCCAATGTTACCAATTAGGAGGTCGTCGCCAGTACCGGCATAAAGTTCGTCGTCGCCAGAACCGCCGTACATCGTATCGTCGCCCGCGTCGCCGTAGAGGGTATCATCTCCTGCATCCCCCATCATCAGGTCTTCACCGCTACCGCCTTCAAGCCAATCGTAGCCATTGTTCCCGTGCAGGGTATCGTTACCGAATTGACCGAGGATGACATCATCGCCGTCATTCCCTTCCATGTAGTCAATACCGTCGCCGCCTTCCATGTAGTCATCGCCAGCGTTGCCATACATGGTATCGCTGCCAGCATTCCCGTAGAGGGTGTCGGCACCATCGCCACCGCTGATGGTATCGATACCATCGCCGCCGTACAGGGTATCCTCGCCAGTATTGCCGTACATTGTATCGTCGCCAGCGTTACCGTACATCTCGTCGTGTCCGTCGCCGCCCGTCATGGTGTCGAGACCGTCTCCACCTTCCATGTAGTCATCGCCGGTATTACCGTACATCTGGTCGTCGCCAGCGTTACCGTACATCTCGTCGTTTCCTTCGTTCCCTTCGAGGTAGTCATCTCCCGCAGCACCGTCAAGATAGTCGTCTTCCGTACCGCCATAGAGATAGTCGCGATCGTCTCCTCCGTCGAGGCGATCGCTACCTTGACCGCCTTCTAAGATATCTGTACCCGTACCGCCAAAAAGTTCGTCGCTGCCTTGTTCGCCTCGCAAAGTATCGCTGCCAGATTGACCGTAGATGACATCTTGGTTATCGCCACCGTAGAGAGAGTCATCATCAAGACCGCCATCTAGATAATCATCGTCTGTACCACCGTGCAATTCGTCGTCGCCCGCTTCGCCCCATAAGATATCGTTACCCGATTGACCATAGAGGGTATCTCGGTCATCGCCACCATACAGTTTGTCATCACCCGCGCCCCCCGCTAGAGTATCCTTACCCGTTTGTCCATAGAGTTTATCGTTGCCATCCCCTCCATCTAAGTAATCATTACCATCAAATTGGTTGCTAGTATAAAGCTTTAGTTTTGGAGGCTCGACTTTAACCCCACTCTGGTAGTCGGAAGGTGCATAGTTTTCATTATGGATAGCGTTTGAATTTTCAATACTTTGTCGAGCTAAATCGCTATCATCCTCAATGTCAAAAATTTTTCCGCCATACAAAATATCATCGCCACCCTCACCATAAATATAGTCATTGCCTAAATCGCCTTCTACCAAATCCTCCCCGGTATTTGCCCATATCTGATTATCACTCTCATTCCCAGTAACCCAGTCATTTCCTTGCGAACCAATTAAATTTTCAATTGTTGCATCTATTCCATTGGGTGAACTGTAAGCAAGAAATGTTCCGAAATTATGCGTGATTCCTTGCTGAGTCATTCCACTGACAGGAATCGGAAAAAGCCAGTCCAACAAAGATATTTGCTCGTCATTTCCGGATAAGTAAACTTTTTCATAGCTCAGAGGATTATAAGCAGACATTTCAGTTAAAATACCACCTTGTTTCATTTCAAATCTGAAATCTGTCTTGCCACTGTGCAAATAACCAAGATTGGAAAAGTCTAAAGTATCCTCACCTCCACTATCCCATATTGTGCTTTTTAGAGGTTCCACAACTTTGCCAAAACTGTCGTAATAATAGTTGCCATCAACTGTATATTCATCAACATATTGATTGAATACATAAGTGGTATTTAAATTGTTTGTTTTGCCCTCTCCGTAATGTTTTTGCAACGCATAAATATCGTAAGGCATTAAAGAAACAGGCCATGCTCCACTAAAGTTATAAGTCATTACTGTAGTCGAATTATTGTCCTCTCGTTCGGGCAAAATAGTTCCACCTTCATGAGGATGTTTAAGACCTAAAGCATGACCGATCTCATGAAGTATAGCTGTATAAGCCCAAGTTCCGGGAGGAGAAGAAAACACTTGATTGCTTTGAGTACCAAAATAGATATCTCCTCCGACATCTTTGATATCATTTTGATTAGAATTTGGAAGGTAGGCACTAGCCGTATTACTATTATTCATCATAAAGCGAAGTTGCCCAGCATCTTTCAACTCGCGGTAGGGAAATAGTTTTAAGATATCCCAAGGATAGTAACTATCTTCAATACGCTCTGTTACAAATTGGAAGTTTAAACCTAATGTTTTTGCAAAAACATTGTCAAGAATATTTTTGACATTAGTAATTATCCCTGCATCAGTAATAGGTGATACCGAGTTATCTGAATATAGACTAGCAGCTTCTGGATCGACAACAAAACTGTAAGTGATAGTTTTATTTTGCCACCAGTCACCTTGTTCTAAGGCGCTCGTATTCGGTACATTATTAGGACTTGCCATTTTGATTATGCTCCTTAACTAAAAATCTTTTATTCAAATGCTGGCTTGGCAATACTCTGAAAACCCAGCCGCTAGAGTGGGCAATTACCCGCAATCCTCACAACTCAAAAAACTTCTGGTTGCCATCAAGTATTTTTTCCAACCTTCGATCGCGGAATGTTGGACTGACTTTCTGAGTTCCCCAGGGCAAGGGCATAGCAGTGCTCATTAGCGTCAACTTAAGGTGAAACACTTAGCCAGCGGTGGAACTCAAGTTCCACAGCGATTAGCTGAAACCCGTTGAAACGGGTTGGATACATTTGAATTTCCCAGTCCTATTTATAGGACTTGAGTTATTAGCCTTGGGTTTGAACCCAAGGCGGGCTATGCGAACAGGTTTAAGCTTAAGTTGACACCAATGATGTCCCTACTAAAAATTGGGGACTTGTATAAACTCAGTTCTTCTTCTTCAATGTCAAAGAAGCGCCCGTCACCTCAAAAACTTCATCCGGTTTTTTCGGCGGATCGGGTTTCTTTTCCTTATGGGTGAAAAACAGCGTCGAAAGAACTCCAATTGCAAGCAAAGAAATCGGATCCATGATGTCCTCCTGAAAGTTATGTCAATGTTGAAAATTCTGGGTTCGCAGTCGGTATGACTGTCCCGTTAGGGTGCATTGTGAGAGAGCGAAGTCCGCGATCGCACGCGCAATCTCCCCTTTAAGCAAAAGTGCTTAGTTTTGTCTTTCTCACTTTATTTAGCACAAGTTTTATATTATTCGTTCTGCGTGAGAAGTCAAGCGATCGGTAAAATTACGTTACAAAGGGTGGGACTGAGAGCGGGCAATGCGCGCGCTTTCCCCGACGAATAGGGGTTTTGAGTCAATAAGGCAAAGTTAAACATCGTTAGTTTCCATTAATTTGGGACAAACGGTTCTATATACTTCTCTGCAAAATGACCTAGGTTTTACGCAACGTAATGTAAAGTTTTGTTAAAATCGTTCGCTTTGCTTTTAGTTACATCGTGTTGAAGAAGCAGAGTATTATATACGACATCCCGAATCTAAGTGTAAAGACATAGCTCTGCTCTGTCCGATAAAACCAATCTGCGGCAGGAGGTTACAAAAATTTCTGCGGTAAGTTACAGCGCAGAGCGAAATCTGTTTGTTTATCTGAAAAACTGACTCGCGCCTCACACAACACCCATAGAAATAAGAATAAAAACGATCGCATTACCGGCTAATCTCTCGATTTTTAGCCGATAATGCGATCGCGCGTTTTGAACCCCGAATTTTAACTCAGTCTTTACTTCTTCTTCAGGGTTAAGGAAGCTCCGGTTACTTCGTAGACTTCATCCTTGGGCGGGGGTGGCGGGGGTTTCTTTTCTTCGCGAGTGAAAAATAGAGTGGACAGGATTCCAATTGCAATTAACGAGATAGGTTCCATTGTTGGCTCTTAGTTTTGAAACAAGTGGAGTAAGTGATTGTACGGTGGTAAGTTGTTAAGCTGATTAACCGTACTGTTGAGTTAGCCCGTTACGAAGTGCATTTATCGCACTCCTGACTTAAAAGTCTGCCTTTACTTCTTCTTCTTCAGGGTTAAGGAAGCTCCCGTCACTTCGTAGACTTCATCCTTGGGCGGGGGCGGAGGTTTCTTCTCTTCGCGGGTGAAAAATAGGGTAGAAAGAATTCCAATTGCAATTAACGAGATGGGTTCCATTGTTGGCTCCTGGTTTTAAAATGCGCTAGGTAAAAATGCTTTTTGGCATCAGGGTTGCAGTGGGTTAAACTGTGCCGCCCTGTACCAAGTTTGTTTGACTACATAACACTTCAAGAGATTTACCCTAAAATCCGGATAAATACCCCGATAAAATTTCCTTCTCGCTCTCTGAGGGCGGGCAAGATACTGAATTCGTCGAACGGAATTTCCGATAGCTTATCCTTTCCGGGAGAAGAAGATTTCGAGGTGAAGCACCGCAGCACATCGCACTTTTAGCCTCTTGAAGCGCTCGTATTTTTCTCGATATCGCTTTGTTCTGTGTCAAATTGGGACGTTCTAAAACTCCTATTTCCGGCTCGGTTAGTCGTAGAATACTCCCGATTCGTTACAAGCGAGTTTCAATTCCTGACGTAGATGCGGGGAAGCTTTAAGCTAGTTTTCAACCCAGCAGATTTAGGGTTGAAGGCTAGAGCAACCCTCTGATGAACGAACTTTTTATAACGCTTGACTTGCGTATTACTACAGGCTAGCTCATTTTTTTTAAAAGTCAAGAGATTCGTAAAAATACGTCTCAATGGGGCTAGCCAGCTAGCATTTTGCTTATTACATGGTCTTTTCTCGTTAAGCTCAATTTTTATCGTCTTTCCAAGCGGTTTAGCATCATTTATTTATTGTTGTCTCTGTTAAACGTTTTTGATTTTACGAAACATTCTGTAAATTTTTGTTAAATTAACGCGCGGAATTATCTCTTACGGGATAGAGATGTTTTTTACTATTGTTTTCTGGTCAGCGATAGAGGCCGTAAGATTGACTTTTCAAGGTCATTAATCGATCGGGGTTCCCCGTTGGAAGACTGAATCGCGATCGACACACAGAATGCGATCGCTATTTTTAAGGATGCTGAGACGACGGGGAAGTAAAAATGTCGTTCCTCTAGCGAAGGTAGCGTTCGGGTTTTGACAAACTTGCTACTCGGTTGCATCGTTGCATCGAGTGGGGCGAGGATAATTTTTTTGAGGTACGCGATGAGGATCGCCAGCAGCACGCCCAATCATTTGGGTAACATCTGGTATCTCTGCAAGAGTGGCAGGATTTCTTCGGCTGCGATGAGTGAAGACCTGTGCGATCGCACCCCGCTCGATTCGCTGTCATCTTTGCTTCTTTATCCCTCTTTTTTTACTCACTAAGTATACAAGCAATCAATTGGGTGCTTAGAGATTGACGATTTTGCTTTCAGGAGGGTTTGAGCGAACAATCGGAGTCACTCTAGCAGGATCGAGCCTGAAAGCCTGTTCTACAGCCCCCTTCTCGAACGTATATTCTTTTCTGTGCAAAATTGCCGCTGTTTTACGATACGCAAAGTAAAGATTTATTACAACTGCCTCTGTAGTGGCGCGTTTCCGCTCGATTCCTAGGTAAAAGATTGAAAATAGAACTAAAAGCCCATAAAATGGGGTAAAACTTGTCTTATGTCCCTTTGTTCCCAATTTGTTCCGGATTTTAATTTTTCCTTTTGAATAATTAATTCGGTCAGGCGACGCAATCGTTGCTTCTCACGACCTATAATAAAATCCTAGCTTGTTTGAAAAAGAAAGCGAGGACGCTTGTTTACCGAAATTCCTTCAGAAGATTTGTATCAAATAGTCAAAAAACGCGGCGTAAGCGACAATGAGTTTGAGGCGCTCTCAATGGCGTTGAGCGGCAAACCCAACGCCCAGATTGCCAGCGAAATCGGGATTACCGATATTGCCATTCGCAAACGACTCGGCGAAGTCTACCGTAAGTTTGAGATTGAAGGTCGCGGTCCGGGAAAACTGGGCGAGTTAAAACAGATTCTCATCGCCGAGTATCAACGCTACAAGCACGGAAACCGAGAATTTCAGACGTTGCGAGAAGCACCGGCGGTTCCAGAAGCGTTTTACGGGCGATCGCGAGAACTTGAAGTCCTGAAAGAATCGATCCTACACGATCGCTGCCGCCTCGTAGCGGTGTTCGGGATGGCTGCGATGGGAAAAACCGCTCTCATCCGCTACTTTATCGATCGCGTTCAAGACCAATTTGAGTTTATCATTTGGTGCGCGATCGCCAATGCTCCCGAACTCGGAGAGCTTCTCAACACGATTCTCAGCCATTTCTCTGAAACTGAGACTATTCCCGCCAACGAAAACGAAGAAGAAAAAATCGAGCGCGTCATTCACTATTTCGGACAATATCGCTGCTTGCTCGTTCTCGATGGGATTGAAACGTTACTCAAACCGAGCGATCCCGATCGCAATTACCAAGAACCCTACGCTCTCTATAAATACTTTTTTAACGAAATCGGTTCGGAACAACATCAAAGCTGTTCGATCTTCACCTCTCAGGAAGTTCCTAAAAGCTTTCAACTTTTAAAACGAAGAGTCCCCGCCGTCCGCGATTTAGAATTAGAAAAAATCACCGACGAAGAAGCGCGACAACTTTTAAGCGGCGAACAACTCAAAAAATCTCAAGCTTGGGACGAGTTGATCCAAACTTATAATCAAACACCTTTAAAGCTGAAGCGCATCGCCCTCTTAATTAAAGAACTCTTTAATAACGATGTTGAACTTTTCCTCGAGGCAACGCGCCATAGCATTGTTCTCGACCATCTCGATCGCGAACTCCTCGAACAACAGTACGAGCGGCTGCCTCAATGCGAGCAAAGTATTCTGCAATATTTGAAACAGCAAAATAAGCTCACCTCTTACCAAAAGATTCTGCGAGATTTCTCGAAAAAATATTCAATCTCTCAACTTACGGAGTCGATTCAATACTTAAAAAGCAGAGACGGTTTTTTAGAGGTTAGCGAACAACCGGAAACCGCGTTCGCACTCAACCCAATTTTCAAAAAACTTATCGAGCCAAAATCATCTTGAATGACAGTATTCATGCAGTCTACTGTATTAACCCCGACTGCAATCGCCGCCAGAACCCCGCCCATTTAGAGTTTTGTCAAGCTTGCGAAACTCCCCTACTGATTCGCAAAAAATATCGCTTGCTTCATCCCCTCCGCGCTCTCGACTCGGAACGCTCGACCGAAATTTTTGAGGTTGAGGTGAAAGGGAAGCGAAAAGTGATGAAAATTTTGAAGAAAAGCAGCCCAAAGCTGATAGAGCTTTTTCAGAGAGAAGCCCTAGCCTTAGAAAGTTTAGACCATCCCGATATTCCCGCGATCGAGCTTAACGGAGAATTTAAAATAACGTTTAAAACAGGAAAGGTTATTTATTGTTTAATAATGTCAAAGATTGAGGGTGAAAATTTAGAGCAGTACCTCGAAAGGCGAGGAAAAATTCCCTATCAAACGGCGCGACGTTGGACAGTCGATTTGTTAAACCTGCTAGATTACATTCACAAATGCGGTTTTTTGCATCGCGATCTTAAACCTTCTAACCTAATGATTCAGCCGGACGGTCGGCTCGCGATTGTTGACTTTGGTTCGGTAAAAAAAATTACTGCTAATAATGGCTTTTCTTTCCGGGGCGCTCCTAAGAGTCAGCCATCTAGCGTCACCAGTATTGTGTCTCGAGGGTATACTGCACCCGAACAAATTTATAGTAAAGCGACGCTTCAATCGGATTTTTTTGCATTAGGTCGAACTTTAGTTTATCTACTCTCAGGTACGCCGCCAAATGAGTTTCCTATAGACCCTAAAACTGGAAAGCTCATCTGGAGAAAGCGAGCTTCAAGAGTTCCGAAGTTATTTGCAGAGCTAATCGATGACTTAATGGCTCCTTCGCCAAAAGATCGTCCCAAAGATAGCGAAACGGCTTTAAAATATCTCGATAATTTGTGGTGGAGAGGGATTGAGCGGTTCGCTAATTCATCGCGCTTCAAGCCGATCGCCACTGCCTCAGTTTTCTTAACCACAGGGTTAGCGATCGCGAGTTTAATAATTTATCGAACGGTATTTGCACCGATGCAAGCAAAAGCCTATGCGGATCGAGGTCAAACAGCCCTCGCGCAGGACACGGATAATCAATTAGCCGTAGCACGTCATAATTTTGAACGGGCGGTTCAAATCGACCCCAATCAATCTACATTTTATAACAATTTAGCATTAATTTGCACGATCCAGAAAGATTTTGAATGTGCAAAAAAAAACTATCAAAAATCTTTGATGTTGGATAAAACTCCCGAACAATTATCGATAACGTATTACAAATTAGGTCAGCTTTATGAAGAACGTCAAGAGTTTGAGGTTGCCCTCAATGCTTATGAAATCTCAATGAAGTTTCCCAATGTGTACGGTATTCAGTCAAAAAATAGTTATGCCCATCTGAAGATTTGGCAGTATGGGGAAGCAGAAGTTGCGATTAAGCTCTTGAAAGAAGTGTTAGTAGCCGCTAAGGGATTGGAGGAGGAATCGGCAGGCGATACAGAGAAAGTTGTCGCGACAACTTATCAAAATATTGGTTGGGCTTACTTACAGCAAGGGCGGTATGCAGAAGCAAAAGCGGCTTTACAGGAAGCCCTCTCTTTAGAGAAGAGCGACTCGGCTGCTCCTTATTGTTTGATGGCTAAGGTATTGCAGGCAGAGGGAGAAGATAGAGAAGCATTGAAGTATTGGAAAACCTGCCGCCAGAACGATGCAGGCAAGGCTCCGGAAGTGAAAACTTGGCAGGGAGATGCCAATCAATATCTGAATTTCAATAAAGATTCTTAAAGTTTGGGTTTAAACTTTTGGCTTGGATGGGTCGGTTTTGGCAACATTCAAGTAAATACAATGACGCACGCTATTAGAAAGGGGAGAAAAAAAGCGTTCGATCGCGGCAATCGTACCCCCATACGCAGGCAAAATCGCTTCGAGTTCGGCCAGATCGTTTTGCGTCCACTGTCCGCGATACAAAACCGCCATCCCCCCAGAACGGAGGAAAGGTAAGGCATACTGAGCGCACAACCCCGCCGTTCCGACCGCGCGAATCGTGGCTAAGTCGTAACTCCCCGCGTGGGGCGACTCCCGTCCGAGGGTTTCGGCGCGTCCGGTGAGGGTAACGGCGTTCGTCAAACCGATATCGGCGATCGCGCCATCGAGGAAGAGGGTTTTTTTGCGGGTAGAATCGAGTAGGGTGAGGTGCAGCGAGGGAAACGCGATCGCGAGCGGCAAACCCGGAAACCCGCCCCCAGTCCCAATATCGATCGCGCGCGCTTCTGTTCCGGTTTCGCAGCGTTCCAAGTGAACGACTCCCGCGATTGAGTCCCAAATATGCTTCTCCCAAAATTCCGTCGGTTCGGTAATGCGCGTCAAATTTAAACGGCAATTTCCTTCTAAAACTTCAGCATATAAGTGTTGAAACCGATCTTGTTGCTGCTCGTCGGGCTGCCATTTTAACGTTTTGAGCCAGAGTTCCGACATTTTGGGCAGTAACGGATGCTCCTCTGACTGTTGGGGTTCGCTGGATGTTTGACTCAATATATTCGCTCTCTCCTCACTCATCGGGCTTGATTTGATTTCCTCCTGCAACGGAGGGCGGTTATTTTTAGTATTATCCCAGGGCGCGCGCGGAAAGGGGAACGCCTGTTCTGGCTGCGAGATCGCGCGGTTCTACGGCTGTCAGAACGCCGTGGGTTAACTGCCAACAGCGATCGGCAATTTCCACTAACTCCCCTGCTTCGTGGGTGACGACTAACAACGTCCAGTGTTCCTTCAGTTTAGCCAGCAACTTCACCAACTGACGGCGCATCGACCAATCGAGTCCGGCGGTGGGTTCGTCTAACATCAACAGGTTGGGCTGGCGCACGAGTTGCACGGCTAAAGCGAGACGGCGTTGCTGTCCGCCGCTTAAGGTGGTGGGAGCGGTGCTAAAGGGCAGATGATCTAAGCCGACTTCTTTAAGGGCGGTTTTGAGTTGCTCGGAGCCGATTTCCGGATGTCCGAGGCGCAGTTCTTCGAGCAGGGTTCCGCCGCAAAAATGACGTTCGGGAAACTGAAAGACTAAACCGCCGAGCATTTGCAACTCGAGGAACGTTAATTCGCTACTGCCCCAATAGATACTGCCGCCCGTTGGTTCTGCTAATCCCGATAAAATTTCGAGGAGGGTTGATTTACCCGAACCGCTCGGGCCGACGACTAATCCCAACTGTTGGGGCGGGAGTTCTAAGTTTAGACTTTTGAGAATGGGCGTTGGGGTAGCTGGAGGATGGTAAACCAGATTTTTCAGATATAGCATTAACGAACTGGCAAGAATGTATCGATAGAGTCTCGATCTTGACCTTAGCATTTAATCGATGGGTTGTGCTGCGATCGCGAAACGCAGCCCAGCGCACCCTGCAACCCGCTAAGGCAAGAAATGCCCTCGAACAGGGGTTATACCAATTCTCATTGATTTTGCACGATTCCAGAAGAGGGCATAACAATGTGGCTGCCCCTACGACGAAAAATTTGGTGCATCGTAACTGAGAATTAGTATTAATTCAACACCGGAAGCGCCTTTTCTACGGCTCCCAACCAGTCGATTAAGCTTTCTAATTGCTTTTCTGGCTTTAGGGTTCCCAATCCGCGCACCGTCACTTTTTTGGGGCTATAAACGAAGCGGGAATGTAAATGCTTGGGCAGCTTTTCTTGAATTAATCTCCAAGCGGGTTCCTCCATTGGCGTTTCTAGGACAACGTGCTGTGCGCCTTCGGGTTTAATGCGAGAAAAAGCGAGGGACTTCGCGACTTGTTTGAGTTCGACGACTTGCAGCAGTTGCCTCGCGGGGGCAGGGATTTCGCCGTAGCGATCGCGCCAATCTTCCTCGATTTGCTGCAATTCTTTTTTAGAACTCGTGCGCGCCACGATGCGATAAGCATCCATTTTTTGCTCTAAATCGGTCATATAATCCGCCGGAATAAAGGCGGTCAACTTCAAATCTATTTGCGTATCTTCGACTTTCGGGATTTCTTGACCTTGAACTTCTTTAATTGCTTCTTGCAACATTTCCATATACAAATCGAAGCCGATCGCGTCCATTTGTCCCGATTGTTCCGCGCCTAAAAGATTGCCAACGCCGCGAATTTCCATATCCCGCATTGCCAACTGATACCCCGATCCTAACTGAGTAAATTCTTGCAGGGCGCGCAATCGCTGTCTTGCCGTTTCGGTGAGTTTACTTTGTTTGGGATAAAATAACCAAGCATGAGCTTGAATTCCCGCCCGTCCGACTCTTCCTCGCAATTGATAGAGTTGCGACAGCCCGAATTTTTGGGAATCTTCAACGATAATCGTATTCACGCGAGGGATATCTAAGCCCGATTCAATAATGGTCGTACACACCAATAAATCGGCTTCGTTGTTATTAAAGGCGAGCATCGTTGCTTCTAAATCCGCCGGATCCAGTTGTCCGTGCGCGATCGCGATTCTCAACCCCGGAACCATCTCCCGCAATTGCGCCGCGACTTCCTCAATTCCCTCCACGCGCGGCACGACGTAAAAGATTTGTCCGCCGCGATCGAGTTCGTTGCGAATTGCCGTCCGAATCGCTTCGGGATTATAAGAGGAAAGATGAGTTTTAATCGGGCGGCGAGACGGGGGCGGCGTAGTAATTAAACTCATCTCCCGAATGCCGGATAAGGACATATATAGCGTGCGCGGAATTGGCGTTGCGCTTAAAGTCAGGACATCGAGGTGAGTTTTTATCGCCTTGATTTTTTCCTTCTGATTGACCCCAAATCGCTGTTCTTCATCGACCACTAATAACCCTAAATCTTTAAATTGAACGCCTTTTCCAAGCAGTTGTTGCGTCCCCACTACTACATCAAGTTCGCCCGTTGCAAGGCGATTTAAAATATCTTTACGCTCGCTGGGCGTGCGAAAACGATTGAGCAATCCGACGTTGATGGGATAGGGCGCAAACCGTTCTTTTAGGGTGTGATAGTGTTGCTGGGTTAAGATAGTGGTGGGCGCGAGAACGGCGACTTGTTTATGAGCGGTTGTAATCGCTTTAAAGATAGCGCGAACGGCAACTTCGGTTTTACCGAAACCGACATCGCCGCACACCAATCGATCCATCGGGCGTTCGTTTTCTAAGTCGCGCTTGACATCTTGAACGGCTTTTAATTGATCGGGCGTGGGTTGGTAAGGAAAAGAATCTTCGAGTTCTTCTTGCCAGGGGACATCGGCGGGATAAGCAAAGCCAATTTGTTGGGCGCGTTTCGCATATAAATCGAGAAGATCGATCGCGACTTTTTTGACGGCTTTACGAACCTTATTTTTAGTATTTTCCCACGCTTTCCCGGACATTTTATGGAGTTCGGGCGGCGTTTTCCCGGTTTGGCGGAAGCGGGAGAGCGTATCGAAACTATCGGCAGGGACGCGCAGCACGCCGTCTGCATATTGAATGACAATATATTCGCGCTGTTCCAAGCGTTCGAGCTTCAGAAATTTGCCAATTCCGTGACTTTTATGCACGACATAATCGCCGGGGTGAAGTTTTTCGAGATCGACTTGTTTGGAAACGGCGCGGCGACGCTTGCGAATGTATCCGGCAGTAGCGAGAACGTGCTGCCCAAAAAATTCGCGATCGCTAACCACAACGAGGCGAAAGGTGGGTAAAATAAAACCTTCTAGTTCTGCTAATCCCGAATATTTAAGGGCGACGGGAATATGCTGGGTTTGCAATTTATCGATCGCGGGAAAAGCGCGGGGATTGGCGACAAATTGAGCGGGACAGTCGTGTTCTTGCAGCAGTGCGACGGAGCGAGAGGGTTGGGCGGAGATTAACCAGGTATTGAATTTATCGAGTTTGAGCGCGCTATAAATTTCGCGTTTTCCGCGCAAGATTTCGGCAAGTTTGGCGAATTGATGGGGCGTGGTGGGAATGGCGCGAGAGGACAGGTTTAAACTGCCGGTACTTTCGTCAGCAAGTTCAGACAGTTGCAGTTTTAAGAAAGATTCTGCGCTTGTTAAAGCATCATTGAAAGAACGGTGAATTTTGGGTAAAGTTGGGGCGCTTGTTGAATTGTTCGCAGCGATTTGAGTGTAAAATTCCCACTGTTCTTCCGCACGTTCTACCCAGCGATCGCTATGCGCTTCGCATTGCTCCGGTTCGTCGATCGCGATTAACGTATTGTTCGCTAAATAGTCGAGTAAGGATGCCGGTTGTTCAAAGGCAATTCCCAGATAGCGCCGCAATCCTTCTGAAGTATTAGCAATCTCATCATCGGCAGTTTCTAGGGTTATATTCGCCGTTTTGAGGGCGGCGGCGATAATCGTTGAAAAATTAGTCGGCGACAGGAGAATTCGCTCGATACGATCGAGAGAACGTTGGGTACTCGGATCGAACTCGCGAATTTTTTCGAGTTCGTCGCCGAACCATTCCAAACGCAACGGCAATTCCGAGGAAACCGGAAAAATATCGACGAGATCGCCCCGTCTTGCCCATTGTCCCTCCGTTTCCACCAACGAAACGCGATCGTAACCGAGTTGGGCGAGTTGCAGATCCAGTGTTTTTGAATCCAAACTCATTCCGACTTCGAGTTGGAGACAATAACTTTGAAAAACCTCCGGCGGCGGGAGGTGGTGTTGCAGCGCGCGTTCTGTGGCGACAATCGCGATTTCCCCCGCCGCGCGATCGCTAGACAACTGCGCCAAAACCTGCATCTGCCCCCAAATCGTCTCCGATTCGGGATCGAAAGGTTCGTAGGGCGACGCTTCCGAAGTCGGATAGAACAACACCTGTTTCCACCCCATCGCCTCCAATTGCATCGCCCAACGTCCGGCTTCTTCGAGGGTAGCGCAAACGACAAAAAGATTCTGTTGCTCGGTTTGTGCGAAGGTAGAAGCGATAAGTCCTTTGGGAAGGCGAGCGATACCGCTCAGATGCAGGGATTTTTGCGCTTGGAGCTTAGAGCGGAGTTCCTGGGTGAGCGGCGATCGCGCCAAAGTACGAATAACAGAATCAAAAACCATTGTTGCAGTTCAGTGCCGCGAAAGATATGCGTTTCTATACTCTAACCCATCTAACTTAAACTCGTTTCTAGGGGTTTGACCTTTCCACCCAAAACTCATTTCTTAGCTTCTCTCTAAATAATGATTTTTTTCCTTTAATATGTAATCCCAAAATTTGCAGAATGCCGCCCCCAAAAAGTAGGGTGCGTTAGCGCTCCTCGTAACGCACCACCTCCGAGGATGCCTCGAAATCAAACGCCGCTCCGTAGGGGCATAACACTGTTATGCCCTCTTAAGGAATCCTGCCAAATCAATAAGAATTGGTGTTGAAACAAAACACCCTTATCTTAACTTGCAACATCTCCATAGATTAATGGTGCGTTACGCTTCGCGCTCCACACCCTACTTTCTCTCTTCGAGCGAGAGGCTGCCTCAAAATCAAACGTCACTCTGTAGGGGCATAACACTGTTATGCCCTCTTAGGGAATCCTGCTAAATTAATAAGAATTGGTGTTGAAACAAAACACCCTTATCTTAACTTGCAACATCTCCATAGATTAATGGTGCGTTACGCTTTGCTAACACACCCTACTTTCTCTCTTCGAGCGAGAGGATGCCTCAAAATCAAACGTCACTCTGTAGGGGCATAACACTGTTATGCCCTCTTAGGGAATCCTGCTAAATTAATAAGAATTGGTGTTGAAATAAAGCACCATTATCTTAACTTTAAATAAATCCAAAATTCGTGGCAATATCCATTGAATATGACATTGCACAGAATCGACTCCGTTCAATTTTGAATTAAGTTTTAATGGTGCGTTACGCTTCGCTAACGCACCCTACTTTCGAGCAGTTTTACTGCTGCTGGCGCATCAAATCGTCAACCTGTGCCGCCAACGCTTTCGGATTTCCCGACAGCGGAAAAATCAAAATTCCTTTAATGTCTGGATTCTTCGCTAAATCGGGCAAACGGTTTAATTGCCGCTCCGAAATCGCAATTCCATCGATGGTTTTGATATACTTCATTTCATCTTGGAAATTTGCTTCCGTGTAAACTTGAATAAAAGCGCGATCGACTCCCCAATTTGCCCAATCTGCCGCAAAGTAACGTTTCGCCCAGTAGGGATTGTGATGGCAAAGATTGAATTTTACCGCAGGATTGGCTTGTTTCATCGCCGCGATCGCGCCTTTGACAAACTGCGTTAAGCTTGCCGTGCGATCGACTTTTCCCGGTAACTCCGCATAGTACCCTAAATAGTCGTCCCACTGCACGCCATCTACCTTGGGATATTTTTTGACGAATTCTGCTAAAATTTGGGTGTAAAAAGTCGCAACTTCCGGAATACCGACATCGAGAACATAATGTTCGACCCCCGGATGCGTGCGATCGACTCCTGCAACCAGCCAATTTTTCGCGATCGCGCGATCGAAAATCGGACTATTTTTATCGATCTTAATCCCCTTCTCAAAATAAGCCTGCACCTGCATTCCTTGCTTGTGCGCCTCATCAATCAGCCAATTTAACCATTCCTCCTCAAACTCATTCGGACAGCTTTCCATCCCAAAAGTTTGCTGCATCACCTCGCTTTTGTACATCGGACAAGCATTGCCAAAAACGCCGTGAATAATCGTATTAAATCCCTTAGAACGATAGTAGCGAACGCTCTCTCGAATCGCCTCCTCGCTGGCATTATTCGTAATTTGATAGCGACTGAAATAAATCCCGCGAATCGCCTTTTTCTGCCAAGGTGTTTGTGCTGAAGCTACCGCTCCCGGCGTAGGAGAAGACTGAGGAGGAATCGGCGAAAGGCGCGGCAATGAAACAGGAGCGGCAGTAGAAGGAGCGCCCGCTGGTGCATTTGTTTGCCCAGGAATGGCAGAAACTTCGGTAGCCGGAGCATTCAAAAAAGGAACATTATTTCTCACTTCGCTCGGCAATAACTGTCCGAGATTAAAACTATTTCTTTGGGTAAATAGCCAATAGCCGCCGCCCAGTAAAAGCACGATTAGAGATAGCGGAATACGACTACATCCACATCCACCAGACGATTTTTTAGGCTCTGACATAAAATTGTGCGTTCTTTTGCAGTATAGGTGACTATCTCTAGCTTGCCCCGATAGCACTTTTTTCCAATCTTCAGGGCAAAATTAGAATGTCATCCCCGATCGATACGAAACTGCATAGAATCTAAAAGTAGGGTGTGTTAGCGAAGCGTAACGCACCATAATCCTAACCCAAAATAGAGGGGAGTCGATTCTGTGCAAGATCGTCTTCAATAGGGATAACTGAAGCGAGCTACAGCAGTTGTCCCTTAATTTCCGCAATTTAAGATTATTTTTAAAATTCCAGACAAACTAGGCGAGAAGCGCCGTTCAATTCCTACCCGCTTCAGCCCCCAAGCTCGAAGCCAATGAAAACAGTTAGAGTAGAGATATAAAACTTTTTCCTTATAAAACGAGCTATGAATCCTGTTTCTATCGTCATTCTAGCAGCCGCGATCGTTCTCTTTAACGGTTTAAAACTCGATCGCGAGTACCAACGCGGCGTAATCTATCGTCTCGGACGCTTCAGTAATATAAAAGGGCCGGGACTCTATTGGATTGTCCCCTTTGTCGATCGCAAAGAGCAAGTCGATATTCGCACCAAAACCGTCGATGTCGCACCCCAAGAAGCCGTTACCGCCGATAGCGTCACCATTAAAGTCAACGCCGTCCTCTACTATCGCATCCTCGATCCGGGCAAAGCCATCAACCGCGTCGAAAACTACCAAATGGCAGTCTATCAAGCCGCCATGACAACATTAAGAAATGTTGTCGGTCAAAATATTCTCGATGAAGTTTTGCAAAACCGCGATAAAGTCAACCATGCCGTTCAAACCATCGTCGATGAAATTACCGAACCCTGGGGAATTGACATCGAGCGCGTCGAAATTAAAGACGTAGAAATTCCCATCGCCATGCAACGCGCAATGGCAAAAGAAGCCGAAGCCGTCCGCGAAAAACGCGCTCGTATCATCAAAGCCGCCGCCGAACAAGAAGCATCTTTAAAACTCTCCGAAGCTTCGCAAAAGATCATGGAAAATCCAGTAGCTTTGGAATTGCGACGGCTGCAAATGCTCACTGAAATTGGCGCAGAAAATAATACGACAACCTTAATCATGATGCCGTCTGATTTCATTTCTTTGGCTAAACAATGGACGGAAAGTTTACAAAATAGCGATAAGCAACGCGAGAGCGTTCAACCGATTCCCTTTAATCCTCCCGTTCAATTGCAAAAAGTTGAAGATGATGGGCTACCGTTTTAAAGCGACTGTCCTTACTGCCACATCAGGGAGGGTAATACCAATTAAAAATTAAAAATTAAAAATGAAGAAACCTAGATAGTTTTAAGCTTGCCGGTCTAGTAGGGTGGGCAGCGCCCACCAGCCAAGATTTTGGTACATTTAGCAACGTAAATTCACGTTTCAAGTAGCGCTATATCACATCAGGGGAGGAAACATTCTTTCGGTGTTTCAATCCCTGATAGGGATTAATTGAAGTTGCAACGATGCTTCCAAGGGCGTGGGAAAGGGTTTCCCCGCGTTTCAATCCCTGATAGGGATTAATTGAAGTTGCAACAATATACGAAAGATGGAGATATCGCCACTTATACCCCTGTTTCAATCCCTGATAGGGATTAATTGAAGTTGCAACTCGCTCGCGATCGCAGTAACGGTATTCTGGTATATGTTTCAATCCCTGATAGGGATTAATTGAAGTTGCAACTTAAGCCTCCCCGCAGGTGTTGCGATCGCGATTTCGTTTCAATCCCTGATAGGGATTAATTGAAGTTGCAACATACTGCGAACCACAAGACCGAAGCCAAAAAAAGCGTTTCAATCCCTGATAGGGATTAATTGAAGTTGCAACATCGTCGCCGTCGCGTTCTGCCGTGGTCAACTGAGTTTCAATCCCTGATAGGGATTAATTGAAGTTGCAACCGCGCCGATCTGCTCCCGTTCGCGTTCGAGAGCCAAGTTTCAATCCCTGATAGGGATTAATTGAAGTTGCAACATCGGCAAAGCGAAGCCCATCAATCGCGAAATTGAGTTTCAATCCCTGATAGGGATTAATTGAAGTTGCAACCCTTGGCTTAGAGGTAAATGATTTTTCAGTTGATGTTTCAATCCCTGATAGGGATTAATTGAAGTTGCAACTGCATCAGTAAAAATTACTTCCTCATCCTTGTCGTTTCAATCCCTGATAGGGATTAATTGAAGTTGCAACGCTGCCAGCAGATGCGATCGCATCATTGGAGAGGTTTCAATCCCTGATAGGGATTAATTGAAGTTGCAACCTCAAAGTGAAGATGCGGCCCTGTACCCGCATCTCCCGTTTCAATCCCTGATAGGGATTAATTGAAGTTGCAACCGCTGCATCTGAAACCCTTACTGTATTTAGTTTTCGAGGTTCGATTCCGGGAGACTTTACCCAAAGTACCATTTCAGACTCCAGCTTGTCAATTGCGGGGGGAGCAATAAAGCCCAAAACCCTTACAGAATAAGCATCCTAGCGATCGCGGGAGACTCAAAAAAGTAAAAAGTGCCTCAAACGCTTACAGCACCTCGATTCTAGCCTCTAAAAATAGGGAGCCAATTTGTACACCCCCACTCTCCCGGCAATCCGACCCAAAAATCCAATCGGCTCGATTAGCTCAATACCACCCCTACAGTCTATCTTCTCGCGATCGCAGCACAAACAAAATCCCGCTCCCCAGTCTCCCCCTCTCCCCCTCTCCCCCTCTCCCAGTCCCCCAGTCCCTACTCACTCAACTTCTCCACCAACAACCACCCCCCCGACTCATTGCAACGCCCCCAAACCGAAATTTCAGAATTATTCCGACACCTCGCTAACTTCTCATTCACCTCCGGACGCACCGAAATCAACGACCAAATCTTCTTCTCCTGCCTCGAATTCAACAACCGAATCCGATAACCAGAACCCTCCAACTGTCGAAAACTCCCCCGATAAAAATCCCCCGCTTCCACCTCACTCGAAAACTCATCCCCCACCGCACAGCAACCCGCCGCCGGATACGCCTCCGGTTCGTCCAAATAATAACGCTGCCACTTCCACCAATCCGGATGGTTGGGTGGTAAATTGAGTAACGGAACCACCGCCGCCGGAGCAAGCGCATCCTCGAGCAGCGCCGCCTGCAACTCTCGCACCGGCAAACCCTGCGGCGAACAGCCCAACTCTACGCACAGCGCCGCCGCCATCCCCGCCGCCTGCCCGATATTCATCACCGTCGGTTGCAAGCGCGTCGCGCCGTTCGCAATATGCGACACCGAAATATTTTTCTCGCAAACCAACAACCCTTCCACTTCCGCCGGAACCAGCGCATCGTAGGGCAAGCTAAACGGAGTTCCCGTCCAGCGTCCGCCCCAACGCATCGATTTCGGCTGCAACGGGAACTTTACCCCCGGATAATGATGATCGTTAGCATAATTTCCTACTGCAATGCTGCGAACTTCCCCCGCCCCATTACGCGGCAGCGGCGCAACGCAACCGCCCGGAATCGGTAAAATATCGCCCTCGGTTACGGTAACTTTTCCTCGCAAGCGGCGACTTTCTCGGTAGTAAGGATGCAGCGCAAAAGCCGTCTGTAACGCTTCCTCCGCCGCCACCAGCAAGCGCGGACTCTCTGGGAATACCCCCGTCGCCAAACCGTACTGTCGCCCGCAGTGCTGCTGCACGAAGCGCACAAACCCTTGGGAATGCCAAAACGCCTCCTGATGGAATTCTCGCCGCGCTGCTTCCGACTCCACTAAACGGTTTAACTTTTCCCCGTAATCGTTGCCGAATTTTGGCCAATTCATCATCAACAAGCCGCCGCTGATGCGCCCGTAGTTCAAAAATTTCTCTTTCCCGTACCCTTCCCAAGCCTCGGAAAATAACTTGGGATTGTACCCCGGCGGGGCGGGAATTTCTGGCGCGCGCTCTCTTTTACCGCAATCTTGCAAGAAAACTACCCATGTTGGCGCTTGTACGGGATAGCGGGCAGTTAATTCGTTAAATGCAGGCGGGGCGCTGGGTTCGTCGAATTCTTCCTGCAACTCCCAGCCCCAGCGATGCGGCACTTCCGCTAAACTCAGCAAATCGCCGAGTTCGGTTCCGTCGAGGGTAATCTTGGCGCGAACTTCGCAGGTGTCAAAGCGAACGCCGGTGATGCGCTTGCCGTCTTTGAGAACGGCGCGGGGGCTTTCGCCGCGAATCCATTGAAGATTGGGGAGACTTTCCACCCATTCGGCAAAAATTTCTGCACCGATGCGGGGATTGTAAGTAAACAAACTCACCCAACTGCGATCGAGTCCTCCCGGTTGTCGTTGCTGGAGTTCTCGGAGGTATGCGCCCCAAAGTCCGGTTTGCAGGGCTGCGAGTTCGTTCCCGTCGGGGGCAGAAACGCCCGCACAGGTTAGCATTCCGCCCAACCAGGGGAACTCGCTAACGAGGATGGTTTGCGCGCCGCGACGGGCAGCTTGGATGGCAGCAGCAGTGCCTCCCGTACTGCCGCCGACAACGAGAACGTCTGCGGTGTGTTGGGAGAGGGGAGAGGAGGGGTTGGGGGACATTGAAGGGAGAATGGAGTCGTTTTAAGTCAATACTAAAAGCGATCGCGTCTACTCTAAAGATCGCGATCGCTCTTTATCCTACCCTTCCGCGATGCAGTAGCGCGTCAAAATCCGCATCACTTCTCCTTGCACGGGCGACGGTAACGGCGGACTCCACTCCCCAACCTCAGTTTCAATCGCAATAGAGATTCGGCGCGATCGCTCTCAAGTTTGACTGACGTAGGAGCGATCGCGTTTGAGTTTGTACGAGCAGAGTATAAGAGATTCCTCCCTCAGAATCAAGCGATACGACAATTTATTTTGTCGTAGCGGCAATTTTTGCTTCGAGTTAAAGTCCCAGAGTGCTAGCATTTCCTTGCAGGAACGGGCGAGGAGTCGGGCGTTAGCAGTGATTGATTGGAGATTGGCTGTAGTGATGGCAGAACGCAATATCAGCAATAAAGAATTAGCCAAAAGAACGGGAATGCACCCAACTTCGATTTCCAAACTAAAAACCCGTCGCCGTCTCACCCGAATAGACGAACACACGCTGAATCTCCTTTGCGAAGCATTGAATTGTCAGCCGGGAGATTTAATGGTTTATACGCAATGACGGGGTGCAATTAATGACCTTTGGGCAAAAATTGAGGGCGCAACGAGATAAATTGAGTTTAACGCGAATACAAGTGGCGAGGGCGTGCGACGTGGTTGAGTCCACCGTCATCAACTGGGAAACCGACAGACACCTTCCCAAGCTTTACCCATTACAGATGAAAGCATTGTGCGATTTGCTCGAGATAACGCTGGAGGATTTAGCTCTTTGGATGCGGTGACGGGGAGACGGGGTGACTGGGGGACGGGGTGACGAATTTTTAGGGTGCGAGAATTTCCTTAACCCGCTCGGAGGGAATTCCAGTGCGGATATAGCTTGCCCAATCGCGCAGAAAATCCGGGCGATCGATCGCCTCTATCTGCCAATTCGGAGAGGCTTCATAAATGCGCGCTAGCTGCTCGATATAATCCAGAACTGGCTGTTTGAGAGACTCTGGCATCGACAAATAAAACTGTCCGATATCGTCCAAGTTTGCGGTACTCTTAAGGTTAGAATTTTTCCGATAAATTGCTAAGCTAATACTAGCCGCTCGTTTATAAGGTTCGGGATAATTCGGTTCCAGAGCGATCGCGCGGCGATAGAGAAATAGAGATCGCTCTAAGTCGCCTTCCTTGTAAGCCAGATCTGCCTCAGCCCATACTTTTTCGTATTCTTCAGCCAGCCTTACCGTCACCTTACACCAATGACCGTCGGGCGGAATATAACGCTGTGCTATCTCTCTTTCGGGGGCAGAAAGATCGATTGACGGAACCGAAAAAATCTGATATTCATAAGTTCCCGATTCTTCAATCTTCACCAGCAAACTTTCGTGATAAGGCGTTTGCTTCACTGAATTTGTAAAAGGTTTTACCTGTCCGCCCGAAATCAATTCGGGGTAGCAAAGCTTGGGGTTTCCGGGACTGATTTCTCGTTCTAACGCCAGAGTTTCTCCCGATCGCGCGGTAAAGCGGTAAATGCCATTGCGATCGGGAAAAGTGGGAGCATCCAAGGCGACAACGGTTTGAGTCAATAAAGCGAATACTGAGGGGATTAAAGTTAGGAAATAACTCATATTGTGGAGCGGCTTAAATCTTATTTTTTTGACCAAATGAAACGAACAATTCTCCCACGTATCCTCCTAAATACTTTTCGCATTATAAAGACTCATCGCTTTTTCGACCCCTTCCCTTAAACTCATTTCCACCGCATCGCTAGCCAGGTACAAAACTTCCGTAATTACGGGTTGTTCTTGCGGAGAAAAACGTCCTAAAACGTGAGAAATTGTTTCTTTGTCTGCGCTCGATTTACCAATCCCAATTCGCAAGCGCGGGAAGTCTTGCCCTCCGACATGGGCAATAATTGATTTCATACCGTTATGTCCGCCCGCCGAACCGGATAAGCGCATCCGAATGCGTCCGATGGGTAAATCCATATCGTCGTAAATCACTAATAAGGATTCGGGTTGCAGTTTGTACCAATCGAGAACGGCGCGAATTGATTCGCCGGAACGATTCATATAAGTTAGCGGTTTGAGGAGGTAAATTTTATCGCCTTTTGGCGCGCGTCCTTCCGCAATTTTTCCTTTAAAACGGCGATTTTCTTGCCAGGATAGTTGCCAGCGTTTAGCTAAGGCATCAACAGCTTCAAAACCAATATTATGCCGTGTTTTATCGTATCTCGGTTCGGGATTGCCTAAGCCGACAATGAGTTGAGGAAAAAAGGTCAACATAATTCGTAATTGATAATTCGTAGTTCGTAATTATTAAATTGCGACGGTTCTAAATTGGATATCCTCGATCTCCCCGTCACCCCCTCAGACTCAAATCACAATTTAAATACAGCACAGCTTAGGGCAGGCAGCGCCCACCAGCAAAGACTTTTGTGCATTGAGAAACGGATGTTCGCGTTTCAAGTTGCGCTATAAATCTTCCGCAAGTTTTGCCCACCCTACTTCATTAATTATCCATTATCCATTGTCAATTATCCATTATTAAGGTGTTTGTCGAGCAAGGCTTTGGCGCGGGGTTTATAGATTAAGTGGAACAGCGATTCGAGGTAGCGCAGTAAGTCTTCCCGGTTTTCTTTTGCGGTGAAGTTCCAGAAGCCGTAAACTCGCGCTAAAGAGAGTAATTTGGTGGTATGGATTTTCCAGGTGTAGGTACTGTAGACGCGATCGATTCCGCCTTGAGAAATTTCAGCCCAGCGATTTGGATTGGTTTCGCATTCTTTCACAAAGTCAAGAATTTTTTGAGCCATTTCTTCTAGGTTAGTTGGATTGATGTAAAATCCGTTTTTCCCGTCTTCAATGATTTCCAAGGGGCCGCCAAATTGGGTTCCAAAAGTGGGCAATCCGGTAATCATCGATTCGAGAATGGTTAAACCGAAGGCTTCAAAGAGGGCGGGCTGTACGAAGATGCCTTGGCGATCGGCGATAACGCGATAGATTTCCCCCGAATCGGCTTTTGGCAAGCGCACGCCCAACCAGCGGATTTTATCGTATAAGTTATATTGCTCGATAACGCGATAAAGGCGTTCGATTTCGTCGCGTTCTTCAGCATCGCCGGATTCGTCAGCACGCAATTTTCCGGCGACTAAAATTAGGTTGCAATGTTCTTGCAGTTCTGGGGAACGTCCGAAACATTCGGCAAGTCCGGTTAAGTTTTTGATGCGATCGAGGCGTGCCATTGAAAAGATCGGACGCTTGCTGGGGTCGGCAAGTTTTCCGAAGGTTTGGGCGGGGTCGTCGAGGGTAAAGAGTAAGTCTTGGAGGGATTCGTGCAAGCTGTGCAGGCGTTCTTCGGGGCGATCGTAGGGGAAAAAGACGGTTTCATTGACTCCCGGCGGTACGACGTTGAATTTCGGCGAGAAGAGTTCGATCCCGTGGACGACGTGGTACAAATCGGGCATGGTGAAGCTTTGATAGGATTCGTACTGTCCGACGCTATCGGGACGACCGATAATTTCTTGGTAGGTGCTGCTGATGACGCAATTGGCAGAATTCATCGCGATTAAATCGGCGGTGAATTGCAGGGAGAAGTGATAGTTATCCTCCATTTCCTGCCAGTAGAGGTTACTGAAGAGATATTTCGATTTTTCGAGGGCGTGGGCGATGATGAATTGGGTCACGCCTAAGCGACGGGCGAGTAAGAATGCAACGAGGTTGCCGTCGGAGTAGTTCCCGATAATGAGGTCGGGTTTGCCCTGGAATTCGCGATAGAGTTCTTTTTCGGCATCGATCGCGTAAGTTTCAAGATAAGGCCAAATCTCGAAGCGAGAAACCCAGTTTTGGGTATAGTCGGGGTTGAATTCCCGGAAGGGAACCCGCAAAATCCAAGCATTCTTCGTCCCGTGGACTTTTTCGAGGCGTTCGTTACAGCGAGTCCCGTCGCTGTTGGGGATCAGGCGAGAGAGGATAATAACTTTGGTTTCAACGTTTAAAACACTCAAACCGGCGAGTTCGACCTGTTCTTCGAGTTGCAGTTCGAGACTGCGGGCTTGGTCGAGAACGTAAACGACTTGTCCGCCGGTATCGGGGCGACCGAGTACGCCTTCTTGTCCGAACCATCCGTGGACGGAGACGAGGACAATGTTAAAAATGATAGGCAGGCGGGAGAGGAAGGTTTCGAGGTTGCTATCGTCGGGAGAATCGATCAGATCGTCGAGGAGTTCTAGGGTTTCGCGGACTCTGGCGGCGGTGTTCCCCCATCCCGGTTCAAAGCCGAGATTTTGGAGATCGAAGCGAAAATCGGCGTAGGCGCGATCGCGCGGCAATCCCGACACTAAATCGATCGCTTGCTTCAGTTGGGCAGAGAGTTGTGCTTGGTTTTTGATGCGCCCGTTAATCAGTAGGGGAATGCCTTTATAGCTGTGTAAGCTGAGAAAAGTGTAGAGCGCCGACAACCATTCTTTGGAATCTTGAAAGAGTTTGCTGGAAAGGTAGCGGTTAAGAAATTGTACGCCCTTACCGATGTTTTTGGGGTCGCGTAGGGTGGGAGAGTAGTCGTAGAAGGGTTGCAGGTCGATTTCAAAGATATCGCCTTCGTCGGGATTATAACGGTTGACGAGGCGATCGCGTAAATCGAGAACTTGAGGAACGCTCATCGATTCGACGCTTAAATCCGCCAAATACACGCGATAAACTTCTTCTTTGGCAATCCCGGGGCGTAGAACCCAGCACGCACTTTCCAATTCAAGAATAATCTCTTGAGTGCGTTCGATCAGTTTTCCGAGGGCAGAAGTCCGGTCAACGGCTTCTCCTGACTGTTGCTGTTGGCAAAATTGCTCGAATACGGTTTCAATGTCGTTCCGCAGGAGATATTGTTTATCCAAAGCGCGTAAGGCGTTGATAAACTCTTGCAGGGCAATTTTTTGTTCGGAGTGGATAACGGCTTCAATCAGTTGCGACATGAGAAATTCTGAATAATTGTGTGTTTTCTGGCTTCTACTTGGAGTCTTTGGCGTTTGAATGTTTGGAGGGAGAAGGTGCCAATCGGGGAAATCCAACACTTAATTATTCCTATAATTGCTCGAATCGGGGAGCGCAAATCTTAAAAACTCTGTATTTTTTACAATTTTTTTAGGAAAAACCGGGCTTCGCGACAGAAACCCGGTTTCTATTTTTCCGTTCGATGATTCCCTCAGCTAATGCGCTGCGGGCTGATAGCCGCGCCACACGCCCACCAGCACCCCTTGAATTTGCACCAAGTCGGCGGCAACTTCAATGGGAGAATACTGGGGGTTGGAGGGTTGGAGGGTAACGGTTCCTGCGTCGCAATAAAAGCGTTTGAGGGTGGTTCCATGTCCTTCGACGCGGGCGGCAACAATCGTGCCATTTTTCGGCTGTTCGCGTTCGGGCAGCGATCGCACGATCGCCATATCCCCATCCGTAATAAAATCCTCGATCATGCTATCCCCCGTCACCCGCAAGGCAAAGCAGTTGGGTTGCCGGAAGATATCGGTTAAATCGAGTTGTTCTTGGGTATCGGTGAACGGTTCGACTAAGCCCCCCGCTGCTATTGAACCCAAGACGCGCAACCCTTGTTGGGGATGTAAAATCCGGATCGTGCGCGCTTTTCCCGCTGTCCAGTCGATGTACCCTTTATTTCTCAATCGTTCCAAACGACTTTGAATCGGGGCGGGAGATTTCAGATTCATCGCCTTCATCATCTGACGAATCGAGGGCGGATGTTGTTGGCTGTGAATATATTCCACCAACCAATCGTAAAGTTCCTGTTGCGGTGCGGTTAAAGTTTCCATAGACATCCATCATGGGTCTAGTTACAGTCGGCTGCATCTTTCTCAGAAAAAGCTCGGAAAGATGTTAGCTTCGATCCAACTTTACCGTACTTTTAGAACCTCTGTACTAAAATAGTAAAAATTTTCGAGTTTTTGGGGTCGAGAGGTAAAGAGAGTAAAACAATCAAACTTGACCGGACTCGTTGAAATCATCAACATCGGGCGGCGGTTCGATGGAGTCCGAGTCAGCGGTTTTGCCAGCTAGACGGTTTTTGGGGAGAACGCCCCGACGTTGCAAACCGTCGCCGGAGTCTTGAATTTGTTCGGATAAATTTCGGAAAACGAGGGTATAAATATCGGTGGGCATTTCAATGTTCGCAGCGTCTAACCCTTCCTTAATTGCCTGAATCACTTCTGAGGTGGTACTTAAAAACCCGGAACGTCGCGAATCGACCCAAAAGCGAACGTCAAGATTGACCGTACTTGCGGCGAGTTCTGTCACAATAATACTGGGATGCGGCTCTTGCTCCACTGCTGAGATTGTCTTAATTGCAGCATAAATCGTTTGTTTTGCCAGGGCAATATCTTCGCCGTAATCAATTCCTACCGTTACCGAACTGCGACGGCGCGGAGAAGCCGTATTGTTAATAATGCTGGCGGCAAAAACTTTTTGGTTGGGAATATAAACCAAACGACCGTCGTAAGTTTTTAGGGTTGTGGCACGCAGTTGAATTTGAGCAATAGTGCCTTCGTAGTCACCGATAATCACTTGGTCGTTAATGCGAAAAGGACGCGCCGCCAAAAGGATTACGCCGGAAATATAGTTGCTGAGAACATCTTTGAGACTGAAACCGATAGCAACACTGGTCAAGCCTAACGCGCCGAGTAAAGCACCAAAATCGAGTCCTAAAACGCCTAATGCGATGACACTACCGCCAACCCAAACTCCACCATAGCTCAAACGCCCGATTAAAATTTCCGTACTGGGGTCGCCTTCGGTTTGCTTAGCCCACTTGTAAGCAAGGTAGCGCACGATTTTCGCAACGATGAAGGTTAGCAACACAACCACAATTGCGCCGAGGAGGGCGGGAAGATTGCCGATCGCATCGCTTAATAAATCGCGGGTAGTACCATACAATCGCTGTCCGACATCGATCGCGAGGGGCGGTCGGTTGAAAGCGCGATTGAGTTTATCCGCCCACAGGTCTCCTAGGGCTTTCACTTCCACACCAAAATCCTGTGCGTCTTGTTCGTTGATGGTCATTAAGACGCGATTGTTGGCTTTGAGGGTGGCAATATTTCGGGTTGCGTCGATATTGACCGTGACGGGTTCGATTTTGTTACCCCGACTAAGGAGACTGGCAATACGACGATTGATAATCTTAGCGCGATCGCTCGCATTCACATCAGCTAAACTGCCCACCTGAAACACGGGTCTGCCCCGCACCAGTATGTCGGCAAAATAAAGCCCGTCGCTGCTAACAGAGGACGCATCAGACTCGTTACTGGAGGGAGTCGCGCTGGGTTGGGCTTGGACGACGGGAGAAACGAAGAGAAGGAGGCTGCATCCTACTACTAACACCCAGCGGGTTTTCGAGACCCTCCACCGACGGCGCGATCGCAGAGTGCGATTCTGAAACAACTGTTTCAATCGAATACTAAACTTAAACAACACGACAATTCATTGAGTAATTCATGGACTCATCATATCTACTTTTCCGCTTACATTCAATTTTAGCTATTCTGAAGCCAGCTTATCGCACAATCCCCACTAATCCTACTCTTTAAGCGTTAATCCATTCATTGAAGTTAGAAATTTGTGACCTGAAATCACGAACTACGAACTACGAATTACGAACTACGAATTACGAATTACGAATTACGAATTACGAATCGGTCTACCTCGCGAACCAGAAAACCGCTATAGTTAACCCATATAGCAATAACTAATACTGAGTTTGGGATAGGGGTTACTCGTGTTTAATTGGTTCCGCCGTCAGTTCAACGATCGCGACAAACAAGAACAAGACCAAAATCTACCAGAAGCGCCCGCTGTGACCGAGGCGGAATCGGAACCCGAAGTTGCCGAAGCCGCTGCCGAGTCAACGCCGCAAGAAGATTACCTGAAGTGGGCAAAAGCCGCTTATCAAAGCATTCAGCAGCGTCAGGGACAATTGCAGGAGGAATCGTCAGCAGCCGCAGAAAGTGAAGAAGTCCCGGCAGAGGAAACCGAAACCCCTGAAAGCGAACTCGTTGAAGCAGTTGCCGTAACTACAACCGAAGTTGAAGAAGCACCCCAAGCCACCGATAGCGAACTCGCTACTGAAGTTGCTGAAGCTGCAACCGAAGCTGTAGAAGCGATTGCAGCAACCGAACCCACTCCGGAAACCTCCGAAAGCGAACTTATAGAAGCAGTTGCCGAAACGACAACCGAAGTTGAAGAAGAACCCCAAACCCCTGAAAGCGAACTTATAGAAGCAGTTGCCGAAACTGCAACCGAAGTTGAAGAAGAACCCCAAACCCCTGAAAGCGAACTTATAGAAGCAGTTGCCGAAACGACAACCGAAGTTGAAGAGGAACCCCAAACCCCTGAAAGCGAACTGACTGAAGAAGTTGCCGAAACGACAACCGCAGCGACCTCGGAGACGGAAAGCGCCCCAATGCCCGCTTGGATGCGAAAATCGGACGCGCTCGAACGGTTGAAAGAAACCGCCATAGACCTGCCCGAACCCGAAGTTCCTCAAAAAGCAGCCCCGAAAACCACAAAACCAGCCGAAAGACCCGCAATTCCGGGCATGGACTTCGATGAAGAGTTTATCTGGTCGGCGCAAGTTTTGGCAGCGCAAGGACGCAAACCGGAAGACATCGATATCGAAGAGATTAGCTGGCTGAAGCGCTTGCGCCAGGGGTTGGGCAAAACGCGGCGCGGTTTGATTAACCAGCTTAAAGCCGTGGTGGGGCAAGGGCCACTCAATGCCGATGCAGTAACGGAGATTGAAACGCTGCTGTTGCAGGCGGATGTGGGCGTTGAGGCGACGGATTACATTATCGAAACCTTGCAAGGCAGGCTGCGGCAAGAAGCGTTACCCCCAGAACAAGCGATCGCGTTTCTCAAAGATATTCTTTCCAACTTGCTCGATGCACCCCTGCAAGACCAGGAAAATTATATCCTCGTTCCCGAGAAAGATAAGCTCAATATTTGGTTGCTGACGGGCGTTAACGGCGCGGGAAAAACCACCACCCTCGGCAAACTCGCCCACCTCGCCCAAAAATCCGGCTATCGCTGTTTGATTGCAGCAGCCGATACTTTCCGCGCGGCCGCCGTCGAACAGGTGAAGGTATGGGGCGATCGCTCGAATACGCCTGTCATTGCCAATCCGGGAAAGAATACCGATCCGGCTGCCGTGGTGTACGATGCGATCGCGGCCGCTCAATCCCGCAATACCGAACTCCTGCTTATCGATACCGCCGGACGCTTGCAAAACAAGAAAAACTTGATGGAAGAGTTGGCAAAAATTCGCCGCATCATTGAGAAAAAAGCGCCCGATGCTAACGTTGAATCCCTACTCGTCCTCGATGCTACCCTCGGACAAAATGGCCTGCGACAAGCCGAAGTCTTCTCGGAAGCCGCAAAATTAAGCGGTGCAGTCTTGACAAAATTGGACGGAAGTGCTAAAGGTGGCGTTGCTCTGGCCGTCGCGCGGGAGTTAAACTTACCGATTCGTTTTATCGGTGCGGGGGAAGGAATTGAAGATTTGCGCCCATTTTCGAGTTATGAATTTGTGGCTGCATTGTTGAGCGAATAAAGTTTTAATCTTCTTTTTCGCGAAGCCTGAATCTTCCGATTAACTCCCTTCAATTTTGCGTTATACCAATTCTCAGTTACAATGCACTAAATTTTTCGTCGTAGGGGCAGCCACATTGTTATGCACTCTTCGGGAATCGCTCAAAATCCATGAGATATTGGTATTAAATGGTGCGTTACGACGTGCTTAAAAGTATGACGCGATCGCGTTTTTTGACTTTAGACATAATTCAGCGAATAGCGAACTTTTAATCGTTCGCTACTCACTCTCTATTATCCCTGCGCCGCCGCAGCCCGAGCCGCCGCCGCTTGTTCCGGATGAATCCCCAAGCGCGTCAAATTAATCCGTCCGCGCGAGTCAATTTCGCGCACTTTCACCACGACTTCATCGCCGACAGCGACTTCATCTTCCACCTTACCGACGCGCCCTTCAGCCAGTTGCGAAATGTGAATCATTCCTTCCTTTCCAGGCAGAATTTCTACAAACGCGCCAATCGTAATGATACGCACGACTTGACCGACGAAAACATCGCCTTCGGAAACCTTGCGCGTCATTCCTTCGATAATCTTCTTCGCTTGCGTGGCTTTCTCGCCGTCCGTCGAAGAAATAATCACCGTACCGTCGTCTTCGATATCGACTTTCGCGCCGGTTTGTTCGGTAATTCCCTTAATCGTCTTCCCGCCAGGGCCAATAACCAATCCAATTAAGTCCGGATCGATCTTAATCGTTAATAGGCGCGGCGCGTAAGCCGAGAGATTAGCGCGCGGTTTGTCGATCGCGCTCAACATTTTCTCTAAAATATGAAGGCGAGCGGGTCGTGCTTGTTGAATGGCGCGTTCTATAACCTCCATCGACAATCCCGTAATCTTCATATCCATTTGCAAGGCGGTAATCCCGGTATCCGTCCCTGCAACCTTAAAGTCCATATCCCCGAGAAAATCTTCAATCCCTTGAATATCAGTCAGAACGCGAACTTCATCGCCATCCTTAATCAATCCCATCGCCGCACCGCTGACGGGTTTAATAATCGGCACGCCCGCATCCATCAGCGCCAAAGTGGAACCGCACACCGAACCCATCGAGGTGGAACCGTTGGAAGACAGCACTTCAGAGACGACGCGCAGGACGTAGGGAAACTCTTCTTTCGGCGGAAGGACGGGAACCAACGCGCGTTCTGCTAGCGCGCCATGACCGATTTCCCGACGACCGGGGGAACGCATCGGTTTGGTTTCGCCGACGGAGAAGGGCGGAAAATTATAATGATGCAGATAGCGCTTCTCGCCTTCGGGATGCAAATCGTCCAACTCTTGTGCGTCGCCAGGAGTCCCGAGGGTCGCAATCGATAGAACTTGCGTCAGTCCGCGCTGGAACAACCCGCAACCGTGAACGCGCGGCGGCAGAATTCCGACTTGGGCGGAAACCGGACGCACTTCATCGAGTTTGCGCCCGTCCACGCGCACGCCGTCTTCAATAATCTGGCGGCGCATTAACTTTTTGGTCAGTTTTTTGAAAGTATTGGGAACCGCTTGACCTTCAGCGGCGACGCGCAAGGGGTCGTCTTCGGGCAGTTCGGCGATGGCCGCGATAATTTCGGTATCGCGAATCTCATCGAGAAGGGTATCGCGGCCCTTTTTGTCAAGGGTAAATTGCGAAAGAACGGCTTTAATTTTATCGACGGCGCGATCGCCGATAAAATTCTCGAGGGTATTATCGACGACGGGCGGTTCTTCCACCACCAAAGTAATCCCCAACTCTTCCATCAACTCCTGTTGGGCGGCAATCAGCGTTTGTACGGCTTCGTAGCCAAACTCAATCGCTTCGATAACATCCTGTTCTGGCAGTTGGTTGGCTCCTGCTTCTACCATCACCACGCCATCGGGACTGCCCGCCACGACTAAATCCAAATCGCCTTCTTCGATTTCCTTGTAGGTGGGGTTAATGATAAAGTCATCTCCGACTAAACCCACCCGCACGGCTGCCATCGGCCCCTGGAAGGGAATTTGCGCCAGCAACACGGCCACGGAAGCTCCCGTTACGGCTAAGACATCTGGAGGCACTTGCTCGTCCATCGACAGGGTTGTCGCGATGACTTGAATGTCGTCTCTAAGCCACTGCGGGAACAAAGGACGCAGCGGGCGGTCGATTAAACGGCTGGTGAGCGTCACTTTTTCGGGCGGACGACCTTCGCGTCGTAAAAATCCTCCCGGAATGCGACCGGCTGCGTAGAGTCTTTCTTCGTAATCTACCAACAGCGGCAAAAAATCCATGCCTTCGCGACCGGGAGAGCGAGTCGCCGTTACCAAAACTGCCGTATCTCCGGATTGGATTAAAACCGAACCGCCCGCCTGGGGCGCGAGTAAACCTGTTTCGAGTCGAATATCCCGTCCTTCTACAAAGGATATCGACTTAGCAATCTCTAGCATCTGCGTGCTTTTCCTTTCTATTTTCAATCTATCTTCTTCTCTTGGAAAATCGTAGCACTTCTAGACTGGCGCTGCGAGGATCGGGTGTTGGCTTGGAAATTAAAAATTAAAAATTAAAAATTAAAAATTAGGAGGCTGCAATTGTGGCGATCGCGAGATCCATCTGCCTCCCTCTCCCTCTTGGTAAAATGCAGACTGCGGAATGTTTGTCCGTACCGTCCTTCCTTTCGGTATGCTGGAAGCGGGAGGTAATGAAGCCAACCTACGGGTAGGGTAGGGGCATCCCTCAAACAATGCACGCATCCCGGCAGCAGATGTTTAACAAACCGTTTGCTGTTCGCCGATCGCTGTTGACTGATTACTGTTTACCGATCGTTGTTCCATAGCGTCATGGCAATTCTACACGGTAGTTGGCTATCCAACGAAACCCACAGTTCTTTCTGGATTTGGTGCGAGACTTGGCGCGGACGCGCCGCTCGGGATGTCCAACCGACGGCGGGAGAAATTCCGGTGCATCCTTTTGCGATGAAGTTATCGGAGTTGCTGGCGTTTTGCGCGGAACGCCCGTTGGTACTGCCGATTAACCTCGAAGAACGCTTGCAAACGCGATCGCTATATTTACCGAGCTATCGGGAAGAGGAGGACGCGCCGTTTTTGCCGCTGCTGTCGGAAAGTCGCGATCGCGTTGCAGAATTGGGTCAGTTACCATTGCAGAGGTGGCAAGTCGAGGGAATTGCGCTGGAGCCGCAGGAAGCCGCACAATTTTTGCAGGCTGTGCCGTTAGGCTCGTTGGAAGGCGAGCGCGCTTATCCGGGCGGTTCTTTGCGCTTTTGGGCGCAGGTTTATCGCTGGAGTTTGGATTTGGTGGCGAGGTGCAAGTTTTTACCGGGATTGGCGCAAGAGGAAGAGGGAAGGGCGCGCAGTGCGTGGTATCCGCTGCTCGATAGCGCGATCGATCGCGCGCGGTTGGCGCAAATGTCCCGTTTGATGCCTGCGGTTTGTCGCGCCCATGCCGATGGAGAAATCGAACCGCAAGGGCTGCTATTGAGCTTTTTGGGGGCGATGGTTAACGTGCAGGTGCGAACGTGGTTAGAGGGCAGTTTGAAGGTCACGAAACCCTCTTTCGTGCAGCAATGGTTGCAATCGCTGGCGAAGTCTTCCGGACAGTTAGCTGCCGAACCGGAACAGTTACACCGCGCCCTTGCGGCGATTGAAACTTGGACGCGCCCGATTGAAGATTTTGTGGTTACGCCCGAGGCGAAAAAGTTGGGCGGCGATCGCTTCCAAGCCTGTTTTGTACTCCAACCGCCCAGCGAAGGCGAGGTTCGATGGGGCAAGTTGGATTGGAAGTTAAATTATTGCTTGCAATCGGCGAGCGATCCGGATATTTCCCTCGATGCGGCAACAATTTGGCAGTATCCGGTAGATGAATTGCGTTACTGCGATCGCGTCATCGCCAACCCCCAAGAATCTTTGCTCCAAGGATTGGGCTTAGCCGGTCGATTGTACGCTCCCATTTTAGCGAGTTTGGAGCAGCGACAGCCGACGCAATGCTTATTAAATCCCATCGAAGTTTACGAGTTTGTCCGCTCTAGTGCTTGGCAATTACAAGATAATGGCTTCGGAATCATTCTGCCGCCGGGATTGGCTTCGGGGCGAGGCGAAAAGCGCTTAGGACTCAAAATTAAAGCTAAAGTTTCCCGAAAAAAAGGCGAGCGTCTCGGCTTAAAAACGCCTTTAAACTATCAACTCGAACTCGCGGTGGGCGATACTTCTATTTCTCGGGAAGATTTCGATCGCCTCCTCGCCCAACAATCGCCCTTGGTTGAAGTTGACGGCGAATGGTTAGCCTTGCAGCCCGCCGACGTGCGCGCCGCCCAAGCCGTTCTCGCCCCAAATACCGAACCCCTACCGCTACTCGTTGAAGATGCGCTGCGGTTGAGTACCGGCGAGACAAAAACGCTGGCAAAATTACCCGTTACGGGCTTCACGGCAACGGGCGTTTTAAAAGAACTGATCGATAATTTAATTGATAATAAACCGATTCAAATTGTTGAAACGCCGGAGGATTTTCGCGGCGAATTGCGTCCTTATCAATCGTTCGGTGTCAGTTGGTTGGCATTTTTGGAACAATGGAGTTTTGGTGCTTGTTTGGCGGACGATATGGGACTCGGAAAAACGCCACAATTCTTAGCATTTTTATTACATTTAAAAGAAAAAAATACTTTACAAAAACCTTGCTTAGTGGTATGTCCGACTTCTGTGATTGGCAACTGGGAACGAGAAATTAAAAAGTTCTCGCCGACGCTAACCGCTTCCGTTCATCACGGCGATAAGCGCGATAAAGGAACGACATTCGCTAAAAATATCCGCAATAAAGATTTAGTGATTACCAGTTATTCGTTGCTGTATCGAGATATTAAAAGCTTGGAGACGATTGATTGGGAAGGCGTGGTATTAGATGAGGCGCAAAATATCAAAAATCCTCAAGCAAAACAAGCTCAAGCGGCACGCAGTTTAAAAGCAGGTTTTCGGATTGCTTTAACGGGAACGCCAGTTGAAAATCGCCTTTCTGAATTGTGGTCGATTTTAGAGTTTTTAAATCCGGGATTTTTGGGCGGACAGCAGTTTTTTCAACGTCGCTTTGCAATTCCGATCGAAAAATACGGCGATCGCGATTCATTGTATCAGTTGCGATCGCTCGTTCGCCCTTTCATTCTCCGGCGCTTAAAAACCGATAAAGAGATCGTGCGCGATTTGCCGGAAAAGCAAGAAATGAGCGTTTATTGCGGTTTATCGGTAGAACAGGCAACGCTTTATCAACAATTAACCGAAGAATCGCTACAAAAAATCGATGCAGCGGAGGGAATCGAGCGTCACGGTTTAATTTTAACGTTGTTGTTGAAACTCAAACAATTGTGCAATCATCCCGCTCATTATCTCAAAGAACCGCGCTTGGAACGGGGGGCGCGATCGGGTAAATTGTTGCGCTTGCAGGAAATGTTGGAAGAGGTGCTAGCGGAAGGCGAAGGACTGCGCGGTTCTTTACAAGATCGCGCCCTCATTTTCACTCAATTTGCTGAATGGGGCAAGCTGCTGCAACCTTACTTAGAACGGCAATTAAAAACGGAGGTCTTATTTTTGTATGGTTCCACGTCGCGCGATCGCCGTCAAGAAATGGTCGATCGCTTCCAACACGATCCCGAAGGCCCTCGCATCTTAATTCTATCTTTAAAAGCGGGCGGAACCGGGTTAAATTTAACCCGTGCCAACCATGTTTTTCATGTCGATCGCTGGTGGAATCCCGCTGTCGAAAATCAAGCCACCGATCGCGCCTTCCGCATCGGACAGCAGCGCAATGTCCAGGTGCATAAATTCGTCTGTACGGGAACTTTGGAAGAACGCATTGAAGAGATTATTAATAGTAAAAAACAATTGGCAGAGCAAACGGTTGATGCGGGGGAACAATGGCTAACAAAATTAGATACAGAACAGTTGAGAAACTTGCTATTGTTGGATCGCAGTGCAATTTTAGATGAAGAATAAACCGATCGATTTATTCTTTCTTCCAAACATAAACGCATTTTCTCAAGGGAACTCTGCCATGATTGCCCATTTGTTGGCTGCTGTTCCCCTTATTGCCTGGAAGCACTAAAATCTTATCCACGATAAACCCTAATTTTTCTGCGATCGATGATAGGATGGTATCGACAGAAATACTAACTCCTGCGTAGCGGACATTATCATTCACCATAAACAAAAAAGCTCCAGGTTTAAGAACTCGGTGGCATTCTTGTATAACGCAAGCCATTTCATAAAAATAGCCTCGTATCATCCGGGGAATACCATTATTATTTAATGCGCCCTCTAACTTTTGATTTTCTAAGAAACACAAAATTGATTGCAGTAAGGGTTGAGAGTCCGCCGCATCTATCGCTAATTTCCAACTAGAATTAATTGCTAATAAATCTTTTGAGCGATTTTCTACCGTACAGCTTAACATCTCCTGACGTAAGCTCGCTAAAGACTTTTCAGAAACACCTAATAAAGCGAGTTCTAAAGCATAAGTGCGAGTATAATCGTAGCGATTGCAGTAAGGAGGAGAAGTCATAATTCCCTCGTAAATTGCGTCGGGGAAAGAGGACATAACTTGAAGACAAGAATCTTGATATAGTTCAATCCCTCCTCGTTTGTTAAGATTGACTGGAATTTCGAGGCTATTGGTAGAAGCGTTTAAATCTTGGATAATTTCACCAAGCTTATTCGCGATCGCGCGGTCGAAATCAGCAATCTCGCCTTTATTAAAAGAAGTCTTTTTGCGACTAGCCCGATAATCCCAACGAAGATATTGTCCGTCTTTGCGAGTGTAGCTAATGGATTCTAAGATACAAAGTAAGGCAAAACGTAAAACCGAGCTAACGCTTTCTTTTTCCCCTTCGCAAACGCTGAGATATCGCTCAATTGCGTATTGGGTTGCTGGAGAATACGCGCCTTTGGTAATTTTAAATTCTGGCAAATCTATCTTTTTTTCTGCTATTTTCCAAGGCTTTAACTCAATCCATTTCGTCAGCCGCTCGAAGTCATTTTGGTTGAATTCAAGTTCTAAAAGCTTTCTGGTTTTAATAATTTCTTGACCGATCGGTAAAAGTTCAATCCCATCAGCATTAATGCCAAGATTGCTAGCAGCAAATAAAGCAGTACCACTTCCTGCAAAAGGGTCTAAAATTTTGCCCCGCTTTAACTGATAGTCGTTAAACAGAAACTCGACAAGAGCGGCTGAAAAAGCTTCTTTATATTTATACCATCTATAAAGAGGTCTACTTTTATTCGCCTGAAAGCTAACTAAAAGCCGAGTCAAAGAGGGGTGAATAAAAAAACGATCTTGAAAGTGCTGGTTTAACTCTTTGTCTAGCTTATCAATTTCTATTAAAGCTTTATTTTCGGATTCAGGTTTGAGATCGAAAAACGCAGACAAGCCCATCATATAAAATCCGGTTGAATGACCTAAGTTAAGGCTGACGGGGGGACTGGGGGACGGGGAGACGGGGGGACGGGGAGATGGGGGGACGGGGAGATGGGGGGACGGGGAGAGGGAGTGAGAGAAATTTTAACAAGAGATAGCGCTACATTATTCCCCCAAATAGCAAGGAAAAAGTAGTGCCGTGACACAGCTAAAACTGTGCGATAGGTTTCTCGTTCTATTGCTTACTCGATCGGGTTTCAAGAGTTTTTCTAAAGCCTCATTTAAGGTGTGTCACGGCACTACTTTGAGCTTGCCGAACAATACGGAGAATTGAGTTAAGTTAGCATATTGGGTAGGGTGGGCAGCGCCCACCAGCCTACCGATTTGATTTTTGGAACTGTACCTCACGTAAACGAAAAACGCTATAAAATTTTCTCCCTACTCTGCCTTTAATTCTCGTTCCATTAATGAGTGAACGGCTTGTTGGGGCGTAATTTCGCCTTCTAACAAGCGGCGAACTTGTTCTGCAATGGGTACTTCAATCTTTTCTGCTTTTGCCAATCGCACTAACACTTCGGTGGTATTAATCCCTTCTGCGGTTCCTTCCAGGCACTCTAGGATTTCTGCTAATGTTTTACCCTGCGCGAGTTGATAGCCAACTTGATAGTTGCGCGAGAGGGGACTGTTACAGGTTGCGAGCAGGTCGCCGATGCCGGATAATCCGTAAAAGGTACTAGGCGTTGCGCCAAAATGAGCGCTGACGCGGATGATTTCGGGTAGGGCGCGGGTGAGAAGCGCGGCTTTGGCATTGGTTCCTAAGTTTAAACCATCGCACACCCCGGCCGCGATCGCCATAATATTTTTCAGGGTTCCTCCCAATTCCGTGCCGATAGGGTCAGCATTCACATAGACGCGAAAACTTTCCGATGCGAAAATGGTTTGAACCCTTTTTGCAGCTTCTAAATCCTCGCTTGCGACTGCCGTTGCTGCGGGCAAACCGCGATCGATTTCTTTCGATAAATTCGGCCCCGAAAGCACGACAATGGGATGTTGGGGAAAAGCTGCCTGCCAAATTCGAGAGGGCGTTTGCAGCGACAGGGCATCTAATCCTTTCGTGGCGCTGACAATAATCAAATCCGGCGGCAGGACGAGGCGCTGTAGCTGTTCGATGGTGGGGCGAACGCCGGACATGGAAACTGCCGATACTGCTAGATTAGCAGAGGCGAGCGCATCTTCCCAAGAGCCTTCGCTGCGGCGAGAGTGAAAGCGAACTTCATGCCGATTGCGCGCCGCTAGTGTCCCTAACGCCGTTCCCCAAACCCCCGACCCCAAAATCGCGACGATCTGCGGTTGAGGCTTCAAAGTGCTACGATCCAACTCATCATTCATATCATTTCCTGTTTCAGGATGACTTATCGCAATCCCACCCCGACTGTTGATATTATCATCGAACTTATCGATCGCCCTCACCGTCCCATTGTCTTAATCGAACGCAAAAATCCGCCCTACGGTTGGGCAATTCCGGGAGGATTTGTCGATTATGGCGAACCCGTCGAAGTTGCAGCGCAGCGGGAAGCCGAGGAAGAAGTGTGTTTAAAAGTCGAACTGCTCGAACAATTTTACGTCTATTCCGACCCGAAGCGCGACCCTCGCCAGCATACACTCAGCGTTGTCTTTTTAGCGGCAGCAACGGGGGAACCAGCAGCGGCGGACGATGCGAAAAATATTGGCATCTTTGAGAGTTGGAATCAACCGTCGAATCTCTGTTTCGACCACGCTCAAATTCTGAAGGATTATTGGTACTATCGTCACTACGGGGTGCGCCCGCGTTTGCCGTACCCTTAAAAATTCAGGTCATTTGTACTTGACTTCACTCTAACCGGCGGTAACGATTTGAGGAGGTTGGACGGACATTTCTGGAGGCGAAACTAAAACTTTCCTCGCCATGACGATGGTTTCTGGTAGCACGCCGACCAATTGTGCGATAACATCATCGGGTAACTGCGCGATCGCTTCCACCCCACAATACCGTTCCAACATTCTTAAAATTAACTCCCCTCGCTGCAACGGCACCGGATTCTCTGCCACCTTTTGGGTGCTTTTAATCCAGCGCTGCCGCATTTGAAAAGCTTTGCGGCGTTCTTCATGAGACTCTGGGTGCGTTAAAGCAATTTGCCCGATGGGAATCGCGCGGCGACAATCAATATCGAGTAACCCCCCCACTGCCGAACCGGGCCCTGCAATTTCGGCGTGGTGGCGATGGCAGACAATAATCGCATTGCCTCGCGTCGCATCGACTCGCAACAGTTGCCCGCTGTGCAACTGACTGAGGACTTGAGTGGGAGGGAGGATGGTCGAACGGGATAAAGCTTGACTAAACATTTTAGGCATTTAAGTAAGTCGCGATTGAAAAAGAATCAGATTAAAATTACGGGTAGCGTCTTCAGGGTTAACGCTAGACGAACAATTTTTGAGGGACTAACTTTATCTAAAGTTACAATCGCCAAGCTCGGGCGAAAAAGCGGACAGTTTAAGGTTTGATACAAGTCAAGCCAACACTTCGGAATGCCTGCGGGTGGTCGATAAAAAATGGCAGATTGCAACCTCTTGTTTGTAACCCACTAGCTCTATAAATATCAGAGCAACAGAACTAGATGCAACTCGTTCCCACCGTCCGAGGCGGAATTTTAGTATTAAAATACCCACCCTGGGAGCATTTTGCTAATTTTGAAGGTGTGCGAGCTAAAAGTTGCTCTGTACTAACGTCTGCTCTAGACTTTGTTAGTCATCGAAGCACGAGGAACCCCAATTCATAACCGGGTGCAGTGCCTACCGAGCTTGCAGAGTATCTCCTGCCCCCAGTCTTCCTCTAGCTTTGAGAAGAAACAACAGCTTTTTGCTTTAATTGCCGTGCTAGAGCCTTCGGGTAGATGAACTTACCTTTAGAATGCCATACCTTTTTAAATTTTTCCAGCTTTCGGCTCCGTCTTTTTCAATTCTTTAAAGAAGTTTCCGCTTGTTGCTCGCTGTAGCGCCGTTTGAATTCGCGTTGCTGTTTGTTGTGGTCTACAATCGGTTGGGGATAGCCGCAAGATCTTCGTTCCGATGTCGGTATTTTTCCCGTTACTAAATATTCGGAATCGAGGGAACTTAATTCGGGAATCCACTGACGAATATACTCGCCTTCAGGGTCGAATTTTTGGGCTTGACTGCTAGGATTGAAAATTCTCAACGGCTGCGGATCCATACCGCTAGAAGCGCTCCATTGCCAACCGCCGTTATTAGCCGCAAGATCGCCGTCGTACAAGTTTTGCATAAAATATTTTTCTCCCCACTGCCAATTAATAATCAAATCTTTAGTTAAAAAACTGGCAACAATCATGCGGCAGCGATTGTGCATCCAGCCGATTTCATTAAGTTGGCGCATCGCAGCATCAACGATAGGATAGCCGGTTTTTCCCTGGCACCATGCTTTGAAATGTTTCTCGTTATTATTCCAAGGAAAATCTTTAAATAAGGGGCGATAGGGGCCGTTTTCGAGTTCGGGAAAAAAGTACATCGCGTGTTGATAAAATTCTCGCCATGCCAGTTCTTTTTGCCAGGTTTCGATGTTGGCTTGGGTTTCTTCGCTGCGAGCATTTTGATACGCTTCTGTCGTTGCGTTCCAGACGGTACGAATGCCGATCGCGCCGAATTTGAGTGCGGCGCTCAGTTTCGAGGTACTATCAATACTGGGAAAGTTGCGTTGCTCTCGGTAATCGAGCAGGGCGCGATCGCAAAAGGCCTCCAATTGCTCCCGCGCGGCGGTTTCTCCCGGCGTTAAAACAAAGCCATTTTCCCAGTTGTAACCCAAATCTTTAGCCGAAGGTAAGCTTTGCGCCCCCGCTTCTATCGCGCTTTTTCGTTCGCTTTCGGTTAATCCTTCCGCCCCTGCTAGCGTTGCTGCGGGCGCTGCTTTGGACTGCTTACTCCAATTCTTCCAGAAGGGCGTATAAACCGTGTAAGGGTTTCCGGTAGCCTTGGCGAGGACTTCGCCGGGAGAATGCAGCAGTTTATCCCAGCCGGTTTCTACGGTAATCCCTTCCGCTTCGAGGTTTTGCTGCACGGTTTCGTCGCGAGTGCGGGCATAGGGTTCGACATCTAAGTTCCAGAATACGCTTTTAGCTTGCAACGCGATCGCGAGCTTGGGTAGGGCAACCTCGGGAGTATCGTGGAGAATAAGCAATTCGCTGCCCGCTTTTTGATAAGATTCTTGCAACTCCTCCAGACAACCTATCATGTAGGCAACGCGAGCGGGCGCAATGTCATCCCGTTGTAAGATGTTGGGATCGAGACAGAAAACACCGATAACTTTGGGCGTTATTTGGCGGGCGGCGGCAAGTCCGATGTTATCGGATAAACGCAGGTCGTTGCGATGCCAGAATAGAATTGTCGAGGACATAATCGCATTTTGGAGTCAATCTTATTGAGGATAGCACAAACGTATCACTCTAAAGGACAACTCCATTCTTTGCGATAGAGTTGTCAAGTCGTCTTGCCTCTTAACTCCAGCAAAACGGGAACGTATTTTCAGCTTATGACGACAGCATTAACTCTGTTTAGAGTGAGGTACACCGCGCGGGCGAATGCCATTCGCCCCTACCCATCTAATTTCAATTTTTGTACCTCTTTTCAACTCTTATTTCAGATATTTCGTAGAGTGGGCAACGCCCACCAGCCTTAAGTCAGTGCCATTCATCCATTGTCAATTATTCACTAAAGATATACCCTAGGGATACTCCCGTCTGACGCTCCCATTTCTCTTGAATTTTATGAATGTCATTATAGTAATCTTGAAGGTTAAATTAGCTTTTACAAAGATTAACTCCATGCCAGAATCGAACAACTTTATACGAAAACTTGCGAGGCAATAAAAGCTCCTCGTTCTGCCATCGTATAGAGTCCGATATGGTGTGCAATGCTTTGGGGATGAATGGCTGTTTTAGGCAGTCCTTGCTGGGCTGCTACCTCAGCGGAAAGGTCGTAGGTAGAGCAACCTTCGGTATAAACAATAATATCTTTTAAAGTCTGCGTCATGTCATGATTGCGAGCCGAAAGCAGGGTGATAACGAAATCCATCACACAGATATCCGTGCAGATACCAACGACTGCTAAAGCTTCCAAACGGTGTTGATTAACCCAATCAATTAAGGCATTATTTCCCGTATTAATGTCAATAGAACCAATGAAGCCGTTGATGCAGTCTTTTTCAATAAGGGTAGTGAGGGGATAAGTTTCTAACCACTTGAGTTCCGGCACTAATTCTTCTTCTCCAGATCCTTTTTCGCAATGAATCGGATAGGGAGGTTCGGGTTTGCCCGGTTCGTGGGCATCTAGAAAAGCTAAAATCGGTAAATTTTTGGCTGCAAAAGCTTTGGCTAAGCGATCGCTCTCCGATACCATTGTAGCAATTTGTCGGTCGGGTTCTGTTGGCGCTAAAGGGCTATAGCCGACCGTGCAGAAGCCATTGACCACATCAACGATAACTAATCCGGTGGGGCGATCGCCTATAGTATAGGGTTGAGGGTCAATGGGTAAAGCAGCTTCAATCGCTGCTAAAGCGGAACTGGGGTTCGTTAAAGTCGTTACTCTATTCATTAACTCAGTCATCAGCAAAATTTCACCAATCTTAAAAAACTTCAATCAATTCTCCGCAGCGCGTTCTTGAATCGCTTGATAGCAGTCGGCAATATCGGCTCGTTTTCGCATCGCTTCAACTAAAGCGTCGTAGGCTTCGCGATGCTTTTCAATTAAGGCTTTAGCCTGAAGTTTTCCCCACTGTTGTTTGAGTTGAGATTGCGATCGCTCCTGCCCGAAAAATAGCAGCGTATCGGTGACTTTCTTGCGGTCATCTTCGCCACCTTCTACTGTTTCATACAACAGTTCTTCTGCGGCAATTCCCGCCATCCAAACGGTAGAAAAGCGATCGACAAAAAGGCGAATTTCTTGAGGCGGAACGCTCTTTCTCAGTTGCTCGGTATCGACAACAACGCCCCCGACTCCCGGATTCCCGGCTCTGAAACTTTCCCAGGCATTTAAAGTATAACTTTTAATCGGAATTCCGAGAAAATAAGCGGTCAGAAAATGTCCGGCTTCGTGATGGAGAACGCGATCGCGATATTTCCCTGAAAGTCTCGCTACGCTATCGAGCAGTAGGGTTACGCCGCGCCCGCCCAATCCTAAAGTATCAATAGTTGCTAATCCCAAAACAGCTAGGGTAGCGGCGGCAGGAATCGCAGGCGAGAGATGAACGAGCGGCCCGAGGAGGACGGAAACCGTCATCAAAAAAATGGCGATCGCAATCAGATTTAAAGAAACTTGTTGCATATTAACGGTTATTTGTAAAGGGAAAACAGGAATTTAATTCTTCAGCGATTAAAGAGAAACGACTCAGCAAAGCCATTGGGAGCAAGTTACTTTTGTCGCCCTCTCCCTAAATCCCTCTCCCAAAGTTGGGAGAGGGACTTTGAGGCTACTCCCCTTCGCCCAAGGTTGGGAGAAGGGGCCGGGGGATGAGGGAGATCGCGGCGCAAGTTTGACCTGCTCCCAAGCCATTTTTAAGACTGAACTTTATTTTTGATTTTCGACCTCGCGATTTGCCAACTTAGGAAGATTGTCGGGATTAAACCTGCCAAAATGATAGCTAACGAAGGAGCAGAAGCTTCAACTAAACGTTCGTCGGAAGCATAATTATAGACCTGTACCGCTAGTGTATCGAAATTAAAGGGACGAATGACTAATGTTGCCGGTAATTCTTTCATCGCATCGACAAAAACTAACATAGCCGCCGTCAACAATCCGCCCGCCATCAGGGGGGTATGAATTTCTACTAAAGCTTCAGCGGGCGCGCGTCCTAAACTGCGAGCGGCATCGTCCAAACTGGGTTTAATTTTAGCGAGGCTGGATTCGACGGTGTTAAAGGAAACGGCGAGAAAACGCACGAGATAGGCAAAGATGAGAACGGTAATCGTACCGCTGAAGAGAAGTCCGGTGGAAACATTAAAGGTAGCACGAGCAAAACGATCGATCGCGTTATCGATATTGCCGACGGGAATCAGTACGCCGACAGCAATCACAGAACCGGGGATGGCGTAACCCATCGAAGCGATACGCGCGGCGAGGCGATTGAAAAAGGAGGGTTGCAAGCGCTGTCCGTAGGCTAAAATTAACGCGATCGCAACCGCTAAAACTGCGGTCAGCGACGACAAAATCAAGCTATGACTGGCAAACTCCCAAAATTGAGGCTTTAGCGTTTTCTGAAGGTTTGTCAGCGTCATTTGCAGTAAAAATCCCACCGGCAGCAGAAAACCGAGAAACACGGGCAGAAAACAAGCCAAACTCGCTAAAATAGCCCGCCATCCGCCTAGCTCGAACTGTTGGACGAGCGGCGTAGCATTACCAAATTGGTAGTATTTCGCTTGGCGGCGACCGTAGCGTTCTAAAACAATAAGGAGTAGGACGAACAGCAGTAAAAAAGCAGCGAGTTGTGCCGCAGCAACGCGCTGTCCCATCCCCAACCAAGTGCGATAAATTCCCGTGGTAAAGGTGGATACGCCGAAAAATTGTACGGTTCCGAAGTCGTTGAGAACTTCCATGAGGACGAGGGCTAAACCGGCCACAATCGAAGGACGGGCGAGGGGCAGCGCGACGCGAAAAAAACTACGCCAGGGATTGCAGCCCAAACAGCGACTCGCTTCTAAGGTACAGCGCGACTGTTCGAGAAACGCGACGCGAGCGAGAAGATAAACATAAGGGTACAGAACCAGAACGAACATTGCGATCGCGCCACTGAGGGAACGAATGTTAGGAAACCAATAGTCGCGAACGCTTTCCCACCCAAAGATATTCCTCAGAGCGGCTTGTACCGGCCCATAATAATCGAGGAGATCGGTGTAAACGTAGGCGAGAATGTAAGCAGGAGCCGCTAAGGGCATCAACAGCGCCCACTCCCAAACCCCACGCCCCGGAAAGCGGCACATCGTTGCTAACCAAGCCGTTCCCGTACCGATGACTAATACGCCCAATCCAACCCCGATCGCGAGCCACAGAGAATTAGCGATATAATCCCAAAGTACCGTAGTCGCTAAGTGCCGCCAAATCTCTGTCGCATCGGTGAAAACACTACTGAGGACGCAGAGAACGGGCGCGGCAATCAGAAGCGCGATCGCACCGACTGCAACCGTCCAACCGTTAAACTCAGAACGCAAGAATTTTGACTGTTGCCAGGAAAGCATTGACACCTGCGCGCGACCTCCTAAAATACTAAAATCCACTTTAATGCAAATTAATCTCAAAAACGTAAATGATTGCTACAGGGTAATTGACAATTAGCCCGCAAGAATTGACAACGAAGAATTCTAAGCTAGAAGTTCTAAGCTTCATTATTAACGATCCACTGTTAAGCAATCTATTGATAACTAATGACTGACTCCTACCCTGCCGTTATTCTCCACCTCCAAGAAGCAACCCGACAGTATTCTTCTCAAGCACCGCCCGCAGTCAATGCCGTTACCCTAACCCTCCATTCCGGCGACATCCTCAGCTTCCTAGGTCCCTCCGGTTGTGGCAAAACAACCTTACTGCGACTGATTGCTGGTTTTGAGCGACCGGATGGAGGCACAATTGAAATTGCCAGTCGTAAAGTTGCTGGGTTGGGACATTGGTTGCCTCCAGAAAAGCGCGGCGTGGGGATGGTGTTTCAGGACTACGCCCTGTTTCCCCATCTTAACGTCAGCCAAAATGTTACTTTTGGGTTATCGAATTCGAGCGGAAAACTCTCGGCAGCCGCCCAACAACGTGCGGGCGAAGTCTTAGCCTTGGTCGGGCTGCAAGGACTGGAAAAGCGCTACCCGCACCAACTCTCAGGCGGACAGCAGCAGCGTGTCGCCCTCGCCCGCGCCCTCGCACCGCGCCCGCAACTGGTGCTGCTCGACGAACCGTTAAGCAATTTAGACGCACAAGTGCGCTTGCGCCTGCGGCAGGAGTTGCGAGAAATTCTCAAAGCGGCGGGAACTTCAGCGATTTTTGTGACCCACGACCAAGAAGAAGCACTCTCAATTTCCGACTGGATAGCCGTGATGCGGCAGGGACAATTAGAGCAATTTGGTAGCCCGGAGACGATTTATCAGGAACCAGCAACACACTTTGTGGCGGAATTTGTCGCTCAATCGAACTCAATCCCGGCTCGACGAGAGGGGAAGGGTTGGGTTACGGAAATTGGTTATTTTCAGGATAATAAGAACGATAACAACGATAATATCGAGCGCGGCGAATTGATGGTTCGGCAGGAAGACTTAATATTGCAAGAGGATGAAGCGGGGGAAGCGGTCGTGCGCGATCGCCAATTTCTCGGTCGCGAGCATCGCTATCGCTTGGAAACGCCATCGGGACGAGAATTAATTGCCCGTATGGATGCCCTAAAAGTGCTGCCCGTCGGCGCGAGAATTAAGGTTTCGGTTGCCGGAGGCAATTACCGCGTTTTTCCCCTTGAGTCAAATAATTTCTAACTCGTCTTCTCGGAAATGTGCTTTAAATTTAGGCATAAATTGTACGAAAACAGGAAGATTTGCACTAACAGGTCTGCCTTGCCATTCGGTTACGATCTCCTTAATTTCTCCTTCCATCCCTTTAAGATCGAATGCTCCCTTCTTATGCTCGGGATGATGGTAGACAACAACCGATTGAATCACTCGAACGCGATCGCCAACTTTCATAGAGCTAGTCTTCTCTCTCGTGTACGCTATCTCGAATTTAAAAATTCGTAAACCTTACCAGTGTACCGCGATCGGGGCAATTTCTGGTAAATTGGGGAGCGCAACAATAATAATCCTCAGTAAGGTGTCCGTCGCCGCGCCGATTGGGGAGCCAGTCAAAATCATCGATACAGCATATAGAGGATTAGGAAAACGAAAAGATGGAACTTGAATATCCGGACGATTTAAAGTATCTAGATACTCACGAATACGTGCGTTTGGATGGCGAGATTGCCACCATTGGGATTAGCGCCTATGCAATCGACCAGCTTGGCGATATCGTCTTTATCGAATTGCCTGCGGAAGGGGATAATATCGAAGCGGGCGAAACTTTTGGAACGGTGGAGTCGGTGAAAGCGGTTGAAGAGTTGAAAGCGCCGGTTACGGGAACGGTAATCGAACGCAACGAAGGCGCGATCTCCGCCCCGGAAGACATTGTGGTGGATCCCTACGGGGAGGGGTGGTTGTTGAAAGTTCGCCTCGATAATCCCGATAGCGATCTCGAGGATGTTCTGACTGCGAACGAATATCGCGCGCTAGTTGAGGGCGAGTAAGGGGTTAATAGCTAGTAACCTAATCTCTAGTCAATCAGGCTCAAAGCTTCTCCATCGAAATTCAAAATGGAGATTTTGATAATCCCCACGCAGGCAAGATTGACTCATACTAACTCCCATAGGTTTTGCACTATTTCCCAGAGTTAGGGCAGAGCAATGCTCTGCCCCTACAGAGAAAATTGAGTGCCGCGTTTGGCTATCGGTGCTATTAATACCAAACCCATTGCCACCATTGTAATGTTCGAGAATATCGGGCGTAGGAGCGGGCGGGAGACGGGAGGTTTAGCCGTCTGGAACCCGAAACCTAGCAGCCTAAAAATTGATTTCTATCAAAATGGGTCGCCTGGGGCTCGAACCCAGAACCAATCGGTTAAAAGCCGAGTACTCTACCATTGAGCTAGCGACCCATTGCGTGCTTTTTATTAGCTCGCACGGTTTACAACTATAGCACAAGTCGTTCGGAAATTGTCAAGGAAAATCTCGATTTTTTTTTCAGCGCTGCTTACAAATAACTGACGCGCAACTCGACACGAGCTTCGCAAGTCTGCCCCGGTTCCAGGTACGTCAAATTTTCGCCGGTATTGAGGGCATTGCGCGGCGCGCTCCACGGCTCCAAACAAACGTAATTTTTGCCCTTCAGCGTCCAAAAAACGAGGGTGGAGTAGATTTTGGAGTAGGAGATGTCGATTTGGAGCTTGCGACGGCGATCGCGCACGATCGCGGTACTTCCCGTCACCGGACGCAAGGCAACATCGATCTCATCGACATCAAAATCAAAAGTTCCATTAAAGCTCTTCCCTTCGGGGACTCCTTTACCCTCGACGTGGGTAGCGGGAATCTCAAATTCAAGCTGAGTTTTATCCGCGCACCAAAAATAGGGGTGCAAACCCGTCGAGAAAGGCATGATATCCTTGGAACGATTGGTATAGCGTTGCTCGATCGCCAGCGTCATTCCTTTGAGGCGATAGGTAAATTCCAGTTGAAAATCAAACGGATAGAGGGCGCGAGTCCGAGCATTGCTATCAAGCGCGAGGATAATTCCCGCGCAATCATCCGTTAGGCGCGATCGCACTTCCCAAGGTAAATCGCGCGCAAAACCGTGCTGTTTGAGTTGATAGGACTTGCCGTTGCGCGTGTAAGTATCTCCGGGCAAATTGCCGCAGATGGGAAATAAAATCGGAATCCCGCCGCGAACGCTTGCGCGCGGATCTGCAAACCGTTCTTCATCCAAATAAAGAATGTCTTGACCTTGGATGCGCCATTTTGTAGCAATACCGCCGCGTTCCGGTACGATTTCCAAGCGGCTTTGGTGTTCTTGGTCGGTCAGGATGTAGCTTTTGTATTGGTCTTGCTCGATCGCGATCGCAAATACCGAATCCATAATCAGTTATTAGTGAGCAGTGAATAATTAATCCGTTATTCAGTTATAAGCAAACAGTTCTCTAGTGTACAGTCGAATGGCACTGACTTAATGAAAGTGGGCGCTGCCACCGCCGGAAATCATCACTATCTCGAGTTCAAGAAAAAGCTCAAAGCAGCGCTTCCGAGCGGTACGGTTAAATTATCGATCCCAACGCGAGAAAACGCTTCTAGTAACGCCGCAAAACTGCCCACCGCCGCCGAAATACCAGCCGTTTGCCAACTTGCGCCCTGCACCGCACCTAAAATCAAAAACGTCACCAAACTGCTAACTCCCGCCATCACTAGCGTTCCTTCCCAACTTTTGCGACTGCCCCAGAGTGTATAGGGATGTCTGCCAAAACGTTGCCCGACAACCGCAGCAAGTCCATCGCCCCACGCCATCACCAAAATGCCGATCGCGGCGTACTGCGGCAATTGCAAGGGCCAAAACCAAGCCACCAATAAGCCAATACTGAGGGCATAAAAAAAAGTTCCCAAACTCTTGCGCCCGACGCTGTTAATACTAGGCAGAATCGGCAAAAAATAAGAGACAATAGCAACAAGCGCCGCGATCGCTGCCGCCCCTATGCCCACCCAAGCCGGGATGTTAAAAATCCAAGCGAAAAGCATCACCTGCCCCGCTCCAATATGCACGATTTTGCGCGTGAATTCTGCTCCAAAATGAGTTAAACGATTTAACGCCTCAGCGATAACAATAACAAGAATGAGATATATCGTTGTTAAGCCAATCGGAAATAGCTCGTTAATCGTTAATAATTGGTAATTAATACTTGATAATGAGAAACTCATAACGGGTAGGCAATGATAACTCATCCTTCAACATCAATCTGAAAGATATGAAAAGCTTACTCCTTTTGTTGTTAAAAGGCTACAAACGATTTATTTCGCCGCTGCTCCCGCCTGCTTGTCGCTTTACCCCGACTTGTTCGGAATATGCGATGGATGCGATCGCGCGTTTTGGGCCCCTTCTCGGTACGAAATTAGCCGCCCAGCGCATTGCTCGCTGCCATCCCTTCCATCCCGGCGGCTACGATCCCGTTCCCACCGTCGAAGAATGGCAAACCCACCGTAACGGTCAAAAAAAGATCGTTAACTTATCGCAATGGAAGTCTCACAAGTCGAAACGTCCCTAACCTATCGCCTCGAACTTCGCCCCTACCAATACCGCTTTCGCCAACCTTTAAAGACTTATCATGGGGTATGGACGGTACGCGAAGGAGCGCTCGTGCGTTTGAGCGACGATAAGGGACGCGAAGGTTGGGGCGAAATTGCGCCGTTACCGTGGTTTGGCTCGGAAACCCTCGAAGACGCGATCGCGTGGTGCAAAAACTATGGCTCGGTAGTAACAAGCGCTGAGATTGCCGCCATTCCCGCCCATCTTCCCGCCTGTCAATTTGCCTTAGAATCGGCTTTGGAGCAATGCTTGCATCCGCATTCGGCTCGCGAGCTTCCACCGCAACACTACAGTTATTTACTGCCCGCCGGAGCGAGAGCGTTACAAGCTTGGCAACCGCTGTGGGAGGCAGGAGGGCGCACGTTTAAATGGAAAATTGGCGTTGAGCCAATCGCAGTAGAACTTCAATTATTCGATCGCTTGGTTGAAGAATTGCCCCCAGGGGTTAAACTTCGCTTGGATGCGAATGGCGGCTTAACCTTAGCCACTGCTAAACAATGGCTGAGTTCCTCAGAGCGAGCGGGATGCGTTGAGTTTATCGAGCAACCCCTATCGCCGGACGAGTTCGAGACGATGTTGCGCTTGAGCGATAGCAGCGCTATTCCTTTGGCTTTGGATGAATCCGTGGCGAGTTTAGTCCAACTTCAAGATTGTCACAATCGCGGCTGGCGCGGTATCTTCGTTATCAAAGCTGCGATCGCCGGTTCTCCTCAACGCCTGCGCCAATTTTGTCAGCACCATCCCCTCGATGCTGTTTTTTCTTCTGTCTTTGAAACCGCGATCGGCAGACAAGCGGCTTTACACCTCGCCGCCGAACTCGGCAACCCTCACCGCGCTGTCGGTTTTGGCATTGAAAGTTGGTTTGATGGCGAGGGCTAAAGATTCCGTAAAATCTTGCAGGTGCGAAGCCGCCGGAATCGCTAAAAGCTTTGCAGGACAAGGTTTATGCGTATATTTAAGAAAAGTATCATTCTCCCTGCCTTCCTAACTTTTTCACAATTTAAGGTTAATCTTATCGATACTTAAGTTGAGTTGTAGCGACATCGCTCGCTAAATGATGGTCGAGCGATGAGCAATGGAGGCAGTGCCTTCTGTGCCAAGTCAGGGTGATAAGCGCAAGGATTAGGAAGTATCGCATCTTCGATTTAAGCGAACTCCCCATTGACAAGCCAATTCTGGTTTGCCAAGCGTCAGAAAAAAATCGATTCAGAAATCCAACCAGCGCTTGTTGTAGTCATCTACAGACTCTCCCCTTTCAGACAATTTCTCCAGTGTCCCGATAAATTCTTGTCCTCTAAAATTTTTGAGTAAGAATGAAAGGATTCCAGGGAAATCGCTCTCACTCACAAAGGATTGACATATGGTGCATTGCCAAACTGTGTTAGAAAAGCGCCTCGGAGCTAGATCGTTGAGAAATGTAGCGATTGCAGACAAAGATCGCTCGAAAAGCAACCCAGTTTGCTCGAGACTGAATTTGGAGCGCTTGGAATCTTTTGAAGTCGTTGAAGAACAGTTTAAAGAATGGGGGATTACCCTGAGAAACGCGATCGCGCTTCAACCCTCCAACGCCGCTTATCCCCCTCACTCCGGCTCGACTCTACTGATGGGCGCGCCCCGCGACGGCTGGATGGAACTCGTCTTTAAGCGTCCGCTTCACTACTTTAGCTGTCACGTCACCAGTTCTCAGCCGATTATCCTCTCGGCTTACGATCGCCAAGGCAACCTCATCGCCCGAGACGAACTTCCTCAAGCTAATTTAGCTGAATCCAACTCGAGCCTTCCTCCGAACGCCCCACTGTACGCAACCAGTTCGCGAAACAATATCGCCCGCATTAGTATTTATGCTTTTGACGGACAACTTACGGTGAGTGAAGTCAATTTCTGCTTTTAAGAGTTTCGAGTTTGGAGTTTGCTTGAGTTCTCTGCTAGCCCTTGAAAGGACGCGGCTAAGCTTGGGATTTTGACTCGGAAAAAATTTCGCTCAAGCGCGCTTCGAGATCGTCAGCTAACTCCGTTAAGTCGCGATCGCTTTCCTCAAAGCAAGCTGGGGGCGGCGGTTCGGGAGCAAAATTCAGCAGTTTCAGTTGTCCGTTGCCGATCGCGATATAAAGAACTTCTTTTTCGGGATTGTGTCCGTCCAGAATCCCTAGGATTTCCTGCAATTGATTGCTAACGTTCCGATTGAGACGTTCGATTGCCGAGCGAGAAAACGAGATAAAGTGCGGGGTAGGTTTGAGATCGATCCCCAATATTTCGTCGCTGTCACCGCGCTCGAGGTGAAAGCCCCAAGCTAACACTGCAAGTTCTTTAGCATTTTCCAGGACAAAGCGATCGAGGCGAGCTTTCCAAATGTCATCTCCTGTATCGGAGGAGGGACTGCCAAATTTCATCATGGCTCTTTATAAGGACGTGAAGGTGCTAGATCTTCAAGATATCATTCGTGGGATTGGGAACGATCCTCTCGAAACCAGAAACTCGATTTCTCGATTTTATTGATAAAATATCAGAGGTCAATTGCCGACCAAGGGGCTGTGGCTCAGTTGGATAGAGCAAGCGCCTCCTGAACGCTCGGGCATCGCGGAGGGAAACTTCCCCGATGAATGCAGTCAAATTCAAGGGAGCCTAAGTTTGTGAAAGCAGATACGGTAATCTTGAGCCAAGCCGAATCTCGGACGCTCGCGAAAGCATCGCAGCGCGGGGGAAACGGAAGGTGCAGAGACTGGTTGTAGAGAGCTAAAACCGATGGACTACAATGTCTCATCTAAAAAAGAGCAACGGGGAATTTTAGCGGGAATGCTGTTGGGAGTCGCCCAAAAACGCGATCGCAACTTCTTTATCGAACGCGCCCCGTCGCAAAGCGCTTACCTTCTGTTCGAGAAAGCACTACTCGAGGAGATTACCCAACAGCCAGTGTACCTTCGAGAACGGAGCAATCGCTGGGGCGATCGCGTCCTGCGCCTCGAACCAAAACTGATTCCCCTAACTCGAGTCTTAGTTAAGAAACTCTATTGCGGCAATCTCAAACGAATTACCCGTCAATTTCTCAATTTCTTAACCCCTCAAGGAATCGCCATTTGGTTTATGGACAAGGGCGCAAAATCGTACAAGCGCAAAGCCGGTAAAATCCACGCGATCGAAATTGCCCTCAATACCCATCTCTCGAAGGAAGCCAACGAGGTAATCGCGCGCTATTTTTTGGAAGTGTGGGGCGTTGATTGGGGGTTAAGCAAAAGTCGAGGAACTTATCGCCTGCGCTTGGGGACTCGGGCGGGAAAAAATTTTTTAACTTTCCTGAGACCTTATATCCATCCCAGTATGCTAGGTAAAGTTCAAACCTCCTACAACGAAACGGCTGCCACCTAATGGTTTATCCTATGGTGAAGGAATAGTCCGGAGAGTGGGGAAACTCACACTAATCTGAAGCGCTAGGTCGCCGGTTCAAATCCGGCCAGTCCCGTCGAACGATCGCACAAAATTAATGAATGTTAGGGAACAGGGATTCCGCTCGAAGAAAATCGAGACGGTTGCAAGCATCTAAGTCAAAAAGGCGCATTCCGCTATGGGCTATACCCCTCGTTGGAATTGCGCTCTTTGCTACTTACAAGGAGCTTAAAAGCTTATTAGTCAAGCCGCAGGCGATTTTTGTCCTGGGCGGCGAGGAACGGCGGGAGGCTTACGCCGCGAAATTTGCGCGACAGCATCCCGATTTGCCGATTTGGGTGTCCTCGGGCAGTCCGGAAGATTATGCTAAACGGCTATTTGGCAATCGGGGGATCGCGCGCGATCGCGTTTACCTCGACTACGCCGCCCGAGATACCGTTACCAACTTTACGACCTTAGTGGATCGCTTAAAAGCGCAAAATATCCACAGCGTCTATTTAATCACCTCCGACGATCATATGTTGCGCGCTCGCATCGTTGGCGAAATCGTCTTCGGCAGTCGCGGGATTACCATTAAGCCCATCGCCGTTCCCAGCGGACGCGAACCGGAACCCGTTCAAAAGTGCGTTCGCGATGGCGCGCGAGCGGTTTTGTGGCTGACGACGGGATATACTGGGGCAACGTTGAAAGTGCGGGGGTAGTAATTAAAAATTACGAATTACGAATTACGAATTACGAATTACGAATTACGTTCTAAGGTTTCTCCGAGCTTGTCGGCAATTCCTTCTATCCACCGCTCGTCTTGTTTAGTATAGCTGCGCGGCGCATTCGCTCCTAGAATCAGGATTCCTTTCGCTCCTACCGGCTGCGCGATCGCGCCCTGCGTATTTTCTGGGAGATGGTCGAATTCAATCCGACCGGGATAAACTTTTAAATCGACTAAATAGACGGCTTTACGTTTGTCTAGCACGCGCTTGAGAATTGCGCCCGGTTTTACTTCCGGGTTTTTACCTAAAATGCCGCGCCGCATCAAAGTTTTGCCATCGTAGTAAAGAACGAGCGATCGCGTTACCGTATTCGTTAATAATAAATGCGATGCCCAAGCTAACTCAATTTTGACCGCTTCGGGCAGATGTTCGGCGAGTTCAAAGCCTTCTTCGCCTGCTAAAGTAACCGTATCGGGCGATCGCGGTTGAATCTGCTGCCAAATCAATCCCACCAAAATCAATAACGCACTTAAGATTACGCCCACCACATCCGAACGAGACTGCGACTCGGTTAACCCCTCGCTTGCGAAGCGATTAACTAATAATAAAATCCCCCCTATACTGCCCCCAACTAAGGGCAGTAGTCGCAGAATTCGATTCGGATCGGGTTTAGACACAAGAATTACATCCGACTTTGAATTTCTAAAACCCGGGTGAGGAACAGAATTTTGGATTCTGTAACTCCCCTAGCAATGCTACTTTTCTTCACCGGGTTCGAGGATGCGTTGAAATAAATATCCCGTTCCGCGTGCGGTTAAAATTAACTCGGGATTGCTGGGATCGTCCTCTAATTTGGCGCGCAATCTGGAAATGTGAACGTCCACCACGCGCGTATCGACGTGGCGTTCGGGGGTATATCCCCAAACTTCCTGCAAAATTTCCGATCGCGAAAATGCTTCCCCAGAGCGACTGACAAGCAATTCTAGCAGGCTAAACTCCATTCCCGTCAGGCGGATGCGTTCGTCGCCTTTGTACACTTGGCGCTTGTTGGTATCGATTTTAATCGAACCGACTTGAATCACCCCAGAACTGGGAATTCCGGGACTACCATTTTTCTCAACTCGTCGTAGAACGGAACGAATTCTCGCTTCGAGTTCCTTGGGCGAGAAGGGTTTCACCACGTAATCGTCCGCACCGAGTTCCAATCCGGTAATGCGATCGGCAACATCACCCAAAGCCGTTAGCATAATAATGGGGATATCGGATTCCTTACGCAGTTCTTGGCACACGCCGTAACCGTCCAACTTCGGCATCATCACGTCTAATACCACCAAATCCGGATCTGCCGTGCGGAAAGTTGAAATCGCTTCCTCTCCATCTGCTGCGGTGACGACATCGTAGCCAATCATTGACAAGCGAGTTTCCAAGATGCGGCGAATGCTTGCTTCATCATCGACAACGAGAATTTTTTCCTTATGAGTTTCCAAGGTTTTTTCTTCGCTCCTTTTTTGTGACAGCAGATTGCAAAGTTTTAATTTAAATTACCTGTAAGGGTTTTTCTAGAATATCGCGTTGAAGGGCGATCTGTCTCTAATGTAAGGGTTCTCGCTACAATTAAAGAGTTTTTAAAGATTGTTTAATTGTTAAGTCGTGTAAACAAAGTTCGGTTAACTATAAATCTTTGTATCCCATTCTAATTCAGGGTTAATCTTCCCTCAATATTGAACAATGGCAAAACCGCGCACGAGCTTCTCTTGTAATGAATGTGGCGCTGAATCTCCCCAATGGTTCGGCAAGTGTCCTACCTGCGGAACTTACAACTCTCTGGAGGAGCAAGTTCTCGCGCCAGAAACGCCGGGAGTCATTAATCGGGGCGGTTGGCAGTCGAGCAAGTCTTCTTCGCGCCGAACGACGGGAACCCCAGAACCGCGAGCATCGGTGCGTTTTTCCCAAATTGCAGAGGACGTACAGGTTCGCTTTCCTTCGGGCTATGCAGAGTTCGATCGCGTTTTGGGGGGCGGCGTAGTTCCGGGTTCGTTGGTGCTGATTGGGGGAGATCCCGGAATTGGCAAGTCAACTTTATTATTGCAAACGGCGAACCAGTTAGCAAAAAATTTCCGCGTTCTTTATGTGAGTGCGGAGGAATCGGGACAACAGGTGAAGTTGCGCGCGGGGCGGTTGGGGGTAGGAACTTCGGTGTTGGAGGGCGAGGGGAATGGGAAGGCGGCGGAGGTGAGAACCACGGATCCGAATTTGTACGTGCTGCCGGAGACAGATTTAGAAGAAATATTAAGAGAACTGGAATCGTTGAAGCCGAATGTGGCGGTGATTGATAGTATTCAAACGCTGTATTTTGCTTCGTTAAGTTCTGCCCCGGGTTCGGTAGCGCAGGTGAGAGAGTGTACCTCGGCGTTGATGCAGGTGGCGAAGCGGGAGAATATTACCCTGTTGATTGTCGGTCATGTGACTAAAGAAGGCGCGATCGCGGGGCCGAGGGTGTTGGAACATTTAGTCGATACGGTATTGTATTTTGAGGGCGATCGTTACGCTTCGCATCGATTGTTGCGATCGGTTAAAAATCGCTTCGGTTCGACGCACGAAATCGGGATTTTTGAAATGGCGGAACGGGGTTTGGAGGAAGTGGCAAACCCTTCTGAGTTATTTTTGGGCAGTCGCGATGAGTTTGTTCCCGGGACTTCTACTGTCGTTGCTTGCGAAGGGACTCGCCCGTTAGTGGTGGAGTTGCAAGCATTGGTGAGTCCGACGAGTTATGCTTCGCCGCGCCGTTCGACGACGGGGGTAGATTACAATCGCTTGCAGCAGATTTTAGCGGTGTTGGAAAAACGGGTTGGCGTTCCCCTCTCGAAGTTGGATGCTTACGTCGCTTCGGCGGGCGGATTGGGGGTAGGGGAACCGGCGGGGGATTTAGGGATGGCGATCGCGATTGTAGCAAGTTTCCGCGATCGCATCGTCGATCCGCGCACGGTGTTAATCGGCGAAGTGGGATTGGGCGGACAGGTGCGTTTGGTGTCGCAGATGGAATTGCGGTTAAAGGAAGCGGCTAAACTAGGATTTAAACGCGCGATCGTTCCTAAAGGGCAAAATTATGCCGACGATGTAGGTTTGGAAATTATTCCCGTTGGAAAAGTAATCGATGCGATTGTCGCTGCAATTCCGCCGCAACCGCGATTCGGTAGCACCCCGCAAATCGAAGGGGAAGAGGAAGAAGAATTTGGGGAAATGGAAGAATAAGCTGTTCTAATACCAGATTGATGTGAAGTTGTATAAGTAGGGGCGCATAAAAAAAGTTAACAAGACCTGTAGGGGCGGGTTTAGCTGAAACTGTTGTTATGAGAGCGCTCTAGAAATCAAAACCCGCCCTCCCCACATTCTATTTAATTACAACCGCCTACTTAGAATAAAAAGTAGGGTGTGGAGCGCGAAGCGTAACGCACCATTATCCTGAAAATTTAGGAGAGTTAATTCTAGGCAAAGTCATCTTAAATTTGGTATATAGCATTTTTCGTTTGCGTGAGGTACAGTTCCAAAAATCAAATCGGTAGGGGCGCGGATTTCGAGGTCTTAGGGGCGCGGATTTCGAGGTCTCCTCGAAATTAAACGCCGCCCCGTCTCGAAATTAAACGCCGCCCCGTAGGGGCGAATAGTATTCGCCCGCTGGGTGTACTCATCCATGTGAAAACTGCTATAACAGCCAGATTTTTAGATTGCTTTTTTTATATCAACTTAGTGGATTATTGATAAGTGATATGGTTGCTACTCTCGAAAAATCCCAACAACAGACTTATACGCCAGAAGAGTATTTCGCGATTGAGGAAACCGCTGAGTTTAAAAATGAATATCGCCAAGGACAGATTATACCGATGACAGGGGGAACTGTAACTCACAACCAAATTAGCGGCAATCTCTATTTAGCATTGCGTCTGGGTTTAAACGGCAAGAACTTCAATGTTTTTATTGGAGATGTCCGGCTATGGATTCCCGATGCTTCAGTTTACACTTACCCGGATGTTATGGTAATTAGCGATCGCGTGGAATATCATAACAATCGTAAAGATACAATCGTCAATCCTCAAATTATCATTGAAGTCTTACCAAGATCGAGTCGCCGTTACGACCGGGGCGAACAATTTGATTATTATCGAACGATTCCAAGCTTTCAAGAATATATTTTAGTCGAACAGTCGCAAACAAAAATCGAGCAATTTGTCAAGACCGATCGCAAGCGTTGGTTGTATCGCGAGGACGATGCGGAAGATACAATTTTAAGCTTTGAAACGCTTCAGTTAGAAGTTCCCATCACCGAGGTTTACAATAAAGTTGAATTGGGGGAAGAGGAAGCAGCGAGTGAGTAGGGGTATTGTTCTAGTTTAGACGACGTAAACAATGCAAACTTAAGGAAAATCGCTAGATTAAGCTAAGGCGCATTCAAATTGGGTAAACTCAATCTCCCCGTCAGCCCCACATCACAATTTAAATGACGAACAGCTTATACTCTCTCTAAATTGACATCAGCCCAAGCGCTCGGATCGTCTTTGGGTTCGAGGTGAGAAATCACAAAACTTTCCGGCAATGCTTTAATAATCGCGAGTTCGATTTCTTCACATAAAGTATGACCTTGTAAAACTGTCCATTCTCCCGGAACTAAAACGTGAAACATAATAAAGCGGCGCGAACCGGCAACCCGCGTTCTCAAAGCATGAAAAAGAATGCCGCGCTCTTCGTAGGAAGCTAAAATATTCGTAATAATTTTTCGCTCTTCTTTGGGAATGGAACTGTCGAGAAGTCCCGAACCTGTTTCTTTTAAAAGTTTAAAGCCTGCCCAAACAATATTAACAGCGACAAGAAGCGCAATAATTGGATCGAGAATTAATAAACCCGTGAGTTTAACGATGAAAATACCAATGATTACACCAAAGGAAGTCCAAACGTCGGTGAGGAGGTGATGTGCGTCAGCTTTGAGGGTAATAGAACGCAGTCGCCGCCCAGCTTTTAACAAAATCCAAGCGACAGCACCGTTAATGGCTGTGGCTGCGAGGGAAAGCACCAAACCGATATTGACTTGTTCGAGGGGTTGAGGATTAAATAAGCGCCCCCAAGCCGCGATCGCAATTCCTACCGCAGCTAGTAAAATCAAAATACTTTCTAAACCGCTGGAAAAGTATTCGGCTTTCGTATGTCCGAAAGCGTGTTCTTCATCGGGTGGTTTTGCAGCAAAAGATAGCGCCCAAAATGCAACAACGGCGGCAACTAAGTTAATCCCCGATTCGAGCGCATCGGAGAGCAATCCCACCGAACCTGTTAATTTATAGGCTACAAATTTGAGGGCGATAGTAGCAACGGCAGCGGCGATGGAGAGGAGAGCGTAAGAACGGGGAGACTTTTGGTCTATCATTAATTTTTCCAGTTTTCAGATGCACGATTGAGAACGTAGGCGGCAACTGTTTCGATTTCTTCCGGGCTGAGGCGATCGCGAAACGCTGACATATTATTCTTACCATTGGTGACGATTTCTGTGACAGCGGCAAGGGTATCAACTCCATTGCGCTGTAATGCCTTTTGTTTGAGGTTTTTTCCGCGCCGGATAATATTACCGCCATTGGCATGGCAACCGGCACAATGGACTTCAAATAATTGAGCGCCCGCTGTTGTCGGGGCGGCGATGGCTGGGGAAGAATAGAGGAGGAAAGCTAAAAAAAGCGCGATCGCCAACCCATTCAATCTCTTGATATTCCAATTATTCATTATTCACCATTCATTATTCATTAAATAGATTGCCGATGCGACGAGCGATAAAACGGTTTTTTCACCACCTTCGCCGGATGAAGTTTGCCGCGAATTTCTACATCAAAGGTTCGTCCGATTTTACTCGAAGTTGCGGGAACGTAGGCTAGCGCGATCGCTTTGCCCAGCGTCGGCGAAAGCGTACCACTCGTCACTTCCCCCACCGCAACCCCATCAACCACCACCGGATAACCGTGACGGGCGATGTAGCGTCCTTCCATCTCCAAACCCACCAAACGCCGCTTTACGCCTTCTGCCTTCTGTTGCTCCAAGCGCGATCGCCCGATAAAATCCTCCTTATCATCCCAATGCACCAACCAGCCCAACCCCGCCTCTAACGGAGTCGTTGCTTCGTCGATATCCTGCCCGTACAGCGCCATTGCTGCCTCCAACCGCAGGGTATCCCGCGCCCCCAAGCCGCAAGACGCAACTCCCGCCGCCAACAGCGCATCCCAAAGCAATCCTCCCACCTCCGGCGCAACCATCACCTCAAACCCATCCTCCCCGGTATAACCCGTTCTCGCTAAAAATCCCGGTTTCCCCAGAATCGTTGCATCGAGGTGTCCGAAGGCGGGCGTTGCGCCCAAATCTTCCGCCACCAAGGTTTGTAGGACTGCCGCCGCACGAGGCCCTTGCACGGCAATCAGAGCATTTTCGTCGGAAACGTCCGTTAAGATGGCGGAGGGAGCGTTTAAATGAGCTTGCAGCCAGTTTTTATCTTTGATTTTGGTCGCAGCATTAACGATTAAAATGCCTCGCTGTTCCCCAGCGGTGCTATCTTCCTGACGATAGAAAATTACGTCATCGATAATTCCGGCTTCGGGATTGAGTAAGACTGTATACTGAGCTTGACCGGGCTGCAAGCGCGCGAGATTGGAAGGAACCAACGGTTGTAACGCTTCGATGAGTTCTTTTCCTTGCAGGACAAACTTCCCCATATGAGAAATATCGAACATTCCCGCTGAAGTCCTTACCGTTTCGTGTTCTTGCTTTAAACCAGCAAACTGAACGGGCATTTCCCAGCCAGAAAAGGCAGTGAGGCGAGCGCCTTGTCGGACAGCGCGATCGTATAATGGCGTGCGGGCAAGTTCGGAGGAAGTCACGGCAAAATTACCTTAAGAAGACCGCTCCTTATTATAAAGAAAACGAGCCGGACAATAGAACTGTCAACGCCGTACCAGCGGATTGGAATAAAGCGTTAAACAGGCTTCTCTATCCACGCCCGTATCCCTTTCTGAGGATAATAATTTTTAATTTTTAATTTTTAATTCACTCAACAATATGCCCAAAATTAGCCTTCCCCGCCTTTCCCCCTTTATCTTCGCTCTCGCCCTCGCCGCCTGCAACCCAGCCACGACAACGCAACAAACCGCCAATCCCGACACCTTAAAACTCCTCTACTGGCAAGCGCCGACGATTCTCAATCCCCATCTCTCCACAGGATTTAAAGATTCTGAAGCCAGTCGCATTACCCTCGAACCCCTTGCTAGTTTTGAGAAGGACGGGAAGACGATGATTCCTTTCCTCGCTGCGGAGATTCCCAGCGTTGCGAATGGCGGGGTAGCCAAAGATGGGCGTTCGGTCACTTGGAAGTTGAAACCGAATGTAAAATGGTCGGACGGTACGCCCTTTACTGCTGCCGATGTGGTGTTTACTCACAAATTCGTGACGACACCGGCAGTGGGGGCGACAACGGCGGGTGCTTACGAATTGATTGAAAAAGTCGAAGCGATCGACCCCTTAACGGTAAAAGTTACCTTTAAACAGCCGAATCCGGCTTGGTTTACGGTTTTTGTGGGAACGGAAGGAATGATTCTCCCGCAACATCTGTATGCGAAGTATGCGGGGGCAAACGCGCGGGAAGCGCCCGCTAACCTCAAACCCGTAGGGACGGGAGGGTATCGCGTTGTGGAGTTCAAACCGGGCGATACGGTGGTTTACGAGGCGAACCCGGAATATCGGGAGGCGAACGGTGTTGGGTTTAAGCGGGTGGAATTGAAGGGGGGCGGCGATGCAACTTCGGCAGCGCGGGCGGTGCTGCAAACGGGGGATGCCGATTTTGCCTACAATTTGCAGTTGGAAGCGCCGGTTTTAAAGGAGTTTGAAACGGCGGGGCGGGGGCGCGTGGTGACGACTCCGAATTCGTTGGTGGAACGAGTGCTTATCAATCATAGCGATCCCAATCGCACGACGGTAGAAGGGGAGAAGTCGAGCGTACAATTTCCCCATCCGTTTTTGAGCGATCTTAAGGTGCGGCAGGCGTTGAATCTCGCGATCGATCGCGACGCGATCGCGACTCAATTATACGGCTCCACGGGCAAGGCTACTGCTAATTTCCTGGTCGCACCGCCACAGTTTGTCTCCCCCAATACTCGCTATGAATTTAACTTGCAAAAAGCCGCACAGTTGCTTGATGAGGCGGGCTGGAAGGATACCAATGGGAACGGTACGCGCGATCGCAACGGCATTGAAATGAAAATTCTTTTTCAAACTTCTGTTAACCCATTGCGCCAAAAAACGCAAGAGATTATCAAACAAACGTTACAACAAATTGGGATTGGGGTCGAACTTAAAAGCATTGATGCCAGTATTTACTTTTCCAGCGATCCCGCTAACAAAGAAACAACCGAACATTTTGAAGCCGATTTGCAAATGTTCAGCACCGGAAATACCAACCCCGATCCCCTGACCTACTTCAAAACCTACACCTGTAAAGAAATTCCTCAGAAAAAGAATAATTGGACGGGTGATAATGTCTCGCGTTATTGTAGCCCGGAATACGATCGCCTCTGGCAGCAGATGGGCGCAGAGTTGAACCCAGAGAAACGCGCAGCCCTCGTCATCCAATTAAACGACAAATTAGTCAGCGAAGCGATCGTCCTACCCATTATCGCGCGCCAAGAAACCGTAGGGATTGCCACTACCCTCGAGGGATTCGAGCTAACGCCCTGGGATTTAAATACTTGGAGAGTTGCCCAGTGGCGGCGTAAAACCGATTAAAAGCTACAGGAATAAAATTTGAATGGGAGCGATGAGAAGGAGGTTCTCAAGCTTTCGATAAAAAAGAATCATAACTGCGATCGCCTGCTAATCCCCTGCGGTCTAGGTATTCATAACTTTTTCACAAGTTTGCTCTTTTTGCTGAAAATAGAGTTAGCATTGAGACGATACCGTAGGGCTGTCGTCCAACTATCCAATTGGGGTGGGGGAATCTCCCCAAAAGAGTAGGGAAAATCCCCCAACAATAATGAGTTATTCAATGCACTCGCTCGTCATCTGCCAACATGAAACTCCAGCGTGCAATACCAGCTTTAATCGTGCTGCTATTAGGGAATGAAGCTTTCGCTTTGCCCCTAGTTCCCGATAGCACTCTCGGTACCGAAAATTCAGCGATCGTTCCCCTTGACGATACAAACAATCGCATTGATGGCGGCGCTTTACGCGGTATCAATCTTTTTCATAGCTTCAGCGAGTTCAATGTTGGCGAAGGCAGTGGCGTTTACTTCAGCAATCCCGCTGCTGTTGAAAATATCCTCACGCGCGTTACGGGCAGCAATCCCTCCGAAATCCTAGGCAGATTGGGCGTTCTGGGCAATGCCAATCTCTTTCTGTTAAATCCGAACGGCATTATCTTCGGCGCAAACGTCCAACTCGATATCGCGGGTTCTTTTACTGCCAGCACCGCCGATCGCATTCTCTTCGAGAATAATAACGGCTATTACAGTGCCAGCGATATCGGGAACAGCAGTTTATTAAGCATTCAACCGGGCGCTCTATTTCATAACGCGGTTGCTACCCAAAGTATTGTCAGCCGGGGCAATTTAACAGTGGGCGGCAGTTTGATTCTATCGGGGGCTAATCTCGATCTCTCCGGACAACTCCACGCGGGTAGAGACTTAACCTTAGAAGCGCTTAACTCTCTAACGATTGCCGATAGTGCGACAGCCCCTTTCAATACGACAAGCGGTAGTAATTTACTCGTTCAAGGCGAGCGCAATCTTAATATTTCTATCTTGCGCCATCCCAATAGCGAGATTACGTCTGGCGGCAATACAATCCTGCGTAGCGATAACCCTATTGTTAGCGATGGAAGATTCCGCAGCTTGGGAAACTTCCGCGTCGAAAATATGAATGGAAACTTGGGAGATTTAATCAGTATCGACGATCCCGTTTTTCAGGTTTCCGGCGATTATTTCTTTAACAATTACACGGGGACTTCGCTGCAAATTTTAGCGGGCGGCAGCGTTTTCTCTACCGGCACGATCGCGATTACCGGCGCAGGCGTTCTCTTCAATAACAGTACGGTAACGCTCTCTAACGGGACTTCGCTTGCGATTAACGGCACGACTCGCCCTGCGCTCGATATTCGGGCCGGAACGACAAGCTTTTTCGGTTCTCCCCTAGCGGTCGGAATGTCGGGAAACGCGGAGATTAACCTCAATCGCATCGTTTTCAATAATACGGCGGCGGCAGCTAACGGTATCGTTTATCTATCGACGCAATACAGCCCCAACCTCAGCCTAGGAGGGGGAAACATTACCATAGGTGCGATCGCTGGGAGTAACAGCATCGGGAATGCAGCAACGGTTGTGATTGACTCGCGGGCGGGCATTCAGACGGGTGACATCAATACTTCGGCGAGTGCAGTCAATCGCAATGGCGGAAACGTCACGTTGTTGGCGCGAGATGGGATTGCCACTCAAACGATCGATACGCGATCCACCCAGCGCGATAGCGGTGCGATCGCGATTAGTAGCAGCAACGGGGGAATAGATACCAGTGGCGGTCAGTTGCTATCGCTAGTAGCAGGTGCCGATCGCTTCGGCCGGAATGGGGGCGCTATAACCTTGAATGCAAGCGGCGACATTCGCGCGGGGGCAATGGATTCCTCGGGCGGTAAAAACGGCGGCGGCGGTAATATCAGCCTTCGCTCGGTTAATGGGAATGTCGAGTTTAATGGGGTGACGATTAATAGCGATACTTACGGCTCGGCGGCGGCGGGAAATATCGCAATTTCGGGCAACGCAGTCAATGTCAGCAATGGCGCGCTGATTACCTCCAGCACCTTTAACCGAGGCAATGGGGGACGAATTCAGATTACAGCGAATAACGCGCTGAACATTGATAATAGTCGGGTGGTGAGTACCACCGAAGCCGCTGCTACGGGGAATGCGGGAACGATCGCGCTGCAAGGGCAATCGCTGGCATTGCAAAACCGCGCTGAAATTACTTCGAGTACCTTCGGACTCGGCAAAGCCGGTACAATCTCGCTAAATTTCAGCGATACCGCCGCGATCGACAATAGCACGATTGCCAGTCAGGGCAGCACCACTGCGGGTAATGATGCCGGACAAGTCGCGATCGGCGCGCGCGTCCTCAACATTCTTAATAACGCTGCCATTTCCTCGAGCAACCAAGGAAGCGGTAACGCCGGACAAGTGACGTTGCTGGGAACCCAAAGCCTGAATATCAACAACAGCCGCGTTACTAGCGACGCTGGCACAGCAACAGTTCCCTCCTTTTCGCGCGGAGTTGTCACGATTCGAGGGGGCGAAGTTGCGCTCCAGAATCAAACCGTTGTTTCTTCTCTAACGAACGGCACTTCTCAAGCCGGGACTGTAACCGTCCGGGCTGACAGCGGCAATGTCTCGATCGCGGGCGGCGTTAGAATCTCCTCGAATAGTTATGGAACCGGCGATGCGGGTAATATCGATTTATTTGCGGCGCGGGATATCGCGATCGATAACAGTCGCGTTTCTAGCGATAATTCTGTCGGCGCGGCAACCAATACGGGGGGTAATGTCACCCTTAATGCACAAAACATAGATTTAGTCAATAGCTCTCAAATTTCCTCGAATACTTCTGGGTTAGCACGGGCGGGAACCGTAAACTTGAATGCGAGCGATCGCGCGACAATTGACAGCAGCGAGATTTTGAGTACCGTAGCTCAGAGCGGTCAAAACCGAGCCGGCGATATTAGCGTTAACGCGCGCTTGCTGTCCCTAGTCAATGGTTCGACGGTTTCCTCGCGAACTCAAGGGCAAGGCGATGCCGGAACGGTGAATCTGCAAGCGAGCCAAGGGATTATCCTCGATCGCAGCACGGTGGATAGCGAAGTCGGCGCTCGTGCAGTCGGGCAAGGCGGAAACGTCAGCGTTATCGGACCCACCGTTGCCCTTCGCAATAGCGCGATCGTCTCCTCGAGTACGTTCGGGCAGGGCAATGCCGGAACGGTTAACTTGAGCGCGACCGCAGGAACGCTGTCCTTGACCGATAGTGCCGTCACCTCCTCGAGTACTTTCGGGCAGGGCAATGCCGGAACGGTTAACTTAAATGCAACCCAAGCAGTTGCCCTGGATAACAGTCGCGTTGAGAGTCGAGTCGCTCTGGGTGCGGTAGGAAACGGCGGTAACATTACCATGACCGGACAATCCCTCTCTTTGGATAATAGTTCTAGCATTTCTTCGAGTACGGCAGGGACGGGTAACGCCGGTAATGTTCGCCTTACAGCCACCGGCGCGATCGCTCTCGACAATAACAGTCGCATCGAGAGCGATGTTGAAGCAACCGGAGCGGGTAATGGCGGCATGGTTACGCTCATCGGCGATACGATCGCGTTACGCAGCAACTCCGAAATCTCTTCGAGTACCGCAGGACGGGGCAATGCGGGCGATGTAAGCCTGCTGGGGAATCGCGCGATCTCGTTAGATAATAGTCGCGCTCTGACGACTGTTGAAGCCGGAGGTCGGGGTATGGCAGGCAATGTCACCCTCGCAGGCACAGCGTCAGGCTCTCCTATTGCCGTCAGCCTGAGCAATGGCTCCCTGGTTTCCTCTGCAACTGCCGGTTTTGGGAATGCTGGGAGCGCCAAAATTGACACGAATATTGATACGCTCGCCCTAGATCGCAGCACCGTTTCCAGCGAAGTGCGATCGGGCGCAAACGGCTCGGGCGGAAATGTATCGCTATCGGGTCGTTTATTATCTTTAGCCAATAATGCTCAAGCCACCTCCAGTAGCTTCGGTCAAGGAAATGCAGGAATTGTCGATTTAAGCGCCAGCGAAAGATTAACCCTCGATAACAGCAGCGCCGCTTCCGCAGTGGGTAGTACGGGTTTAGGGAATGGGGGAAATGTCAGCTTAAACGCACCGGAAATCGCCTTAAATAACGACGCGCAAGCCTCCTCCTCCACGGCGGGAGCGGGGAATGCGGGTAGTGTGGAAATACGGGGCGATCGCGTCAACCTCAATAACAGCAGTGCAACTTCCGCGGTACAAGCCGGAGGTAGAGGCAATGGGGGCGATGTCTCGCTATCGGGTCGTTTGTTATCCCTGACTAATAACGCTCAAGCCACATCGAGTAGCTTCGGTCAAGGAAATGCAGGCGTGGTAGATTTAAGCGCCAGTGAAAGACTGAACCTCGATAACAGCAGCGCCGCTTCCGCAGTGGGTAGCACGGGTTTAGGGAATGGGGGTAATGTCAGCTTAAACGCACCGGAAATCGCCTTAAATAACGACGCGCAAGCTTCCTCCTCCACCGCAGGAGCGGGGAATGCGGGCAGTGTGGAAATACGGGGCGATCGCGTCAACCTCAATAACAGTAGTGCAACTTCTGCGGTACAAGCCGGAGGTAGAGGCAATGGGGGCGATGTCTCGCTATCGGGCCGTTTGTTATCCCTGACTAACAACGCTCAAGCTAGCTCATCGACAGCCGGAAATGGGAACGCTGGGAGCGTCAGTTTAAGCGCCAGCGAAAAACTAAGCCTCGATAATAGCAGTGCCGTTTCCGCAGTGGGTAGCACGGGTGTAGGGGATGGGGGAAATGTCAGCTTAAACGCACCGGAAATCGCCTTAAATAATGACGCGCAAGCTTCCTCCTCCACGGCGGGAGCGGGGAATGCGGGTAGTGTGGAAATACGGGGCGATCGCGTTAACCTCAACAATAGCAGTGCAACTTCTGCGGTACAAGCCGGAGGTAGAGGCAATGGGGGCGATGTCTCGCTATCGGGTCGTTTGTTATCCTTAACTAATAACGCTCAAGCCACCTCGAGTAGCTTCGGTCGAGGAAATGCAGGAATTGTCGATTTGAGTGCCAGCGAAAAACTGACCCTCGATAACAGTAGTGCCGCTTCCGCAGTAGGTAGCACGGGTGCAGGGGATGGGGGCAATGTCAGCTTAAACGCACCGGAAATCGCCTTAAATAATGACGCGCAAGCCTCCTCCTCCACGGCGGGAGCGGGAAATGCGGGCAGTGTGGAAATACGGGGCGATCGCGTTAACCTCAACAATAGCAGTGCAACTTCTGCGGTACAAGCCGGAGGTAGAGGCAATGGGGGCGATGTCTCGCTATCGGGTCGTTTGTTATCCTTAGCTAATAACGCTCAAGCCACCTCGAGTAGCTTCGGTCGAGGAAATGCAGGAATTGTCGATTTGAGTGCCAGCGAAAGACTGCTCCTCGATAATAGCAGTGCCGTTTCCGCAGTAGGTAGCACGGGTGTAGGGGATGGGGGCAATGTCAGCTTAAACGCCCCGGAAATCGCCTTAAATAATGACGCGCAAGCTTCCTCCTCCACGGCGGGAGCGGGGAATGCTGGCAGTGTTAGCCTTGCAGCGTCGCGAACCGTCCGCCTAGATGGGAGTAGCGTAACCTCTGATGTTGAAGTCGGCGGTCGGGGTAAAGGCGGCAATGTGACGGTTGCAGCCCCCTTAATTCAGTTGACGAACAACAGTGCGGTCTCCTCCTCGACAGCGGGTGCGGGAAACGCAGGAAGCGTGAGTTTAAGGGCAGACAATGCGATCGCGATCGACAGCAGTACCGCATCCTCGGCTGTTGGCGAAACCGGAATCGGCAGAGGGGGAAACGTCGGCATCGCCACCCGTTCGCTATCCTTGACCAATAACGCCCTGTTATCCGCTAGCACTCAAGGTCGAGGTGATGCTGGGAAGATTGACATCCATGCCAGCGACAGCACGAACCTATCGGGAAGCGGAATCCTTAGCGCGGTGGGACAGAGAGCAACGGGGAACGGCGGCAATATCGAGATCGAGACCGATCGCCTGAACTTAAGCAATGGTGCAGAAATTTCTGGGAGTACGGCGGGGAAAGGGAGTGCCGGTTCGATCGCTATTTCAGTGAAAGGAGAGACGCAATTAACCGACAGCCGGATTACTAGCAATGTAGCAGCAAGCGCGATCGGCGATGGTGGCGACATTAAACTCAGCACCGACACGCTCGACCTCAATTTGGCTCGTATTTCCTCCAACTCCGAAGGAAGCGGCAGGGCAGGAGATATCGAGCTTCGGATTGCGTCAAACTTTGTCAGTCGCGGGGGCGAAATTACGGCGACTTCTCTGCACGCAGGAGGCGGCAACATTGCCATCTCTGCCCGCAATACGCTGCTGACCGACAGTAGTTTAATTAGTAGCAGCGTTTTTGATGGTACTGGAGGAGGCGGTAATATTACGCTCATCTCTCCGATATTCCTGGCTTTAAACGACAGCGACATCCTAGCCAATGCGGTTCGGGGCGATGGGGGTAACATTCTCATCAATTCCGACACTTTTATTGCCGATCTGTTCTCAAACATCAGTGCGTTTGGGGTGGGGCGCAATGTAGGAGACTTTGCCCGGTTTCGGGGCAATGGGCGCGTCGATATTTCCGCTTCTTCGGTGACGGGCGCGAGCGGTGCGGTGCGCTTCCCAGACTTTACATTCCTCCAAAATTCCTTGCAACGGCTGGCGAGCAATTTTATCGATACGGAAACCGCGATCGCGAATTCCTGCCTGACTCGTCGCAATGCCCAGCACGGAACTTTTTATGTTACGGGTACGGGCGGCATTCCGACAAACCCTTATGATGCCATTCGCGGTCGGTATGAAGTGGTTGGCGTTCGAGGATTGAGTGGTAGTTCGCCCTTGGCAGCGCCAGCTTCAAGCGAACCGCAAGCAGCTTGGAAAGTGGGCGATCCCGTCGTCGAAGCTGGGGGACTGGCAGCTACCGCCGACGGACGTTTGATTTTAGGAACGAGCGCCCAAATGCAAGAGATCGAGCAAGCGCGATCGCTCGTTTGTATGGCTCCGAGTTCGGAAACAGAAAAGCTAAATTAAGTTTTCCCAATCGCGGTTCGATTCGCGTTGCGCTTTTGAACGCGATGATTATAATGGGGTATAAGTAAAAATTCCGGGGTGAGAGGAAATAAGAATAAGGAGTAGCTTCAGCAAATTCACGCTGAAACGATTGTTGAATTTCAGGGGTAGCCATGAACAAAACTCGAGATTGCACCACAGCGCTTTCGGACAAGAGTTCCCTTCTCCTCGCGTCCCTACAGTTTTGTCCTCGCCCGCTACAGACTTCAACTCGCTTCCCCTTATGCCTCGAGAGGGTTTTTCGGATCGCATCATCGTTTTACTATTTCTTATCGATTCTCAGATCTCGAAACAATCTGTTCTGGCTTACAGCAGCAGATTCAAGGAAAATTTATAAGACATTCCCTAGACTATAAAAACTGGTTATTGTTATGTTGTTCCCTCGCTGTTTGACCTTACTCTCGATTTCATTTCTTTGCTCGCAGTTGCTCCCTTGCGCACCTCCTGGAGGACTCGGCCTACAGGCTGCCTCAGCCGAATCTACATCGGCAGCAAAATCGCTGTTCAACCTGCCCGTCAATTCAAAACCCGCCCGCAGCCAAGGTGCAGCCTCGCGAGACGGTCAAGATACAACTTTACGCGAATGCGATGGCTCTCAACGGAGTTCGCAACTCGCATTACTCCTCCCTTCCCAGGAAGTAGCGGGACAAACCGTATCGGCGCATCCGAGTTTTTTCTGGAGCGTTTCGCAACCTATCTCCGTACCGATTAAATTTTCTCTACTTCGTCCCGGCAATAACGGCATTGACGAAACGGTTTACGAAAAGCAAGTTTCAGTCTCGAAGGCCGGTATTGTCGCCCTCGATCTCCCAGCCGATATACCCGAACTCGTACCGGGTCAACTTTATATGTGGACGGTTAGCCTCCAGTGCAACGAAAAGCGACCTTCTGCCAATCCTGTTTATATTAGTTGGGTCGAGCGCGTCGCCCCCGGCAAGGAACTTCAAGTCACAATTGACAAAGCCGCTAACGATCGCGATCGCGCGATCGCCTATGCCCATTTCGGAGCCTGGTATGATGCACTTGCCGCCTTCTATCGCGCTAAATCAGCCAATCCTAACGATCCTAGCATCGAAGCAGACTTAAGCTCGCTGCTGAGTTCTGTTGGCTTGCAAAACCCAGCAACGGCTTCTCGTTAATCTCCCACTTCCGGATTTAACCGGATAAACGGTTTAAGGATTGAATAACAGAAAATGTAGAGACGATAATAAAACGCCTCTACATTAGGGTCGAAACTTGCGACTTGACACGCAAGCTCGGTAGATTGACACGGATGCCCGTAATCATAATGTTCCTCGCGAGGGTCGATAAAATAACATTCGATTCTAAATTTCGCTTCTCGAGCGTAAAGCGTTCATTTTCACGCCAGCCCAATCGTCGATTAAGAATCCTAACGCTGCTGAAGCCCTAATCCTCATAAAGGCTAGTTTCAGTAGCGATTGGATTATCCTCACAATACAGAGTAAAACTGCCCTTTGGTTTTTCTACAAAATCGCTTTTATAGAGAATATCGCTCACTGAAATAATGCCGAGTAACTTCTCGCGAACGACGGGCGCGCGGCGAATTCTCGTCATTCCAAACAAGCGCGCGACATATTCTACCCCTAAATCCGGATCCACCGTAATGCACGGCTTAGTCATAATCTCGTAGACCCGCATTTTTTTCGGGTCGTGACCGTAAGCCGCAACTTTGTTAATGATATCGGTTTCGCTAACAATACCGTAGGGATCGATCTCGTTACGCTGCTCGATAATTAGAGCGCGCAACTTTTTCTCTTTCATTAAGGCAACAGCTTCGGCGACAGTGGCAGAACCTTTTATTGTCACCACCTCGCGCGTCATGATTTCTTCGGCTCGCATCATAAAATTGATAACTCTGGGTTTGTAGGATTCAACCGATATTTTTGAGGACGTTTAAGCAACTGAATTAGAAGGTTTGGATACCCGACAATAATCCTCATGGGCAAGAAATTATTCAGGCTATCCGTCGCCACCACAAATCCGATCGATCTTTGCAACAAACTGCCAATTCGCTGAATCAGCAGGGGTATTGTACGAAGTGAGGTCAGAAGTGGAAGCGGATTTATACTCAACGAAGATTGGATCGACTTTCTAGAAAAAACCGAGTTTGTTAGGAGAGATGCACGGTTAAGCGACTAATAACAATTGCAGTATTTTGGGTGTCTTAATTAGCGAGAAAATTTTAAGAACCTAGATTTATTTTAAAGCCAATCCTAGCGCTAGTTTTGCTTACAAATCGGTAATATTCTTCGATAATACACCTCAGTCGGAAGCGTGTAAAGATAGTTCCGGATTTTTAGCGATGGGTTGTGAATAATTTCGATCTGTGAGGGTAAGACATCAATGGTACAACTTCAGAGGCTCCTTTGAGTTTGCTGGATAGCGATCGCGTCGCGGATCGCTGACACGATTTCTATTTTGGAAGAGCTAAAGGCTAAAAATTTCGGGCAAAGCATTTTTTGAAGCGATACCCTTGTGCGATAAATCACAAGTTTTTTATGTTAGCGATCGAGATTTTGGTTGATAAGACTCACAGAAATTCCGGACTGAGATCCAAGCGCTATCGGAGCAAATAGACGATTCTAGAAAAGATGAAACCAAAGGTTGAATGTTACTCTCACCTATCAATCCACTGTGCTGTCAATTCTCCGAAGGCTGAAACTTCAGCCCTAATGGAGAAATATATTGTCAACCTTGTCAGGCTACTTCTTAACTGAGTAGCCCGATTTGATTTCTTATTCCTAAAATATTTCCGAAAACTTTCCGAAAACTTTCTGATATCTAATTTATGGTCGAAACCTTGAGAGAAGAACAGTTGCACTCTCAGGGTTTCTTCGTCTGAATGAGTTACGTTCTGCCTTAATCGTGACTAACCGCTCCGCAGCCCGAGCGAAGCACTGCGATGGATCTTGGTAGAATTGAAGGGAAGTATGCGAGGTGGGATCGTGACAACGAAAAGCACGGGATGGTTCATTGGCGGAATGCTAGTCGGCACGGCAATCGGCACGGCAGCAGGCTTATTATTTGCCCCTCGTTCGGGTAAGGAAACGCGGCGACTGCTGGAGAAGTCAGCGGAAGCATTACCCGAACTAGCGGAAGATTTATCCACAACGGTACAATTGCAAGCCGATCGCTTATCGGAGTCGGCGCTGCAAAACTGGGAAGACACGCTCAACCGACTCAAGGACGCGATCGCAGCGGGCTTAGAAGCTAGCCAGCAGCAGCGCGAGCAACTCATGCCCCCTCGTCCTAGCGTCTCCAATCCTTCCACGCCCCTCGACCGTCGTTTATAGAGAAATTGCGTGCTAGTAGATCCAATCTTTTGGCTGGGACTGTCACTCTTTTTAGTAGCCGTTAGCTTAACGGCTGTTTTAGTCGCGCTGATTCCTGCGGTTCTAGAAATCTCCCGGGCGGCGCGCAGTGCGGAGAAACTCTTCGATACCCTCCGACAGGAATTTCCGCCGACATTAGAAGCAATTCGTCTCACTGGCTCAGAAATTGTCGAACTAACCGAAGAACTGAACGATGGTGCGAATAGCGCCAGCGAAGTCGCTCGACAAGTCGATCGCAGTTTAACCGACGCGCGCCTGCAAGCCGAGAAACTTTCAGTGGAAACGCGCAGTTTAGCAGCGGGCGTGAAGGCGGCTTGGGATACCTGGAACCGTCGCCCGCCCCATTCGTAATCGAAGCTTCGGGCAGCTATCCGTCTCGCGCTGGGTGCGAAGCATTGATATAAATTTTTCCGCTGACAAGTTCGAGAAAATAAGCTAAAACACTGATTTGAGGAGGGCAATCGCTCGTGAATCCGGTTGAAAGCATTCAAATGGCAACGACAACGCTTGCCAATAACAAACTTCGCAGCGTTTTAACGATGCTCGGAATTATTATCGGCAACGCTTCCACGATTGCCACGATTGGGATCGGTCAAGGCGCGCAACGCTTAGCAGCAGAACAGTTTGAATCGCTCGGTCCCAACGTTTTATTTGTCGTCCCCGGTTCCGAGGAAGAACGGCGAACGACCTTCGATATTCCTAAAACGTTGGTGTTAGCCGATTCGGATGCGATCGCGTCCCAAGTTCCCACCGTCAAAGAAGTTGCACCACAAATCACCCTCTCTCAAATTATTTCCTATCGCAGTCGCAACACCAATCAAACCATTATCGGTGCGACTCCCACATTTCTCTCAGTTCGCAGTTTTGAGATTGCTAGCGGTCGATTTATTAATGATTCCGATCTCCAACGCAACAATCGCGTTGTCGTGCTGGGTTCGGAAATTGCAAAAAAATTCTTTAGCAGCGAAGAACCGATTGGCAAGCGCATTCGCATCAAAAATATTGGCTTTGAAGTCATCGGCGTAATGAAAGCAAAAGGATCTTTCCTCGGCAACAACCAAGACGACACCGCTTACATTCCCCTCAGCACCATGTCCAGTCAAGTCGTAGGACGAACTTCGCCTTACGGTACTGAAGTTTCTTTTATTAATGTTTCTGCTAAAGATGAAAAAAGCGTGCGCGCGGCAAGATTTCAAATTGAAAATTTATTGCGCTTGCGCCACAAAATTACGGGGAAAGATGACTTTGGGGTGCGAACGCAGAAAGATATTCTCACGATTGTTAATACAGTAACAAGCGGACTCACTGTAATGCTGGCGGCAGTGTCGGGAATTTCTCTATTAGTTGGCGGGATTGGTGTTATGAATATCATGCTCGTTTCTGTCACCGAACGTACTCAAGAAATCGGGCTGCGCAAGGCAGTTGGCGCGCAAGAAAGCGAGATATTAACCCAATTTTTAATCGAAGCTGTAATCCTTTCAGCCGCAGGAGGATTGCTCGGAACGCTATTAGGCGTAAGCGGGACTTTACTCGTCGGTGCTATCAGTCCGCTCAAAGCTGGAATTTCTCCCGCTGCTATTATCCTAGCGGTTAGCATTTCCGGTGGAATTGGTTTATTTTTTGGGGTATTTCCCGCTCGTCGTGCGGCGAAGTTGGATCCGATTGTGGCTTTGAGAACGGCGTAGTTATTGGAGCTATAGCGTTATTAAACGCCGCTCCGTGGGGGCGAATGGTATTCGCCCTCTGGGTGTACCTTATCCATGTGAAAACTGCTATAGTTCGATTTTAAGAAGGTTCAATGAAAACTTGAATTTTTTGAGACTTATAGAAATTCGTACCTAATGGGTACGAAAAACGCTATAGCTCCTATTTATTCAATTCGCCTTATTCTTATCCTTTTTCTTTGCCGCCTACCCGTTCTAAAAGTTCCGATTCGCTTAACTGAACGATCCCCAATTGTTGCGCTTTTTCTAACTTCGAGCCTGCCTTATCTCCGACTACAATATAATCGGTTTTCTGACTGACAGAACTACTGATTTTTCCCCCAGATTGCTTAATTAAGGCTTCTGCTTCTTGACGGCTTAAGGTGGGTAATGTCCCCGTTACGACAAATGTTTTTCCTGCCAATAGTTGCTCCCCCATCGGCTTAACGTCGGGGCTATCTTCGCTGCCAAAGTTCAATCCTATTGCTTGTAATCGCCCGACTAATTCTTGATTGGCAGGAATTTTAAACCATTGCCACACTGATTGAGCGATTTCCGAACCAATGCCATAAGTCGATTCTAAATCGTCTACAGAAGCTTGACTTAAAGCTTGGATGGTTGGAAAGGATTCGGCGAGTAGTTCTGCGTTAGTTTTGCCGACATAGCGGATACCTAAACCATATAAAACGCGCGGATAGGATTGTTGTTTAGAGTTAGAAATAGCATTAATTAATTTATCGGCTAATTTCTCTCCCATTCGCTCTAAACTCATCAATTTTTCGCGAGTTAATTCGTATAAATCTGCAACCGATCGCGCGATTTCCTTCTCGACAATCTGTTCGACCAACTTTTCCCCCAACCCCTTAATATCCAAGGCATCTCGCGAGGCCCAATGCACGACGCTTCCCCGTAATATTGCGGAGCAAGAACTATTGAGGCAGCGCGTCACCGACTCCCCAGCAGGGCGAACCAGTTGGGAGTCGCACTCCGGGCAGTTTTTGGGCATTGTATAAGCTTGGGTGTCGGGCGGGCGCAGTTCGAGGAGAACGCGCACGACTTCGGGTATAATTTCACCTGCTTTGCGTATAATTACAGTATCACCGACGCGGATATCGAGTTCGGCGATGCGATCTTGGTTGTGGAGTGTTGCGCGCTGTACCGTTGTTCCAGCGACTTGGACGGGTTCCATAATTGCCATCGGGGTTGCGGCTCCCGTGCGACCAATATTTACCGTAATTTCGCGGACAACAGTGGGAACTTCTTCGGCGGGATATTTGAGCGCGATCGCCCAACGGGGGAATTTATTGGTGAAGCCGAGGCGTTCTTGGAGTGGGAAAGAATTGAGTTTGACAACGACTCCATCTGTCATATAGGGCAAGCTTTTGCGCCCGCTATCCCACTGCTGAAAGTACGTTTCTACTTCAGCTAAGGATTGACAGAGTTTGCGATTGGGGTTGACAGAAAAGCCGATGTGTTGTAGATATTCAAGGGCTTGCCATTGACTTTGGGGCGGGTTAGGCGTAGCTTCGGGGAGATGGAGCGTGTAGGCGAAAAAAGCGAGGCGGCGGCGATCTACAATTTTAGGGTCGAGTTGGCGTAGGGTTCCGGCGGCGGCGTTGCGAGGGTTGGCGAAGAGGGGTTCTCCGGTGCTGGCGCGTTCTTGGTTAATGCGGTTGAATTCCTCGAGGGGGAGAAAAGCTTCGCCGCGCACTTCGACGATGGGGGGCGGGTTTTCGAGGGTGAGGCGCAGGGGAATGGCGCGGATGGTGCGGATATTGGGGGTAATGTCTTCGCCAGAAATCCCGTCGCCGCGCGTTGCTCCGCGCACTAGGATACCATGTTCGTAGGTTAGCGCGATCGCGGAACCGTCGATTTTGAGTTCGCACACATACTCGGCGCTTTCCTCGGTGGTGGAAGCTGTTAAATGTCGCCGCCAGCGTCCATCCCACTTTTCCAATTCGGGGATATTAAAGGCATTTTCGAGGCTGTAGAGGGGGATATTGTGGCGAATGCTGGTGAATCGTTCTGCGGGGCGATCGCCGACGCGCTGGGTCGGACTATCGGCTACAATCAGTTCGGGGTAGCGTTCTTCGAGTTCTTGCAGTTCCCGATACAAGCGATCGTAAACCGTATCTTCCATGATGGGCGCATCGAGGACATAGTAAGCATAGCCTGCTTCTTGTAATTGCTGCCGCAGTTGGCTCGCGCGCTGTTGGGTTTGGGGAGTGACTGTCATAATTGATAATTGACAATGGATAATTGACAACGTATAGCGCTACGCGCATCCATTTAAGAGTTGACAATTGACAAGGGATGAATGGCACTGACTTAAGGCTGGTGGGCGCTGCCCACCCTATAGAATTATCGTAGAGACGTTGTATACAACGTCTCTACAGGCAATTTGTTCTTTCTTAAGTCAGTGCCATTCGACAAGGGATAATTGATAAAGTAGAGCCAGATCGATCGCGCTTTAAGGATGATAAATTGGCAACCGCAAGCACGATAGCGAATCTTGTCCGCTGCGTACTCGAATTGTAATAATTTTAGCCTCTAAAAAGTTGGCAACTTTCGCCTCAGTTCCCGTCCCCGGATTCAGCGCATAAGCTGGAAAACAATCCGCACTCAAGCTCAAACGCAAGCAACACCCTGGCTCGATTTTCGCACAAGTTGCTTGCAGGGGAATCTTTAAAGTATGACGCATCTGGGGCGCGCGATCGCAGCGAAGATAACCTTGCGTAACATTATAAACGCTCCCTGGCTGCCGCACCTCCGATAACACCGCACATAAATCGAAACTCGGCGCATCCGCAACGCAATCTACTTCTACCCAAACTTCGCCCACAATCTGTAACTCTGCGGTTAGCGGCGCGCTCGTATAGGTTAAAATATCGCTGCGACAATCAAGCGCAGAACGCTCAAAAGAACCCGCCGGACTCATCGCATGACCGCCTAATGCTGGCACGGGTCGCCAAGGATCTCTTACTAAAATATCTTCGCAGCTTTCACCTTTCTTAGTGCTAGAATCCGCCTGCAATTCTACTAAACTTCCCCCATCTTCCCGAATACTCGCTAAACCATCGCTCGCAAAACCATAAAGTTTAAATTCGGGTTGAGGAAACTCCTCGAAATACCGCCATTGATTGCTTCCCATTTCAAATAAACAAACGGACGGATCGTTTAAAAGTCCCGTATCGATGCCTTTTAAAAAGTAATCGAACCAACGCAGTTGCAAGCGATCGATCGCACTTTGGGCTGTCTCTCCATAGTCGATTTCTCCGAGCTTTCTTCCCCAGGGTAGATGCGCCCACGGCCCGATAATTAACGATTGAGGGTTTGCGGATGCGAGACGCGATCGATATAAGTTTAGTGTTCCTCGTAAATAAGGATCGAACCAACCGCCAATATGCAGCATTGGCAAATCTACTCCCTCTAAATTCGGCGAAAGATTTTGCCAATACTCATCCTCGGTAGAATGGTTTAACCATTCATAGAAAAAATTCCCCGGTGCATACCTCCTCAAACATTCATCAAACGGTGGTGAAAAATCGTATAACGGTAAATTCCGCGACGCGAGATACAACGTTTTAAACGCCGTCAAATCTCCTTTCAAACGAGCCGTTTCTGCTGCAAGTTGCACCGCCCAGCCTAAATTTGCTTGCCAACAAAAAGACCCATTTTCATACGCCCAATCGGAGTATAAATTGTAAGCAACCATGCTCGGACACAATACTTTAAGTGCCTGCGATTTGGCTTGTGCGGCGTACAGTTGCGTCATTCCTTGGTAGGAAAACCCATACATCCCCACCTCGCCGGTACTTCCCGGCAATTGTGCCGCCCACTCGACACTATCAAACCCGTCTTCCACTTCGCGCGCGAATAACTCAAATTCGCCTTCAGAGGTTCCCCTACCGCGTACATCTTGCACGACGACGATGTACCCTTGGCTGGCGTACCACTGGGGATGCGCGTAGACAACGGTGGAAGCAATCGCGCGCCCGTAAGGTTGCCGCATCAGCAACACGGGAAACCGTTCGTTGCTATCGGGGCGGTAGATATCTGCATCCAATCTTACCCCATCGCGGGTTTTCATCGTAGCCGTTTCTCGATCGACATTCATTCTGAAGTTTAGACTAATACCTCGACAAACTTAAAATGGTGTGTAAGAGTTTTCCGATCGCGCCGATGAGTAACCCCGATGCTAAGTATCGCATTAAACTGAGTTTAGAGCAACGCCAAGAACTGCTGAAAATCAGTAAAAACGGCAAAAGGTCAGCTAAAGAAGTGTGCCATGCCAATGTCCTTTTGATGGCGGATGATAATGCCGGAGAAGGGCGATGGCGAGATGTAGATATTAGTGCCGCCTTGAATCTCAATTGTTAATTATTATAATACAAATCTCAAAAAACAAAATTAACGATGAATCACAATAATTTCTTATTTCATCCTCCCGTCTCTTTAACCAACTGTGACAAAGAACCTATTCACATTCCGGGATCGATTCAGCCTCACGGAATCCTTTTATCTTTGCAAGAACCTCAACTAAAAATCTTACAAATTAGTCACAATGCTTCAGGAATTCTTGGTATTCAGCCACAGAATTTATTAGGAGAAAATTTACAAGTGTTTTTTGAGTCTCAATCAATTCAGCAAATTAAGAAAAATTTAGATGAAGGAATGGGAACAATCAATCCGCTCGAGTTATCTCTCAATACTCAAAAAGGAGAGATGATCTTTGATGGTATTCTTCATCGTTCTGAGGGTTTGTTAATCCTTGAATTAGAACCCGTTACATCAAAAGAATTCAGTGATTTTTTTAGCTTTTATCATTTAGTTCAAGCGCCCATTGCTAAAATCCAAAAAACAACCACTTTAAATCAACTATGTCAAGCGATTGTCGAGGAAGTGCGAAAACTGACAGGGTTTGACCGAGTGATGGTCTATCAATTCGATGCGGAAGACGCGGGTACGGTCGTCGCTGAAGATAAATTAGAGGAATTGACTCCTTATCTTGGCTTACACTACCCAGCTTCAGACATTCCCCGCCAAGCAAGGCATTTATATGGACTTAATTTACTGCGATTAATTCCTGATGTGAATTATCAACCTGTAGAACTATTTCCTGTTGTAAATCCAGTTACCAATCAACCGCTATATCTTAGCTTTAGTGTGTTAAGAAGTGTTTCACCTATCCATATTGAGTATCTCAAAAATATGGGTGTCGGGGCTTCAATGTCAATTTCGTTAATGAGGAACCAGAAACTCTGGGGATTAATTGCTTGTCATCATCACTCACCGAAATATATTTCGTATAAAATCCGTACTGCTTGCGAGCTTTTAGGAAAAGTTATGGCTTTAGAATTAGCTTCTAAAGAAGATAACGAAAAATTGGATTACCGAATTAAGTTAAACTCGATTCAGTCTAAATTTGTTGAAGCTATTTCTCAAGAAGAGAGCTTTGTAGATGGCTTACTCAAGGAGAGAAGTAATTTGCTAGACTTAGTAGGCGCTCGAGGAGCAGCTATTTATGCCAATGAAAGTGTAACCCTTATCGGTCAAACGCCCGATCTAGCTGACATTCAAGAGTTAATTAATTGGTTGGTAACAAACAACGAAAGAGATATTTTTCATACAGATTCTTTATTTAAAATTTATCCGGCCGCTGAGAAATTCAAAGAAGCTGCTAGTGGGTTGCTGGCACTTCCTATATCTCACATCCAAAAACATTATATTTTGTGGTTTCGCCCGGAAGTTATTCAAACTGTAAACTGGGCAGGTAATCCGAATAAGCCTGTTGAAGTTAAACAGAATGGAGAGATCCGTCTAACGCCTCGCAAATCGTTTGAGCTATGGCAAGAAACGGTTCGATGTAAATCTTTACCTTGGCAGCAGTGTGAAATAGCAATAGCTTTAGAACTGAGAAGTGCGATCGTTGGAATTGTGCTACGGAAAGCTGATGAACTCGCTAAAGTTAATCAGCAATTAACCTTAGCTTTGTCAGTTGCCGAAATGGGAATTTGGGATTGGGATTTGTTGACGAATCGTATTATTTGGTCAAGGGGTCACGAGCAGTTATTTGGGTTGGAACCGGGAAGTTTTGCGGGAACTTATGAGGCGTTTATAGCTTATGTTTATCCAGAAGACCGAGCAGCGATCGCATTAGCAGTAGAGCAAGCACGCCTTCAAAGGCAGGATTACGAACATCAATGCCGAGTAGTTTGGCCTGATGGTAGCATCCACTGGATTGAGGGGAAGGGCAAATTTTTCTACGACGCAGATGGTCATGCGGTGCGGATGCTGGGGACAGTGGTGGAAATTAGCGATCGCAAGAAGAGAGAAGCACAACTGCGCCTGTTAGAATCTGTTGTCCTGACAACCCATGATGCGGTAGTCATTACTGAAGCTGAACCCATAGACGAACCTGGCCCTCGAATAGTGTATGTCAATCCTGCCTTTACACGCATGACGGGCTATACCTTAGAGGAAGTTTTAGGCAAAACTCCGCGTATTTTGCAAGGGGAAAACACAGACCGGACGGCTTTAGAGCAAATTCGGTCAGCCTTAAAAAAATGGCAGCCAGTACAAATTGACTTGCTCAACTATCGCAAAGATGGCTCCCATTTCTGGGTTGAAATTAGCATTGTACCTGTTGCCGATGAAACAGGTTGGTACACCAATTGGGTAGCGGTGCAGCGAGATATTACGGAACGCAAACAAGCTGAAGCGGCTTTACAGCAACTCAATCAGGAGTTAGAAATTCGAGTTCAACAGCGCACTCAGGCACTAGAACACTTTCAAACTGCCTTGCAACAGCAAATGGAACGAGAACGGTTGATGGTTGCAGTAGCTAGAGCAATTCGTCAATCCCTCAACCTCACAGAAATCCTCAATACTAGCGTTAGTGAAGTGCGCCAGTTATTAGCAGCCGATAGAGTGGTAGTTTATCGAATTTGGCCGGATTGTACTGGAACTGTAATTTCTGAAGCGATCGCAGCGGAATGGCCGCAGATTGCCAATATTACCTTACCTGAAGAAGCTTTTCCCGAACACTGCCGTCATAGTTATGCTCGAGGGAAAGTTTTCACTCTCACCGATCGCCTTCATAACGAAGCTTTGCTTCCCTGTATGGTGGAATTTCTCGAACAGATTCAAGTAAGAGCCGAACTGGTTGTACCAATTATCCAACAAAATACCCTTTGGGGATTGCTAATTATTCATCAATGCTCTAGACCTAGAGAGTGGCAAGCTTGGGAAATTGAATTAATTCAGCAACTAGCTAACCAAATGGCGATCGCCCTTCAACAATCGGAACTCTACCAGCAACTTCAGGAAGAACTCAAGGAACGTCAGCAGGTAGCAGCAGCGTTGCAGCAAAGTGAAGCTGAATTTCGCTCTTTAAGTGAAAATTCGCCAGTTGGTATTTTCCGCATGAATGCAGAGGGACGCTGTACCTATACCAATCCACGCTGTCAGGCGATTTGTGGCTATACGTTTGATGAAGCATTGGGAGAAGGTTGGTTACAATTCATTCACCCAGAAGACCGAGAATGGCTAATGCGAGATTGGTCGCAAACCCTATCCTCTCAACAACAATTTTCGGCTGAGGTTCGCTATGTCCATCAAGATGGAACTATTCATTTTGCTCAGATGAGAACATCTACCCTATCTATGACTAGCAGTAGCAGTAAATTAATCGGTCATGTGGGAACGGTAGAAGATGTCACCGAACGTCGAGTTATCGAACAGATGAAAAGTGAATTTATCTCGATTGTTAGCCACGAACTGCGAACGCCTCTGGCTTCAATTCGCGGTTCTCTGGGGTTACTCGCTGCGGGAGTCTTCAAAAACAAGCCGGAAACTGCTGAACAAATGTTAGACATTGCCAGTCACGATACTGAACGGTTAGTGCGTCTAGTTAATGACATTCTCGATTTAGAGCGATTGGAGTCACACAAAGTTAATCTCAATAAGCAGTGGTGCGATGCGGCTATACTTTTGCAACAATCAGTTGAAACAATACAAACTTTGGCAGTAGAAAGTCAGATTGTGCTATTAGTTGAGCCAACTTCTGTCCAAGTCTGGGCGGATAGCGATCGCCTCATTCAAACTTTGGTTAATTTAGTTAGTAATGCGATTAAATTTTCACCTTCTCATACAACCGTTACGCTGAAGGTTCAAGCGCAAGCCGACCGAGTTTTATTTCAGGTTGAAGATCGAGGCAGAGGCATTCCTACTGATAAGTTAGAAACTATTTTTGGTAGATTTCACCAGGTCGATGCTTCTGATTCCCGCCAGAGAGGAGGAACAGGTTTAGGTTTAGCTATTTGTAAAAGTATTGTCCGGCAGCACGGGGGTGAAATTTGGGTGGAAAGTGTTTTAGGGCAAGGCAGTAATTTTTATTTCACTGTACCTATACCCCTTGATTAATTAAGTTCGTTTGCACTTTTATTTATCTATTTGAGAATTCATAGAAGCTTGAGAAAATTAATTAAGGGGCAAAAAGGCATTGTTATGAAATTCGAGCGGCGATTTTTGCCCTATGCAGTTGCAATTGGCGCTACAGCGATCGCGCTATTCCTGACATTCAGTCTTGAACCGTTTCTGCACAGAACCATAGGTGCGTTTTTCTATATCGCTATTATTGTGACGGCTTGGTATGGTGGCTGGCGATCGGGAAGCGTTACTGTTGTTCTTTCTACGTTGGCAATCAATTATTGGTTTATTGTCCCCCAACATCAATTTTGGACTGAGCGATCGGAAGATATAGTTCAACTTATTATTTTCGTGTTAGTTGCTTTTTTAATTAACTTCCTGACTAGCAATTTTCGAGATAGCAAACAAAAGATAGAGCAATTGAACCATCACCTCTTAGAAACAGTGATGGAGCAGAAGCATACCCAACTAATTCTTTTAGAACAAGCGCAACTGCTCGATCTTCAAGCTGTAATTACCCGCAACATGGCAGAAGGCATTTGCTTAATTAGAGTCGAAGATGCAATTATTATCTATACCAATCCTAAATTTGAGCAGATGTTTGGCTATGAATCTGGCGAACTTAACGGTCAGCACGTTTCGATTCTCAACTATGCCAGTGATGGGGTAACGGCAGAAGATATCAATCAAGCGATTCGGGCTGCTGTTTTCCAAAACAGCGAAGCTAGCTATGAAGTTCATAATGTTAAGAAAGATGGCACTCCTTTTTGGTGTAGTGCAACTTCCTCTGTATTTAGGCATCCAAACTATGGCGATGTTTTCGTTGCAGTTCACCAAGATATCACCTTAGCAAAGCACCTCGAAGAAGTTCGCCTACAAGCAGAACAAGAACTCAGACAGAGTGAAGCTAAATTCCGTTCTCTGAGTGATTGTTCGCCTGTCGGCATTTTTATGACGGATATTCAAGGGCTACGTGTTTATACAAATCGCTGCTATCAGCAGATTTGTGATTGCACCTTTGAGGAAGCCTTGGGAGAAGGTTGGATACAGTTAGTCCACCCAGAAGACCGAGAACCAGTTATCACCAATTGGTCTAAAGCGGTGTCTCAAAAACAGGGATTTTCCGATGAAGTTCGTTACGTTCATAAAGATGGAATCATTCGCTTTTGTCGAGTACAATTAGCCCCGATCCTGTCTGTTTCTGGTGAATTAATTGGCTATGTTAGCACTGTAGAGGATGTGACTGAAAGCAAAGTTATTGAAAAGATGAAAAGCGAGTTTATTTCAGTTGTTAGCCACGAACTGAGAACGCCTCTGGCTTCCATTCGTGGTTCTCTGGGGTTACTCGCTGCGGGAGTCTTCAAAAACAAGCCTGAAACTGCCCAACAAATGTTAGATATCGCCATTCACGATACTGAACGGTTAGTGCGTCTGGTTAATGATATTCTCGATTTAGAGCGACTGCAATCACACAAAGTCAATCTCAATCAGCAGTGGTGCGATGCAACAACACTCTTAGAACAGACTGTAGAAACAGTACGACCTTTAGCAGTACAAGGTCAGATCTCGCTATCAGTTGAATCGAAGTCTGTTCGAGTGTGGGCAGATAGCGATCGCATTATCCAAACTTTGGTTAATTTGGTCAGCAACGCCATTAAATTTTCGCCTCCACAGACTACAGTTACGCTTAGTATTCAAGATCGAGCAGATTGGGTTTTATTTCAAGTCCAAGACCGAGGCAGAGGCATTCCAGCCGATAAGTTAGAAAGTATCTTTGAACGATTTCAACAGGTCGATGCTTCTGACTCCCGCCAAAAAGGAGGAACAGGTTTAGGTTTAGCTATTTGTAAAAGTATTGTCCGGCAGCACGGGGGTAAAATCTGGGTTGAAAGCGTTTTAGGGCAAGGAAGTGATTTTTATTTCACCTTGCCAAAACTTCTTGATTAGTCTGTTATGTTACAATTTTAGTTTATAGATTTAAACTTTAAAAAATGCCAGGAAAACGAATTCTGGTTATTGATGACGAAGTAAACCTCTGCACGATTATTCAGGCTTGCCTAGAAAACTTAGGGGGTTGGGAGACGCTGACGGCTTTATCAGGTAAAGAAGGACTTGCTATAGCTCAAACTCAAACATTCGACACCATCTTACTAGATGTGATGATGCCAGATCTCGACGGACTCACGCTGTTGGGCGAGTTACAAAATAATTCAGCTACTCAAGCCATTCCAGTCATTTTGTTTACTGCTAAGGTACAGTCTAGTGATTTAGCTCAGTTTACGAAGCTTGGCGTGGCTGGGGTAATCGCTAAACCGTTTGACCCTTTGACACTAGCAAATCGAGTCGCTTCCACGTTGGGGTGGTAAGGTCTGTATCCTGCTTGCCTCAAAATTTCCTCAAATTTGTTTCGTAAGCTCTCAAGTGTTGCAATAGCTAAGGTAGTAATGAAAATTCTGCTAGTAGAAGACGATGAGACGACAGCTAATGTCCTAGCACAAGAACTCACTACCCATCACTACACTGTTGAAATAGCGGCAGATGGTCAAATGGCTTTGGCACTGGCTCAAGACCTTCACTACGATCTGCTCGTGCTGGATATTGTTCTCCCTAAGCTGGATGGAATTAGTCTTTGTCGCCGACTGCGATCGCACGGTTTACAGATGCCGATTTTGCTGTTGAGTGCCAAAGACAGCACCAGCGATCGGGTAATTGGTTTAGAAGCAGGAGCCGATGATTATCTGGTCAAGCCTTATGAAATGTCAGAATTAATCGCTCGGATTCAGGCTTTACTGCGAAGGGGAAGTTCTAGCTTACTGACTATGTTGACCTGGGAAAAGCTTCAGCTTGACCCCGATGCCATTCAAGTTACTTATAGCGGAAAAGCCTTACACCTGACCCCGAAAGAGTTCAGCATACTAGAGCTTTTTCTCCGCAATCCCCGACGTATTTTCAGCCGCAGTGCCATCCTAGACCGCATCTGGTATAGTGGTGAATTTCCACAAGAGGAAGCCGTTTCCACTCAAATCAAAGGTCTGCGCCAGAAGCTAAAAGCAGCGGGAATGACTAGAGATTTGATTGAGACAGTATACGGATTGGGTTATCGACTCAAACAACTACCGAAAGATTCCCTCTCGCCAACGATTTCTCCAGAAAAGACGCAGAATGCTGCGATGGCGACCGCAGACAAGCGCGAAGCTCAAGCCAAAGTGCAGGCAGTTATTCAACAAGTATGGGATACATTCAAACAAACTTTAGAATCGCATATCGTGCTGTTCGATCGAGCGATCGCCCAAATCTCTACCGGAAATCTCGATCTGGGACTGCGAACTTCTGCTCGGATGGAGGCGCATCGCTTGATTGGTTCGCTGGGTTCATTTGGCTTCCCAAAAGGTTCGGAGGTGGCGCGGCAGATCGAACAGTTGCTAAGCTTAGAGTCTTTGGGCGAAAATGAGGCGCGGCAACTGGAAGAATTGGTGGTGCGTCTCAAGCAAGCTGTGGAAGACAAGCCATCTACAACGGCGACGAATCCCCCTTTAAAGATGAGGTCGGGTCGGTTGCTGGTGGTCGATGATGATGTAGTGTTGGCCGAAGAGGTCAAAAGGGAAGCGATCGTTTGGGGTTTTCAGGTAGAAGTAGCAACAGACCCAACGGCTGCAAGAAAATCGATTGCGCGCCATCCACCTGATGCTATTGTCCTAGACCTCACCTTTCCCCACACGACAGAGAACGGACTGACTCTACTAGCTGAACTGGCGCAACGAGATCCCAGGATTCCGGTGTTAGTGTTGACAGCACGCAATCAGTTAAGCGATCGGGTAGAAGTAGCGCGTTTGGGCGGAAATGTCTTTTTAGAGAAACCAATTAGCCCAGAAGAAATTGTGAAAGCAGTGTCTCAGGAACTCAAACGCACCCAGAAACCGGAAGCCAGAATCCTAATTGTCGATGACGATCTTCAGGTACTAGCAGCTTTGTCCAATCTGCTGGAACCGTGGGGTTTTCACGTTAGAACTTTGGCAGACCCTAAGCTATTCTGGCAGACACTCCAAGCCAGTACGCCTGACTTGTTGATTTTAGATGTAGAAATGCCTGATTTTAGCGGTATTGAACTCTGCCAGGTGGTTCGCAGCGACCCACGCTGGAGTGAGTTGCCCGTGCTGTTTCTCTCAGGCCATAATGATACTGCGATCGTACATCAGGTGTTTGCTGTAGGTGCAGATGACTACATACAGAAACCGATTATCGGGCCCGAACTAATTGCCCGTATCCTGAATCGGCTGGAACGAACCCGAATCCTACACAGATTTGCAGAAATTGATGAGCTAACTGGCACTACTACGCGGCGCAAATCCATCCAGGATCTAGAGCTATTACTAAATATGGCACAGCGCCAAAATCAGCCGATGTCGTGCTATACCAAGCGAAGGCAATGGGACGAAATCGAGTTTTGGTGTCGAGTACCCCTACCGGGTGTGCAACGAAACGATCGCAAATAAAGTGAACTAAGTAGCCTGCCCCAGAAATACTCAACTATGCCAAAACGCTCAAATTCTTGCTCTGACTGGATATCAATGATTTACATTTCGTTACATGACGCAGGAAATTTAGGGCAGGCTACTTATAGCGTTTTTTAGTTGAGTGAGATCGTTTATGGAAAGAAAACCTCTTAATTTTATTATTCCTTTTATACTCGCAGTCGTTTTTATCGGTTTTGGCGATAAGTTTTTACCGCAACCGTTAAGCGGCGCAAGCGTGCAAACTCGAACTACTCTCAATAATTTTATGCTGGGTTTGTTCCCGAAAAAAAATATCAAGAACCCGAACGACGAACGGAACAAACAAATTGAAGATTTTGAGAGACAGCGTTAAGAATAAAGACAATCCGATCGCTCGAAAACTGGGCGAATAACCGTCGCTTCCTACCCAAAAGCATTCCCAAGGGAGTGTCAAACCGTAAAAATTAGCGATCGCGCAATTCAGAAGCCAGTTTCTCTAAATCGTCTTTCAGCAATAGCGTCACCTGACCGTTCAACGGTTTTCCGTCCTCAGCGTAAGTTACTTCAACCCAGTAAGCAAAACGCTTGCCTTCGCGCAGTTCGCCTCGCTGCGCCCCGAGGGAGGGAAGATTCTGCCGCCGCCCTTGCTCTAGGGTATCAGCATGGGGGTAGCTGTAGAGCAAAGACGCGAGGGCATAGTCATTATAGATATCCAAGCCGTAGATCGCGCGTAGGGACTCTTCTAAGCGCTGCATTGGTACGCCGTTAACGATATCGACGATCTCGAACTTTTCGCTGCGAATGCGTCCGGGAGTCGTGGGAACGCTGATGCGCCCCGGCGGAAGGGCAGAAGCTTGGAAGCGAAAGCGTCGAGAGGGCGTATCTTCTCGTCGAACGGTCAAGCTATTACCCGTGGTTGGCTGTAAAGTGGGGTTAGCATTCATCCAGGTTAAGACGGCTTCGGTACGCTCGCCCGGTAAGGCAAAGGCGGGATTGACCGTGAGGGCTGCCGATACCGCGATCGAGAAAAGCGACCCAATTTGAAAGGATTTCATACGCTTGGTGCTGAATCTTCGGTTGTGGAAAGTAGGGGACGCGATCGCCTTTAATTATCGAGCAATTATCGAGGCGATCGCATCTCGCGCTAAGAATTGGTTTCCTGTGACGGTCTGAAGGGTTCGCTATCGCGGAACAAGCCTCGGAATCGCGTGCCATTCGTGCGGTACAGCGTCCCCGTTCCATGCGGCAAAGCTTGCCGATATTCCCCAACGTAGCGATCGCCATTCGGATAGGTGCAAGTTCCTTTACCATCCAAAGCCTGATTGAAAAACTGACCTTGGCAGCGTCCGCGTTCTCTGCCATCGACGACATGAATAAAGGTTCCTTTACCAAACGGTTGCCCCGCAAAGAACTCCCCGACATAGCGGCTACCGTTGGCAAACCTAAAAGTTCCCCGTCCTCCCGGCTGACTGCTGACTTCGCCAGAACTCACGTCCCGAACGACGGTAAAGGTTCCATCATAAACATCGCCGTTGGGGTAAATTGCTCGTCCCGACCGGAACACGCCATCGATAAAATTTCCTTCATAACGAGCATCGTCTTGGAAGATAAAGCGTCCTCGCCCGTTAGGAAGACCGTTACGAAACTCGCCCTCGTAACGATTGCCGCCAGCATAGACAAAAGTACCGCGACCGCTGGGCAAGCCATTAACGAGATAGCCCACGTAGTTATCGCCGCCTTCATAGTTGCAGCGCGTAAAGCCCGATAATACGGCGGGACGGCAAACGGGAGGTCTTTTTTGGCTTCCCTGGGAAGGATTGTTTTGAGCGATCGCGGTTTGAGGGAGACTGATTCCTCCCGCGAGTTCGACCAGCGCTGCAACAGCCAGCGCTGCACCAAACCGCTTGTTGAGACTTCGCTTCTTAGTGTTTGTCTTATCCATCGATCCTGCCTGCATTAAAGGGTGCTTTATTTGCCGTAGCGCAACGTACAGTGCCTAAAAAATCGATCGCGTCGGCGATCTTTGCTGCAATTATACTCCCCCAAGAGGGTGACTGCGGCGATCGGGGTTCGCGTTTCTCTCTGTCCTTAAAACTTTTTTACGGTGCGACAAATACCCTCCGAGTTTCCCGTAAAACATCATTCCTGAATTGTAGTCCTAAGTAACACAACAATCGACGCTCGCGCTCTCAGCAATTCTCAGCACCGCATCTGCCTGAATTGACCGAAAGCTCTAAAGCTAGCTCATTCTACTCGTTTCAATCAACTCATCTGTTCGTTTCGATGCTATCGAACGGGCTGGTTGTGCTGTGGCGATCGAGCGTCCCGCATTTACAGGAAATCATGAAATTTTTGCAACTCCTAACAACAACTGCTTTCACCGTCGCGATCGCTTCTTCCTCAGCAACAGCAGCAGAAATTATCGCAACGCAGACGAATGAAACCATCGGCAATGGCCTTCAAGTTTACAGCGTGCGGCTCGTGGACGACAGCGGCAATACGGTTAAAACCGTTCGTGCCGTCTCCGGGCGCGCCGGTCAACAAACGCCCTCGAATCGCGCCGGTTCGCAAACGCCGCTTCCGTTTGGAGTTTATCGCTTTGACAATCCCGGCAGCGTTATCAACGTCGGGGGCGAGTTTGGCGGCGCTTGGTCTGCGATTACACCGACCTTCTCTACGGAACGTAGCGGTCTCGGCTTGCACTACGACCCTTCAGCCTTCAAAAATAACGGTCAGGCGGGAACGGCTGGATGTTTGGCAACACCGACGGTTGCAGAACGAGATCTCGTATCCAACTTCATTCGCACCTATCGACCGACGCAGTTATCTGTGATTAGCGAACAGTTAATACCAATTAAAAATTAAAAATGAAGAAAACTAGATATATTAGGGGTTTCAGCCTCAAGATGTATCGTCCGAACTTGGAGAATTGGTATAACAGCGATCGGCGAACACTCAGCAGTTATTAACGAACGACTCTAAAAAGCAGTTGAAAAGAATAAAATAACCTCGACTTCTCAGAATAGGAAATCGAGGTTGACGGAAAATTTGAGGTTAGATGGAAATTAAGCGATCGCTGCCATCTTCACATCGTTGTTAGCGAGCAACTCTTGCAGTTCATCGGCATCCACTGTTTCTTTTTCAACTAACATATCTGCCAATTTGTCAAGCAGTCCTCGGTTCTCATCTAACACTTGTCGGGCGCGAGTATAAGCGCGATCGACGAGTTGACGAACTTCCTCATCGATGGTTGCGGCGGTTTCGTCGGAAAAGTCGCGATCGCTCGCAATTTCTCGTCCTAAGAAAACGTTACCGCTCTGGCGACCCAAAGCCACCGGGCCGAGGCGCTCGCTCATCCCAAAGCGCATCACCATCTGGCGAGCGACGCGGGCGACTTGTTGTAAATCGCTGGCTGCTCCGGTCGTCACTTCTTCTTCGCCGAAGATGATTTCTTCAGCAACGCGACCGCCCAAAGCAACCGCCATTTGATTTTGCAGGTAAGCGCGGGAGTAAAGCCCCGAATCCATGCGTTCTTCGCTCGGCGTGAACCAGGTCAAACCGCCAGCGCGACCGCGAGGAATGATACTAATTTTTTGTACGGGGTCGTAATCGGGCATCAGCGCGCCGACGAGGGCGTGTCCCGCTTCGTGGTAAGCGACGAGTTGCTTGCGCTTCTCGCTCATAACGCGATCTTTCTTCTCAGGACCAGCTAAAACGCGATCGATCGCGTCGTTAATCTCATCCATCGAAATTTCTGTCAAGTTGCGGCGCGCGGCTAAAATTGCAGCTTCGTTGAGCAAGTTCGACATATCCGCGCCGGTAAAACCGGGAGTGCGGCGGGCGATGCGCTCTAAATCTACATCTTTACCCAAGGTCTTACCGCGAGCGTGAACGTTGAGGATTTCCACCCGTCCGGCGTAATCCGGGCGATCGACGACCACTTGGCGATCGAAACGACCGGGACGCAACAGGGCTGCATCCAAGACATCGGGGCGGTTCGTTGCGGCAATGATAATGATTCCGGTATTGCCTTCAAACCCGTCCATTTCGGTCAGAAGTTGGTTGAGGGTTTGTTCGCGTTCGTCGTTACCGCCGCCTAAACCCGCACCGCGACTGCGACCGACCGCATCGATTTCATCGATGAAGACGATACAGGGCGCGTTGGTTTTGGCTTGCTCGAATAAGTCGCGCACGCGAGACGCACCGACCCCAACGAACATTTCGACGAATTCCGAACCGGAGATACTGAAGAAGGGAACGCCTGCTTCGCCTGCAACGGCGCGAGCGAGTAAGGTTTTACCCGTTCCCGGAGGTCCCACCAGGAGAACGCCTTTAGGGATTTTTGCACCAACGGCGGTGAAGCGATCGGCGTTTTTGAGGAAATCGACGACTTCGCTCAGTTCTAACTTGGCTTGCTCGATTCCGGCTACGTCGCCAAATGTGACTTGCGTTTGAGGCTCCATTTGAACTCTAGCCTTCGATTTGCCGAAGTTCATCGCTTGGGAACCCGGGCCGCTTTGGGCGCGACGCAACAGAAAGAATAAGCCAACCAGTAATAAAATAGGGAAGAATAGACCGCTGAGGGTTCGTAACAAAGCCCCTTCGTTGTTGGGCGGAACGATCGCAATATCGACTTTATTAGTGGTGAGAATATCGATCAGTCCGTCGTCTCTGGGCAAGATGACTTCGACTTTCGTGCCGTCCTGAGAATCAAATTTAGCGCGGCTGCGGTCTGCGCTCAGTTGGACGCGCTCGACTTGACCTTTTTGAACGGCTTGAACGAACTGGGTATAGTTCCAGGTTTTGCGGACTTCTCGCTCGCTATCTAAAAATGTTGCTCCTAAAGCAAGGACAACGATTAAAAGCAGGGCATACAAGCCTGCGTTACGCCATTTTTTATTTTTGTTCACTCGCTCGCTCTCCTGGGGGTTGACGATCTGTTAGTACCGCTCTGGGCGGAATTCAAGATTTAAAACTGAAAATGCAAATCTGCTTGTATTAATTTATGTTAACGCTTCTCAGGAAAAATAGCACGTCAGTGTAAGGGACAAGGGGAAATGCTGGGTTTGTTTCGAGGAAGCGATCGCAACTGAAATGAAAATTTAGCTGTCAATTTCAGCCAATGCGGAGGTTGGGCGGCACGCGCTCGACCCAACCTCGCCGAATTCCGTGCGATCGCGTTTAGCTGCGATGCGATCGCTTAAGATAGTTCCGTATTGGGAAAGGTTTGTCGGAACTCATCGAGCAGTTCGTCTAATTCTTCCAACGCCTGGTTGACATCTAAACGCAGCGTTCCCAGATGGGGCTGTTCGAGCAGAGTCACTAAAAATTCGCGTTGACCTTTAATTTTAACCACTTTTTCTTTGAGAGTCTGCGCGTCCATTGAATTTCTCCTTGCAAGTTAGCACCTTCGTATTTTGACACAACCGAGTTTTGGCTCGGTTTAACTATCGGGCGAGAAACTGGCGATAATTTGCTCGAAGGCGCGTTGATAGGTTTGAGATTTAGCAGCGTCGCCCCCTCGAGCTTCGAGTTCTGCCTTGCTAATCGCTGCGATGCGATCGCCCTGACGACTGGCGAAGAGAACATTTTTCTGCGAGTAGAGCGCATCGGAACTGAAGAAAAGCGTAGGGCGATTCGATAGGAGCATTTCTCGAACATCTTCCTTAAGAAGACCGAAATACTCGTTTCCCGACCCTTGCAGCCATTTTCGCAGCGGTAAATGCTGGGGATTGGGATAAGTCGAGATCGCTAAATGGGGCGGCAGTTCCGTTCCGCCCGCGTACCTGCCCTCCCGAACGGCGCGGTAATCTTCGGTAGCCCAAACCTTTATCGTGCTTCCTTTTTCCTCAATGGTTAACTCTTGGGGATAGGAAAAACTCAATCCGAGACGTTCGCTGCGGTAAGTGAGAGCGGAGTCCGGTTCGGCGCTAACGCCTGCGGCACTTAACAGTGCGGGCGGTACGGGGAGAGATTGACAAGCGCTCGTCAGTCCCAAAACAGACAAGAGCAAAACGCAAGGGAGTTGTTGCAGGGCTAATTGAGGCATCTTTGAGATATTCCCTTTCTATTCAACGCTGAACCTCGTTTCAAACGAGCGAGCGATCGCTCCGGAGGAAAACGCGATCGCCAATTCGGAATTTTGAACGTAACGCCGCAAGAGTAGCGGTATAGTTTTGATACAGTATCTAAGACCCAGAAACAGACCGCTAATATTTTAGAGATTTTTTCAGATTATGGACCCTAGCGCGCTTCTCGACCGATATCGCCTTGGAGAACGAAGCTTTCTCGAAGTGAAACTCCTAGAAGCCGAATTGATTCATGTCGATCTCAGCGGCGCGGATTTCAGTGGTGCGGATTTGCGGCAATCTCGCTTGGGGCGCACTAATTTTCATCGGGCGCGTTTAGCGGCTGCCGATCTCAGCGAAGCCTTACTCTGGGGAACGGATTTAAGCGATGCCGATTTATCGCGGGCGCTGCTGCGGGAAGCCGATTTGAGTGGAGCAAAACTCGTTGGCACGCTTTTAGAAGGCGCAAATTTGTGTAAAGCGATTGTCGGCGGCGCAAACTTGACCTCAGCTAACTTATCCAACGCGATTTTATTTGAAGCCGATTTACGCCCGACTTCGGATCAACGCACCGATCTGGGCAGTGCGAATTTGAGCGGTGCGGATCTCAGTTATGCCAAGTTGAATGGCGCGCTCTTGTGTCGGGCAAATTTGGAAGGAGCCAAACTCTGTCGGGCGAGTCTCGGTACAATCCATTATGCGGAGAAACTTGCGACCGATTTAAGCGAAGTTAACCTGCGGAATGCGGATTTGAGCTATGCCGACTTAAGCGGCGCGATTTTACGCAAGGCAGACTTATCAGGAGCGGATCTCACCGGAACGATCTTAACTGAAGCCGATCTTGCAGGCGCAATTTGGCCCGATGGGTCAAGACGGCATTAAAAGGCGCTTGTACCCTGCGTCAGTTTCTTCCTCTGTATCTTCGTCAGCATCAGGCTGGCGTTTTTTTTATATAAATTTCTGTGTCGATGCGATCGCGATCGCATTATGCCTCCTCCCTATGAATTATCTTAGGTAAAGAACAGGTTAAGCTTAGTTTAAGACTAGGGGGTATGGTGTTATGACAACTTTACTGACCCGTAAGAGTGCGCTCTCGACGCAATCTGCGCCTTTAGCTGCGCCGCAGCAACAATCTTCGACGAGTTCGAGTCAACCGGAAACTCGTCCTTTAGTCGCGCGTTGGCTGCGCGATGAAAACAATCGCCTGTACTGCGAGTGGGTTCACTCCAGTTAGGATTTGCGATCGAGTCTGGCAGCTAGGAATTGATGGATGAGAGAAAGAAATGTTGCGATGCAATGATAACAGGGCTATTCTCTCATCAGTCTTTCCGGCAACTAAGCGACTGCTTTCTGCTGCAAGCCTGCGATCGAGCATAACAGATTGCTAACGCCAGCAGTTCGCGCTCGAACTAAGATCCGTTAAAAATATTCACAATTTCTTCACACTCTCCTCACCAGATCTTCTTTAACCTAGAGTTAAGAAGAGGATCTGAAAATTGTTAAAAGGACTTACCGAGTACAGCGCAAACAGGGATGTGGATTAATCCCGACTCAATTCTAACAATTAAATCAGGTTTATCTGTCATTTCTAACTTCTAACTTATTAACCGAATCGGGCGCTCTCTCGATTCAAAACATCGATTTATCTGAAAGTCGAGAAAAACGGTTTTTAAAAGTCGAGTGAGAAAGACATTAATAGTTGAGTCGCTTTTAAATCCACACGATCGGGGCTGTAACTCCTAATATAACAGGAGAGAAATTAAAATGATTGTAAGAGATAATCAAGTCTGGTGTCCGGCTTTAGAGGTAAAAGAAACTTCAACGCATCTGATCTTAAAAGCGGAAATACCCGGTTTAAAAGTTAAAGACTTGGAAATTCAGATCGAGCGGGATGTGCTGTCAATATCGGGAGAACATCACAAGCACAACCAGCCCTCCGAACAAGAGCTATTCCCATCGGAACTCCATTACGGCGAATTGAAATGCGATTTTCCGCTACCCGTTCCGGTTCAAAAAGATTCTGTTCGCGCCGAGTTGGTGGATGGGATTTTGACGTTAATGATGCCGAAAGTTTAACCCTAATAGATATAGGGATAATGAATAATGGATGAATTACTGACTTAAGAAAGAACAAATTGCCTGTAGAGACGTTGTATACAACGTCTCTACAGATAATTTCGTCGGGTGAAACAGCGCCCACCAGCCTTAAGTCAGTGCCATTCATCCATCATCAATTAGTCTCTCTTCGTTATCCATTATCAATTATCAATTATCCATTATCTTCGGGTTGATAAGTAGAGACAACTTGCAATTCCTTAAGTTGCTTTTCATCAACGCTGGAGGGCGCATCGGTTAACAAGCAGCGCGCTTGCTGGGTTTTGGGGAAGGCGATGACATCGCGAATCGATTCTTCGCCACTCAGCAACATGACGAGGCGATCGAGTCCGTAGGCAATGCCGCCGTGGGGAGGCGTACCGTATTCAAAGGCTTCGAGAAGGAAGCCGAATTTTTGCTGGGCTTCTTCTTTCGATAAACCGATCGCGGCGAACACTTGCTCTTGAATCTCTTTTTGATAGATGCGAAGACTGCCACCGCCTACTTCTATACCGTTATAAACGAGATCGTAAGCTTGGGAACGAGCCGTTTTTAGATCGTCCAAATCTTCGAGATTCGGGGCGGTAAAGGGGTGATGCAAGGCTTCATAACGCTTCTCATCGGCGTTCCATTCAAACAGCGGAAAATCTGTCACCCATACGAGATTAACCTTCTCCTCGTCGATGAGTCCGAGTTGTTGTCCGATGACTTGACGAAGGCGATCGAGAGACTTGTTAACAGTAGCAGCATCGCCTGCACCAAAGAGGAGTAGATGTCCGGGTTTTGCGCCGACGCGATCGAGCAGTTCTTTGGTTTGTTCTTCGTTAAGGTTATCTTTAATCGCGCCGATCGTGTCGATGTTTCCGCCTTCTTTAACGCGAATATAGGCAATGCCTTTTGCACCTGCGATCGCGGCTTCATTGAACAAATCCCCACCCGGTTTAATCCGAACGTTAGAAATTGTATCGTTCCCGCCGGGAATGGGCAGAACTTTAATAATTCCGCCTTGTTTGACGGCAGTTGAAAAGACTTTAAAACCGCTATTTCCCAACAGATCGGATACTTCCACCAGTTCTAACCCAAAGCGGGTATCTGGGCGATCGCAGCCGTATTTTTCCATCGATTCGGCGTAGGTGAGGCGGGGGAAAGGACGGGGTAGATCGACACCGCGAACGGTTTTAAAGATATGGCAAACCAAATCTTCATTTAGTTGTAGAATTTCTTCTTGGGACATGAAACTCATTTCCATGTCGAGTTGGGTAAATTCCGGCTGGCGATCGGCGCGTAAGTCTTCATCGCGGAAACAGCGGGCGATTTGGTAGTAGCGATCGCACCCTGACACCATTAGCAATTGCTTAAACAGTTGCGGCGATTGGGGCAGGGCGTACCACTGTCCGGGGTTAACGCGGGCGGGAACGAGGTAATCGCGCGCGCCTTCTGGAGTGGAACGGGTGAGAATCGGGGTTTCAACTTCAATAAACCCGCGTTCGTCTTCTAGGAAGCGGCGAATGCTTTTAACGACTTGATGGCGCAGTTGCAGGTTGCGGTTCATGCGATCGCGTCGTAAATCTAGATAGCGGTACTTCAAGCGCAACTCTTCTTTCACCGACTCGTTTTCAAAGCTGGAAACTTGGAAGGGAAGCTGCTTGCGTACTGCATTGAGGACTTCGATGCGATCGGCGTAAAGTTCGATTTCGCCCGTCGGCAGTTTGGGATTGAGGGATTCGGGCGGACGCGCGCTGACTCGCCCCGTCACTCGCACCACGTATTCATTGCGCAACGCATCTGCATCTGAGTAGGAATCGGGCGTGCGTTCCGGATCGCTGACAACTTGGATAACTCCGGCGCGATCGCGCAGATCGATAAATATAACTTTACCGTGGTCGCGACGGCGATCTACCCAACCGCAGAGCGTGACCGTTTCGCCGGTATGATGGGTTCTGATGTCGCCACAATAGTGAGTTCGCATAGGGTTACGATTTAGGAATTACTTTTATAGAGTTTAAAGCTTAAAAAGTATAGCAGGAGTCGGTCGGTCGGAATCCGAGTCCTGCTGGGCGGAATGAAAATTCGCTTCGCCACCAAGCTTATGGCGCGATCGCTCGAGGGGAGGGAGGGGTTTTAGGCTTTTTGTGCGCGATCGGGCCGAGTCGGGGGAGGGGGGTGCAAGATGGCGATGTTTTTTTGAGGGTTTATTATAAGTTTCGATAAGCGGGATATAGATTGCTATAAAGGGAAAACTCGAACATAGTTGTCGCGTGAAGTTCGCGATCGCAATTCTTGTAGATAGCGATCGCGAGGGTTAACATTCGCGCCAAAGACGGTCACGACTTGATAATCGCCTAAATCCGCAATCCACACGGGTGAAGGCTTAACTGGTTTTTTGACCTGACCGCATAGATTGCCATCATATATTTTTTTAAGTGTCCTCTGACTATCATTATCATTTTTACTATCAGCATTGACTTTAAAACTATTGCAATGTAATACACTCAGAGCATAGGGCTTATGATTATCCGAATTACCTGTACAAATGATGATTTTACAGTAGCCATCGACCGCATTTAACCACTTTTCTTCAGTCACCCGACCCACCAGCTTCGGATTGTGATAATCGAGCGGAATTTCCGTCACTTTTTCTAACGCATGATAGAACTCGACTAATCGTTTTTTAAACTGTTTTTGAAACTCTTGTATCGTATTGGGGAGAGTCCAAAGCTCATCATCACTGTCGAGGCAGAATGTAGAACCACGATACAAAGGAATACCGCGTCCTTCCCTCGAATAGCAAGGTCGTCTCGCACCTTGACCGATTCCACCCAAATTAAACATCAACCAAGTTAACTCTTTATAAAGCCTTGTCAATTCCTCTTTCTTCTGTCTCGATGCTTCAGGAGAAAGAGATAAAACTAGAGTCCCCTGCTGCTTATCACAAGACTCTTTCTGACCTCTCACATTATGCCGAGCCTCTTTTTCAATCTTTTTACCATCAATAATGTTCACTTTCAAATAACCATATTCTCGTTTGGGGTCAATTCCACCAAACAGTTTGGCTTCCCATTCCTGCACTTGTTTAAAAGAAAGAACGCCTAAAGCAAAAGCGCGGAACCAGTACCTTAGCATCGATTTAAAGGCAACCGGGCGGACTTCTGCTTCGGCAATCCCTCGCATTTGCCACTCATTGCGGCGGTCGTTCCAATTCCATTGAGTAAACTTTTTATATCCGTGAATTAGTTGCCCTTCTAAAGAAAATTCAACGCGGAAAAACTCTTTGGTTGGGTGTCCCGCACCGGCTGTAAACAGTTCGCCATAGCCAGTATTGACTTGCGAGCCAATCCCCGATCGCATTCCTTCAATTAACCAAGTTTTAACTTTCTCTAAAACTCGCTCGTCCTGGCAACCTGTTGCCAAGCGCAGACCGATTAAAAAAGTCGGTTCTTTTAACGATAAAAAAGGATTGGGATTAGGCGAATAGTCGGGGCGTTCTCCTTCCCACTTCCAAATGTTATTCGCCATATCCATTGCTAACCCCCCTTTTTCGCTGGGGACAGGGTAAGCATCGAGAAAGACGACTTTTCCAGCGCGATTGGCTTTCTCTTCTACTTCTAGAGAACCGAAGTAAGGAGCAACTTTTTTATCGGCATCATCCCAAGTTAATTTTTGCTTTTTCATCAGTTCGCGAATGGCTTGATTTCGCGCGACTCCCCGCAGAGTTGCAGAGGGAATGTAGGGCATTCCGAGAGCATCGAAAGCAGGAAGTAAAATGTTTTCTGGGCCTTTAGTTCCGCCTACGCGAATGCGCCAAGGACATTTGACTTGAAAGGTAACTTGTGCGATTATTTCAGTCCGTTTGACCAGTTGTTTGAGTCGTTCTCGGTAGTTCGCGTTCTCCGTTGCTAAATGCAAAATTTGGACTTTTGTCTCATCTTTATATTCCGAGTCTGGGGCGCGCATCCAACGCAAATATTCCACAAAACTAGCGGTTGGAGTTGGAGAGGGTTCGTTGTTTTCATCTAACCAAGGAGAAGGTTCGTTTCGCCCGTTATTACCGCCCCCTTGCCCTCCTCCACCATGATTGCGCCCCCCGCCATTCCCTCGATTTTGTCTGGAAGAATCGATAACTTTTTTCGCTTTTTGAACGGGGCGTTGAGTGGAATTCGGTTTATTGGGGCGCTGTATAGGGTTAGGACTCATGATTACTGGTCTCCTTTAATATCGTGATAAACGGCATTCGCCCAAAAGCTGAATTCATTAGCGAGTTCGAGTCCTAAACCCATTAAGCCTAAGTATTCATCGGCTTGTAGACCTTTGAGGACATCTAATCCGCGATCGGTAGCAAGATCTTTTGTATCTGAACTCGCTGCTAAATTTTCTAAACAGGAAAAGTATTTTTGGATAACTTCCCTTTTACCGTATTGCTCGATTTTCGCTTTATCCTCTACTCTCGTAACTTCTGGCTCTCCTAACTTCCTTTTGTCTAAATATTTCTCTTCAGCCTTACAACGCATTAGCCCCCAAGTCGAAATATAGGTATAAAGTTCGATCGCCTGATTTTTTTGCTCCTTGAGGTGGTTATAGTAAATTTTTTTATCGATTTCCCTTGTGGCTTTCTGCCAAGCCTCTTCGTAGGGACGGCGTAAGTCTGATAAAGCCTTGTAAACAGGCTCACTTAAAGTTCGCGGATCGAAAATATTCATCTTGACTAATAACTGATAACTGTTGACTGTTGACTGAAATAGATATTTCGTAGGGTGGGCAGCGCCCACCAGCCTTAAGTTAGTGTCATTTGTTGACTTGTTGACTGAAATAGCCTTCTATCCCAACCACTGTTGAACGAAACCGCGTCCCAAGCTTTCTTGTCCGCCGATTTGCAAGATTGTGTTGTTGCCGAGCAACGCTTTAAAATCGGTCTCGGACTGTTGGCGAGAGCCATTCGCCTGAGAAGTAATTCCCCAAGGAAAATAGACGAGAGTATCGGGAGGAATCGCTTCTTCGTACCGAAAACCGCCACTCACATTTTTGTGTTCGTCGAGTTTGACTTTGACTTGTCGCCACAATCCCATTTGAATCAGCGTTTCGCAGTGGCGATCGGGAATGACAAGAAGACGAGTAATATTATTAGTTTCTGCCGATTTAGGGACAAATTCTTGCCAATTCTTCCACTCTTTCAAATCATTAGCTTTCAGCACGGCATCTTTTAAGTAAACGCTCGTATTGCTTTGCTTGAAACTACAGCTATATTCAGTCGGAATCTTGCTAGGTAAAGCATTGAGTCTCGCCCAACGTTGTAGTAACATCGGAGAACTAATCCAAACCACGCCATGACTGAGAGAAGGGACGGGCAGCCATAAAATCGAGCCATCGCCAATCCAGATGTCACCCTGCACGAGCTTGTTGGAATCAGTTGAGCCGCCGCTATTTTCTTCACCCGATTTAAGCTCGGTGCCAAATAATTTGTACTGCTTCTTCTTATCGGTTTCGCTCGCGCGCAGTCTGCCGCGAATCGTGCTGGAGGGAAGATAGGGGATGTTGGTGTGAGATTCGCGAGCAATACCGAGCAGGTTTCCTTCTTGAGTTGCACCGCCGGTATGCAGGGGCGAAAGTAGATAGAGATAGACTAAGTTAATATTCATTTATTTTGACCTCGTTTTTGTTCTACTTCTAAAAGAGATGAGAGTTCTTTATTAAGCCGGTCGAAGGGATTATCGGAGGTTGAGCTACCGATTTTTTGTAGTATCTTTTTCAAGGCATTTAGGATTTCTCCTTTTTTTTCAATTTTAGAAATTCCTTTTAAGTCATGGATATAATCATTGCGCTGTCCGCAATAGTTCTCTAAGCTTTCGATAAGAGGTAACAGTTCTGAATCTCGCGAATCGGGTTGGTAATCTAGGATTGCCTTTAAAGAAATCCGACTAAAATGTTGACCTCTGTCATCGAGAGTTTGAAGTTTTTTACCATTTTTTAAAATGTAATTTTCTAAAAATAAATTAAGTTTTCCACCATCAAAAGTAGAAATTTGATTTTTGACTTTTTCTTCATTCCGTTCCCAACTCGCTTGAACCTCATTCGGTAATGTTTTTTGTACAACGAGCAAACGCAGTAAGGTTTCTTGAAAGGAAAAGAGCAGTACGAGTAAGTCGGAATACTCTTCCTTTTTATCTTTAATCTGTATCTTGCTATAAATTTCCTCGAGTAAGGCTCTTTTGTCTTTTCTTCTGAGGGCGGCTAGTTGGGGTAAGACTGTCTCAGTAAAAGGTAGGGGTAAGTTTTGAATGCTATTGAAAGCGCGATCGAAGTCAAAAGCTAAACGGTACTGTCCGTAATTCAGTAATGCTTCTATTTCTGAACTGTGAAGATTACTCAGTTTTAAGTCTACGAAAGCGCCGCTGTAGTTGTAGTTTGCGATTTGACGCTTGATGACTTGAATATCAAATTCATCTTTAAGAACGGAGACATCATTGAGAAAAACAGCCTCTTGACCGGGCTTGATTTCTCGAGGATCGCGAACTTGCCAAACTTTGCTGTTTGGCGGCGTTTTTCCTGCTGCCTCAAGAATACTCCAAGAAGATTTCATGACGGGAGTTCCGGAAGAAGCATTGAATTCTAAACAATCGCCTTCTACCCAATCTTGTTGCACTGTTTCGATCGCGCGGTAAGCTTCTCTCGAGGCGAGCAATAAATTCACCGGATCGTCTGATAGTTCTGAACAGACTGGAATAATCTCGATTTGCGATCGCGCGATTTTTACGTCCGTCTCTAACCAGTCCTCTGTCGCTTCCGCTCGTTCTTGCGTTCCTTGCGTGCAGAGTAATATTACTTTTTTAAAAGAAATACCCTGACCCATCAAGTATCTTACTAAGGTGACGATTGAGCCTTCTTTTTCAGAATTATCGGAGTAGGGGTCTTGCTTCCCGACGAAGGTAATAAGAATACTAGCCATGAAATTTGTTACTAAATGATGAATGACAAATTACTATTGAGGAGATTCTGAGGTGCAATCTATCCAGAGAAGTTCGGAATATCCTAACTGCCGCCAGTGCTGATTGTTGGGAGATTCTAGGTCTAATCCTTGAGGAATGTTTAAGTAATAACTGCTTCCAGGAGGAGCCGCAAAAACTTGCGGTGCGGGGATGCTCGTGTCTTTAGCCTTATCCTTAATCCTGCAACTAATCGGTACGGCGCTCGCAGTTGCTACGCTGACAAGATTGCCCGGAGTTTGATTGCTGTTAGTCGTATGAACGAGACTCCATTCCCAAGGGTAAGGGCGACAATAGGATTTGCTTTCTTGGTAATTCGCGGGATTTTTGCGGCGAAGGCGCTCAAATACGCCGGGAGTTACTAAATAAGCGATCGCGCGTCCTCCTTTTGCTTGATTTTGCTGCGATAATGCTTGCAGTTCGTTCCATTGTTTATCCAGTTCCGCACAACGTTCGACGATCGCGCGGTGTCCTTCTCCCCCCAGTCGAATCGTAGCGGGAACCTGCGGTAGTTCTGCTTTTAAACCAATGGCTAAACTCCAACCGGGATGCAGGCGAATAGCGTTTTCAACGAAGTAACCGTCTGCATCTTTGACTTGGCGCGTTCCGGTTTCTAGGGTATTGTGCGATCGCGTTTCGACCTTCCAAAGTTTTTCGGGTTTCCCTTTGTCCAACAGCCAGTCTTCGCACTCTAGTTGTTCTCCGTTCAGCAGCTTACGGACAGTTTTGTATGAAAAATACTTCCGACAGTCGCGGTCATTTTTGCTTTCTAAATCGGCTTGATTCGATGAACTTTTTTCGAGAAGTAAAGGTTCCGGTTTGCGACGATCCCATACCATTCTACGGGCAGAATGATTTTCTGGCAACCAGGAAATTGGCGTTAAACGCTGCGAATTTACATAGTTTAACGGAGAAGGAAAATAAAGTGTTTTTCCATTGCATAAAAACGGCCCGCATAGTTCTATTTTACCGCTCTCTTTATCTGTTAAGTCATGACTGATGAGTTGGCGAATTGCTCCGGCGATCGCGTGTCCGTTGGGAGGAAAAACACTGCCCGCCCAAGCTCGTTCGCCGGGAGTGAAGGGTTTTGCATCTCGGAAGAGAAGAATGTCGAGAGGAGTGAGAGTATACCAGTACATTAGTGAATCGTTGAAACAGGTACATTAATTGTGAAAATCGCGAATTTCAATTTTGCGACTGCGGATGATAAAGGCGGCGAGTTTGAGCCAGCTTTTGATTTCTGCGTCGCGACGATTTGGGACAGAATTTTGCCATAAGCTCGTTAAAAAGTTGGTCAAAGTATCGGAAAAATTATTTTTCAATTGTTCGTCACCTTGCAGGGTTTCTCGACGGGAAATAAAAGCTTTTACCCAAGGCTCTATTGCAGCTTCTACGGGTACAGGATGTTGTTCCCAAAGTTGCGCGGCGTTTTCAAACAAAGCGCTATCGACTTCGAGTTCGAGAAGTTTACGCCATTGCTCGAAGGTAGCAAATTTTGCCGTTGCCTTGAGGATATTACCGTTACCGTAAATCACTCGCACTTGAACTGCATCTTTTGTTAGTTTTTGCTCATTTTCATGCTCTTTTGCTTCTTTTTCCCCTTTCCAAAGGTTTTCGAGCGCGATCGCGAGCGGGACGGATTGATGGGCGATGACAATTCCGAAACTGATAGTTGCATTGCGCCCCATCGTAAATAACGGACGTTTAAAAGCAGGGTTTTGAGTTGGAGAATCAGTATTTTTCCACTGCCAATAATCCCCCCTAGAATCGCCGCCTTCAAACTCACCTTTTGGGTCTACTTTCCCTTGGAAACAGGAGCGCACATCCCACAACCAATTGTCCCATTCCCAAATGTTGGTATAAGCGAGAACGTCATCGCCGCCACCGTAAATTAATCGTCCGGCGTAACGTTCTTCGGTGAGGTAGGGAAGGAGTTGGTTGGAAAAGTCAAGGAGGGCGCGACTGAGGGCGCTGTGAGTTGCCGGCCCCATGCGTTTGCTAACTTTAGTAAACTCTGAAAAAGGCTGTTTTAAAACGTCTGGAAGTTCCTCAATTTTGTCCGGTAATGCTTCGGGAAAATAATCTTGATAAGGCTTCAATTTAGTCCCTTTGAGCCATTCGCCCATGCTGTCGCCATCGCCTGCGGCAGTAACATACCAATCGGTTGGATTGCTGCCGGGTGGGAAATAACTCGCGATCGCGTCTCGGACTTTTTCTAGTTCTTTCTGTTTTTCGCGCTTAAATTCCTCAAAACTAAGGTTATCGTTGCCAGCCCGAAAGTCTTCAATCGCCCAACCCGCATTTAACAGGCGAGGATGCGGCAGTTGAAGCTTGCTTTTTTCAACCCAAGGAATTCCCCAAGCTTGCTGGTTCGTTGCTTCAGCCCATTTAAATTCGTGGCAAAGTTCGCGACAAATTTCTCTATATTTTTCAACCGCTGGGGAAGATGTTCCTTCCTTTTGAATCGTCTCGCGCAACCAGCCAGCAACTCCTGCTGAAAGGTCGGGATAATAATATTCTTGACGAGGGAGAGAACTTTTTAAAAGGTTGGGTAAAACTTTATGCAGTCCGCGCTTGAGAACTTCGGTTGCATTCAGTTCTTCAATGCCATCAAACAATCCCATATCTTTTTGCCAAAGCTGGCGGGTTTCACCTTCTGTTACCCAATCTTTTCCACCGTTATTGGCATGAACGACCGGGCCGATACCGGAAATTGTAGAACGCGGCCCAAAGGCGGTGGGTAATTGCCAACTGCGGGCATTTTTAACGGCAGTGAGGCTGAGTCGAGTTAAATCGAAATATTGCGCCCACCACGAACCGACATTGAGATTCGGACGTTTCTCAAAACCGACGGTTTTTTTCTGCGCTTTCAAATATTCTCGCCAGCTTTCTGTATAAGTCGCTTCAAGAAACTCTGATTCTTTTGGATCTAATAGTTCTTCTCGAGGAGTCGTAAATTGATTTTGTCTATCTTTCCAAGTTTTATAGCACTTCTTCTTGCTGCGCGGAGAACGATTTAAATCTGCTTCTGGGTCGCCGAACGGAACAGCCGTCCAATAACATTGCCATTGAGCATCGAGCCGGACTTCCGTAAATTTCCTTAATTAGTTGCGCTGGTTTCATGCAGGGGTTAAGCTAAGGGATGTTTGCAAGTTTGTCGCCGCAAAAACTTTCCAGGCATTGCCGAAGCTCGATCGCTCCAGTAGCCCGCTCTCCTCAATCTGTAGTATGCAGCTTAGCTCAAGGCTCTATAGAAAATCCACTAAAAGACAATATTTTTAGAATTTATTTAGATTCGCTGAAATTCCTACCAGAAAAGGTTTTTAAGATTGTTTACGGATTGATTCAAATATTGTCTTTTTCTTGAATATTTGCAATCTTTCCGCGATCGCCCTTAACGTGAAAGTAGGGTGTGTTAGCGAAGCGTAACGCACCATCTTGGTATGTTATGGCGCGTCGAAAAATCTTTTCCTTTTCCAATCGCCTTTCAAGTGAAAGTAGGAGATGTTAGCACTAAGACGGTGCGTTACGGCGCAATAAAATATCTTTTCCTTTTTTCAGAGGTTTAGCTTGCGCCTAACGCACCCTACGAAAGAGCGAACGTAGGGTGTGTTAGCGAAGCGTAACGCACCATCTGGGTACGTTATGGCGCACTGAAAAATCTTTTCCTTTTTCAATCGCTTTTTAAGTGAAAGTAGGGGATGTTAGCACTAAGACTGTGCGTTACGGCGCACTAAAATATCTTTTCCTTTTTTCAGAGGTTTAGCTTGCGCCTAACGCACCCTACGAAAGAGTGAAAGTAGGGTTAGGACTGGGAAATTCAGATGTATCTAACCCGTTTCAACGGGTTTCAGCTATTAGCCAGGAACTTGAGTTCCTGGCGGGCTAAGTGTTTCACCTTAAGTTGACACGAATGAACAATGTGGCTGCCCTCTTCGGGAATCGTGCAAAATCAATGAGAATTGGTATAACGCACCCTACGAAAGAGGTTTATTGATTGCCATATCAGCGCTACATCGCGAAGAATAATCGCCGGTTGGGACGTTGTATGCAGCCTCTCTACCTCAAACAACCGTCGAACTAGAATCTCGAGTCAGCGGCGGTTCTCCCCAAACTTCAACTTGGCTGAGGGTATGTTGAGAGAGCGGATAAAAACGCAGGCTATCTTCGGCAGACTTATAGCGTTTTTTCAGGCGTTTTTGTAGTTCTTGGTATTGGGCGCGCTCGAGGATGCACTCAAAAACGGAATATTGCACGCGGGTTCCGTACCCTTCCAGCAAATCGGCGATTTTTTTGCGCCGTTTGTCGCAGGGAATATCGTAAGCGATTAAATAAAACAGCATTTCAGTTGGGACATCGGGTAGGGTGGGCAGCGCCCACCAGCTAAGACTTTGGTGCATTTAGAAACGTATATTCACATTTCAAGTAGCGCTATATCGCGAGCAATCCGATAAAACAGCATTTCAGCGAATCGAGTAAGGGCAGTAACCCAAACTGGGTTGATAAACGAATTGTTTGAAAGCTTTGACTTGTTGCAGCAGCAAATCCCAGCGCGGTTGCGGTTCGCCGTCGCGGTTTTGAACCGTTTCTTCCATTCGTCCGACGAAGGATTTGAGGTATTTTTTGCGCCCGCTATTGTTGAGGAAACAACCGCCGTCTCGATGCTCGAAGTCTTGACTGGCGTTGATGATGCGCTTGTTAATCAGCCACAGCACGAGGGAATCGACGAAGGGGGCGCGGAATTCTTCGAGTAAGTCGCTGGCGAGGGCGGCGTGACGTTCGCTGCTGTGGTGGAGACACGCCCAGTAAGGATCGAGTCCTTGGATTTCAATGAGGGCGAGGAGGTGATTCCACAGGACTTGGTAGCCGAAGCTTAGAAGGGCGTTGACGGGGTTTCCGGGCGGGCGGCGAGTGCGGGCGACGAATTCAAAGTCGTTTCCTTGCAAGCATTCGCTGAAGGCAGAAAAGTAACTTCCCGCTCCTGCGCCTTCGTAACCGAGGAGTTGTTCGATACTGTCGGCGCGACGGGCTTTGTCAATGAGGTAATCGAGACTTTGTACGGTTAGCCGGAGGCTTTCGCGGTTGGGCTGACGGGCGTAACGCTGGAGTAAGGTGCGACTGTTGCTGAGTTTTCCGGCGACGATGGCGCGGGCGACGCTCAAACGTTCGCCGAGAGAGAGTTCTTGTTGGTAGCGGGCGAGTTGCCGAAATCCGCGATTAATGGCGACGATGCGCCCGTAGCAGTAGCCTTGGCGCGAGAGGTAAACGATGGGAATGTCTCGCCACAAACAAGCGCGGATGGCTTGGGTTGTCATTTGCGATTTGCCGAAAATGAGGACTTGTTCGAGGTGGGGGAGTTGGATTTGCGCGAGGATTTCTTTTTGTTGTTTGACGAGGAGAAGTTCTTGTTGCAGCGCAATGTAACACCCCTGTTGGGAGATGTAGAGGGATTTCATTGTTGGAGGTTTAAAGATTGGCTGAGTTGAAGCGTTGCAGAAATTCTGTCCATTGCTACGGACAGAAAATATTGGGCTGGGAGTGGGGAGAAAGAAGGAAGAGCGGGTTGCTTTTAGTCAACAAACTTTGGAGTCGGGGAGAGGTTGTTGGAATTTTACGAAGTTAACCCGCTCTATTCAGTGAAGGTTAGGCGAATTCGAGCGTTGCTATTCCATCTTGTTTCTTGGGCGGGTGGAAAGCTCTTCTTCGCTCGAGTTAGAAGCCCCTGGGTTTCTGACTATCAATCGGGGAGTTATCCCTCGTCCCAGCTTTCCTGGGTATAACCGAGTTCTGATGCTGCATCCTGCTCTTCGGGCGTTAGTTCTTCCCAGTATTTATCATTAGAGTCGGGTGCATCATCTTCTTCTTCCCAACTATCCCGATTCCAACCGAGAACTCTCCAAGCGTCTTTTTCTTCGTCACTGAAATCGCTCCAGCTTAAATCGTCCCAAGTGTCGCCCGGGTCGCCTTCCACTAGCCGAATTCCTGTCATGGCTTTGACCTCCAAAAAGGGATAAGTTTACTTGAAGTTTACGCTAGTTTAACGATTAATGAAATGTTTCCATTTAATGTTTCCATTCAATAGGTTTCTCCAGCGAGTGGAGAACAACATAAAAGAATATTTGAAGGAAGGTAAACTTCAAGTTTCCATTCAATAGGTTTCTCCAGCGAGTGGAGAATCGCTCGCATCCCTTTGCCGGGAGAGGTTGTCCTCGTTCTTTGTTTCCATTCAATAGGTTTCTCCAACGAGTGGAGAATTGTTGAATCAAATTGCAGAATCCTTTTTCAATAAAGTTTCCATTCAATAGGTTTCTCCAACGAGTGGAGAAGGCTACCCTCTCAAACCTGCTCCTGGAGTGAATTCCAGAGGGCGTTTGCGAAGGATAGCTTTATTGTACCTCCCCAAGCCCCTCAGCAAGTCTTAAAAAATAGCGAAATCCCAGTCTCAGAGCGGTATCGAGGGATAGAACGAAAGAATGCGGGTTTCAGCGATTTTCCGGATCCCTCGCAAACCGATGATACAAAATCGAGTTTCCAGCTTTAACGCCGATCTCGCCCTTCTCTCTCTTCAAAATGCTGTATCCCTTGCTGTTGCGTCCATCCGCCCAAGGTGTTGATGCTTTGAGAGCGCAACAACCAAGCGACAACGCGGTCGCCGAGGGTACAAGCAACGAAGGTGGAGAGGACGATGAGAACGGTGTTAGTGATGACTAAGGCTAAGCCTAGCGGCGCAATTAGGAGTAAAATTAGGGTAATTGCGCCGTTGATGCCGGAAACGACGATGCTACGCACGAAAGCCGCACGATTGGATAAGTACATCGCAGTTATTCTCCTGGGTGGGAATCTTCTGTGCTTTACTGTAGCCTGCTGAAGGGAGGTTGGCTAGAAAAAGGCAATATTTTCAGTTTATTTTTGAACTATGCTACAAGCCTTACTCAAAGAGGTTTTATGCAATTTTTAATGAAATTTAAAAATATTGTCTTTTTTATAATGGTAGTTGAGGGGGAAAAGGGACGCGATGAGAGATTTGGTGGGCATTGCCGATTTTTTAGCGTTTTTCCTTGAGTTGGGAGCCAGAAACGGCAAGACTCACCCTACTCATGACTTGGTTTCCCTCACCCCCAGCCCCTCTCCCAATCGGTGGGAGAGGGGAGAAAGAACAGTAATATCTATCTTGCTGGCTTCTAATTCACATTAGGCGTAATTACGAATTACGAACTACGAATTCCCCCCGCGCCCATGTCCAAACCGAAAACGAGCGATCGCGTGATGGTGCTAATCGCTACTTTAATTCAATATCCCGGTATCGGTAGCATCGATCCTCTCGCGTCCCGGGGCGACAACCCCCAGCACCACAATGCCTTAGAACTTCTCGCCGAACAGATGCGAGTCGTTGCGACATCTTTGCATCTCAATTGGCCTTCCGATTATCCCGCTACCCCGACGCTGCGAAAAGATTTAGAAATGCTGCGCGATTGGGGAATTCTCGATCGCCGGATGTACCGTTGGGGCTACTATCTCGGTACGGGGGCGATGACAAAAGCTGAATTTAAGGTAGCGTTCAACGCCCTCGAATCCCTAGCTAAATATCAAGCCGATCCGCAAGTTCGACGAATTTATCAACGTTTAGAACGGCGCTTGCGCGGTTTTGAATTTGGCAATGAGGGCGATTTTTTCTATCCAGTTCGACAAAATCTCAATCGGGCTGTCGATCGCACCGATCCCGTCGAAATGATGGAACAAAAAGCCTATCGAAAAACTTTATTTCACTGCATCGATACGCTCGAAACCGCAATTATTCAAGGTCAAGCGGTGGAATTGTTTCGCCACAGCAGCCCCCACAGTAATAAACATTTAGGGCCGCAATCGGTGTGGCCGTTGCAATTATTTTTTTACAACACCAGTTGGTATTTATTGTTAGAAAATTGCAGCAATGGAAAGATATTTACCGGAAAAATCGTGCGCTACCAAGACCGCTGCGAGGTGCTGACGCAAGCCGGACGCGGCATCGAAGCCCAAAAACAAAGTCTCGATCGCGCACACAAGCTGTTAGAAAATGGGTGGGGTTTGGATTTTGGCAAAGTAGAAGAACAGGAGTTAGAGCTACAGGGAAAGCTGCCTTTGATTGAGATTAAAGTGCGTTTTTTTCCGCCAGCGAGTGAGTTTATTTCTGAGGGAGAATTGCGCCATCCCCGCCAACAATTGCGACGCGGCCCGAAGAATAAGGAGGGTCAGTTGGAATATTTGGATTATGCGATCGCGCTGCCGCAACGTTCTATCAAAGAGTTCGGCAATTGGCTGCAACGTTACATGGAAAACGTACAAGTTATTTCGCCACCGGAATTAATCGAGCAGCACTGCGAGTCGGCGCGGGCTTTGTTGCGACGCTATCAGGAGAATTATGAATGATGAGTGATGAATTATGAATAGTGAATTGTGAATGATGAATAGTGAATTGTGAAGGGTGAATTGTGAATGATGAATGATGAATTGTGAAGGGTGAATGGTGAATTATGAATGGTGAATGATAAATTGCGATAAGTAGGAGGGTGTAAAAAAAGTGCGATCGGATTTGTAGGGGCAGGTTTAGCTAAAACCCTTACTATGAGGTGAATTCAGCAGTCAAAACCCGCCCTCTTCAAGTTAAGGTTATTTTCGTCAACTCGGCTCAATTTTGGATGAGATGGTGCGTTACGCTTCGCTAACACAACGTCAGTTCGGGTTAATTTGGGGTGAGATGGTGCGTTACGCTTCGCTAACACACCCTACTTTTGATTCTATATGTCCGCGCTAGTTGAGGGCTTCAATAACGGGCGTTCCGTCTCCTTTCACCCACGCCAAACAACCGATTTGGCAGGCGCGTGCGTAGCTGCGAATTGCTTCGGGTTCTCGCCCGCCTAAGTCGAGTTCCACCCGTACCAAACGCTCGGAGTCTCGACGAAGCTTTTGGGCGTAAGCGAAGGCTGCGGTGGCGGCTTGAGGAACTTCGGGTATTACCAGCCAATCGATGCGCGGCGGTTGTTGGGGGAGTTCGGGCGATGAGAGTAAGCAGGCGTGCAAGTCTTCGAGGTTGAGGGCGAAACCAATCCCAGGAGAACTTTCGCCTCGGGGATTGTAGAGTCCTAATAAGCGATCGTAGCGGCCGCCGTTGCCGAGAATTCGCCGATTTTCGGTGTTAATCACCTCAAAAACGATGCCGGTGTAATAGTCGAGGGTTTGAATTAAGCTTAAGTCGAGCGTTACTGAAATGGGTACGGCGCTGCCATTTTGTAGTAAGTCGATCGCGGATTTGAGCTTGCTGACGATTTCTTGTCCGGCGGGATCGAGTCCGAGACTGGCAACTTTTTGCAGGACTGCCATCGGTTCGCCGCGCAAGTCAAATAGCATCAGGGCGCGATCGCGGAGTTCTGCCGATAGGGGCAGTTTCTCGAGGGCAATGCGATCGAGATTGGCCAAACAATAGCGGATTTTACCTTGTACCGCGATCGGAAAAGTCCCCAAGAGCGATCGCGTTAACTCCGCTTCCCCTAAGATCAAATGCCAATCCTGCAAGCCCAAATTTTGCAAGCATTCAGCCAGCAACAGCAAGATTTCTGCATCCGCTAGCACGCCCCCCGCGAATAGCAGTTCCACCCCAGACTGATAAAACTCGATCTGTTGCCCGCGCGCTTCGGGTTGCCGCCGAAACACATTCGCGTTGTAATAAAGTCGCTGCGGAAAGCCTTCATCCGCCATGCGCGTTACCGCCGCCCGCGCGATAGAAGCTGTCAATTCCGGACGCAAGCCCAACGTCCCTTCCGAACTATCTTCGAGTTGCAGCACCGTCGAACGTTGAATTGCCCCTCCCGCCATCAGCGTTTCCATCGATTCTAACGTTGAAGTGACGATACGCCGATAGCCCCAGCGATGAAAAACTTGTTGCAAGCGATCGGCAATCCAGCGTTTTTGTACGACTTCAAGCGGTAGTAAATCTCTGGCTCCTGCCGGAGGTTGATGACTCATTTTTAACTTACTTAGTGATGAATTGTTGACGATCGATCGCGGGTTATTCGTTACTGGGGACGAAATTTTTTTCTTCTCGCCCCCTTTACCCCTTTATCCCGTTTTTTACAGCTTGAGGAAGTCCGCTGCGGCGTTATTTTTTCTTATCGCCTCGAAAAAGCCCGCCAAACAAGCCGCTCTGCTGTTTACCCTTCGTTTCCGCCGGTTTCTCTTGAGCTTTCGGAGGCGTTTTCGGAGCCGCCGCTGTATTCCCCCCCGTAAGCCGATCTAAGGCTTGTTTTCCTTGAAGGGCTAAGGGATTATTCGGATCGGCTGCCAGCGCTTTATTAATATGAATCTTAGCCATTGTCGCTTGATTCTGTTTGAGATAGCACAAACCTAGTAAAGCATGACCGGCGCTGTTGTTCGGTTCGAGTTTGATGCCATCCCGCAATTCTAATAGTGCTTTGGCATAATTTTTCTTCTCAATATATTCTTGAGCGCGCCGGATATAAGCTTCTGCTGGAGAGGATTGCTTCGGCGGAGGCGGGGGCGGCGCATCGGCTGGTTTTTTGCTGCCTTGACTCGAATTGCCCGCCCCAACTGAACCGACGGGCGTGCGAGCAACTTGTCCTTGTTTGCGAATCAAATACACCATATTGAGTTCGCTTAACTGCCCGGTTGCTTCAATGCAATGAGCCAAACTTTCGTACTGCGACGAAGCGATTTGTTTGATCGCACTTTTATAGGAAGCATCGAGACTTGCGGGCGGCGTTTTTGCAAGTTGTTTGGCGATATCGCTCTCGAGGGCAACTTTTCCCGATTCTCCGGCAAGGCGCTTTCCGGTTTGCTTCAAAACCAGTTCGTACTCGCTCGCCGTGGCGGGTTTTGATAGCAGTTCGTAAGCGGGGTTAACGAGTTTAGATAAAAATTCGCTCGCCTGTTTCTTTTCCGCATCGTTTTTCCCTTTTAGGGTATCGGGATGCAAGTTACGAGCAATTTTGAGATACTGTTTTCTGACTTGTTTGGGATCCGAATCGATGGGCATTCCCAAAATGGCATAGTGATCGATGAGATCGTATTTAAATAGTCCGTGCTTGATAGAAAAAGACATGGGGGTAATGTCTGATGGTGGTAATCGCAGGCTAAGGCTAATTAATATAAGTATGTCCTAGATCGAGCGGGAATGCTCCTACTTTCATAGGCCAATTAAGGTTTACTCCATTGCGCGATCGCGGGAGTTTCGGCTAGAGCGCGCGAAAGGGCAGAATGAATCCCGCCATTTGTTGCCAGAACCCGCCCGGAGTCGATATTTAAAGGACTTTCATCGTAAGCGGTAACTTTGCCGCCCGCTTCTCGCACTAAAACGACTCCGGCGGCAATATCCCAAGCTTTAATCCCTCGTTCCCAATACCCGTCGTAGCGCCCGCAAGCGACAGCCGCTAGATCCAGCGCCGCAGAACCGGCGCGCCGCACGCCTTGGGTTAAGTGGGTAAGATAGCAGAATTCGGCATAGTTATTATCGGAGGTTTCGCGGCGATCGTAAGCAAAGCCGCTGGCGAGCAAACTTTTTTCTAAGCTCTGAGTTTGGGAAACGCGGATCGGGCGGCGGTTGAGGGTTGCCCCTAATCCGGTTGCGGCTTGAAAAAGCTCGTCGGCGAAGGGATCGTAAATGACACCGATTTGCGGTTCTCCGGCAATGAGTAGGGCGATGGAAACGCAGGCAACGGGGTAGTTGTGAGCGTAGTTGGTGGTTCCGTCGAGGGGATCGATCGCCCACAGGTAATCGCTGTCAATGTTGCCTAATTTTCCCGATTCTTCGGCGAGAATGCGGTGTTCGGGAACGTGCCGCCCTAAAACTTGCAAAATGGCGGCTTCGGATTGTTTGTCGGCTTCGGTGACGAGATCGCCGCCGCCGCCCTTTTCTTCTATGTTTTGCAGTTTGCCCCGACAGTCTCGCAAGACTGCTCCGGCAGCTTGGGCGGCGATGGTGGCAATTTCGAGAAAGGTTTGGAGTTGTTGCGGCTCTTGAGTCATTGCAAGGGTTTCTGGGGAGGTTTTGCAGTTCGGGGTGGGGAGGGCGCTTTGAGCTTGCGAAATTCGTCGGGGGTTTGACGCAGGGGTTGGGCAGGGTTCCAGATTCCGTAACCCATGACTCTAGCATAGTCTTGGGCGCGCTCTAGGCGATCGCGGTACTGAGAGCGATCTTGCCCTCGCGCTAAAGCATATCCCCGCTCGACTAAGATTTCGTTAAGCAATTTTCCGTCCTGCCAGACGTAGGCTAAGCGCCGATTGTAGGCATCGGTTCCCACAATTTCGAGTTTTACCGTCGCGCGATCGCCAAGCCAGGTTTTGAGAGCTTCTCGTGCTTCCGTTCCCCACGGTTTTTGCCCTAAGTCGGGGGCAGAAATTCCAGCCAGTCGAATTGGCTCGAGAAAGGCGGGTTGCTTTCCGCTCGCGGTTACTTCTACGGTTTGCCCGCTGACGACGCGCTGTATTGTAACGGGCGTGCCGAGCGAGGGAGGACTTGCTTGACAAGATGCAATAAATATGATAATGAGAATCCCGATCGCGAGTTGCCCGCAGAACCGTTGTCGCGATCGCTCAATCTTCATCCAGGGGCAAACCGACGCGCACTCTGCCTTTTCCGAAATAGCGCCCGAACTGAAGCTCGTAAACTTCATCTTCATCTTGAGTTTCGACCACGAGATCCGATCGCGGATAGCTCACGCACAGCAGGGCGTAGCCTTGTCGTTGCAGTTCGACAGAAAGCCCCATCGCTTCCGGCTGGTAGATTTCGCCGCTCAGCACTCGCACCGCACAGGTCGTACAAGCGCCATTGCGACACAAAAAGGGAAGTTTGTAGCCTTGGTCTTCTGCCGAGGCGAGGATATAGCGATCGCGTTCGACTTCGAGGGTATGTTCTACCCCCAGGGCGCGATCGTGGATTTTTATCGTGTAAGAGGTTTTCATACCTTAATTTTAGGGCAGTTCCGACAATTTTTCGTCAGAGGCGAACAAAACTGTCCGAAGTTTGCTATAATAGTAAATCGCGACACCTGGAGAGGTGGCCGAGCGGTTGAAGGCGCAGCACTGGAAATGCTGTTTAGGGGTAACTTTAACGAGGGTTCGAATCCCTCCCTCTCCGTTTCAAAGAAGGGACGTTATCGATAACGTCCCTTCCCTAATACTTAACGATCGCCGTATCGTCCTATCGGGGATACTTGGGCTTAAAAAGCCAACGCTCCGCCCGTACCGCCGCAACGCCCGCCGTCACGAGCGCAATTCCCAATACTTCCGGTAGGCTCACCCCTTCCCCCATTGTCAACCCTCCTAAAACGGCGGTTAACAATGGTACTAGCGCGTCAAACGTCGAAGCCCGCGCCGCACCCAGCAACGGAATCCCAAGATTATTAACCAAGTAGCTCAACAGACTTAGCCCCGCCAAAATTAACGCCCCAATCCATACTTCCGGCTGCTTTTGCGGCGCGCCATTCATGCTCCCCTGTACGAAAGGTAAACTTATCGCTGAAAAAATCAAGATGGTTAAGAAATTGAGCGCGCTCAGCGGGATGGGATGGAGTTGTTTCGCGCTGGCTTGAACCAGCAAAACGTAGAGTGCAAAAGCGATTCCCGAACCAGCAGCCGCTAAAAAACCGTAAAGTGAGATGGCGCTCGCTCCGAAACTCGAACCGACAGCGGCGATTAACGCAACTCCCGCTAATACTCCTACGGCTGCCCAAGTGGGAATTAATCGAAGTCGCTCTCTAAAAAATAGCCACCGGAGTAAGAGGACAAGGATGGGAAAAATAAAGAAGATGCTGACGGTAACGCCTGCCGTTAGGCGACCGAAAGCGAGGTAAATTAAAACCTGGGATACGAATATCAAAAATCCGCTCCCAAAAACTTGCAGTTGTACTTTGCGATCGCTAGATTGCAAAAAACGCTTGAGATCCGCCCAAGTTTTGGGATACAGAGCGCTTGCTAAAAACAGCATTCCCAGCATCACAAAAAACATTCGCACAAACAGCAGCCAAACGGCATTGCCCACCGTCGGCGAAAGGTAACTTCCCCACTTCAGTATCCCGCCCAAAATCTCGGACGGTTCGGCTTTAAAAATAGTACGCGCTACTATATTTTGAAGCGAGAAAGCCAGCGAGGAGATCGCCATTAAAATCAATCCCTGTCTGACTTGCGCCCGGGAGACTTGAATCGGGGCGGGCGGCTGGGGAACGGGTTCGGGCGGGCTAAGTGGTTCCGAGGGAGTAAGGTTTTCGGGCGGCAGCGCGGGGCGGGGACGCGGAGGCGGTAAAGGCAGCGGGGTAGGATTGGGAGCAACCGCAGTCAGTTCGCTCATTTTCGCTTCTAATTCTTGCCGCAAGCGTTCGACTAACGCTTCGAGAATTGTGGTTCCCTGCTGCTCGAGGCTGTGCATCTGACCGAGTTGTTGGGCGAGGTAGCTTTGGTAACTGCTTAAGTCTTGTTGTAAGGTTTGAAAGGTGGCTCTTAAAGTCGAGTCGAGGGACGCGATCGCGCGATAAGCATTTTCGTTATATTCATCGAGTGGCGGCAGTGCGGGCAAGGGTTCGCGATGCTGAGACGATGTTGTATCGAGTTGTTGCCGCAAGGCATCTTGCAAGCGATCTGCGATCGCAGGTGCAATTTGACTGGCGAGTTGTTGCTGCCATTCGAGTTGCTGGACTCGCTTGGCTTCTAGTTGTTCGGTTTCGGAAAGCAAGCGGTCTTTTTTGGCTTGCAGTTGCTCGATTTCCCGAGCGAGTTGAGCAATGACTGTTGTCTTGAGATTTTCCATCTCCCGAACCACGTCTTGCAAGCTTTCTGCCGCCGCGCGATCGCTAGAATTACTGTTTTCCGGTTGGTTGTCCAATTGCTCCATTGCCTTACTACTTAGGATTGCCAGTTAACCGAAGCCTTAACTCCCGTGCGACTTTCTTTAGGAGTATCCGTGGAATTTTACTAACTGAGTTGGGTAGGATGTGTCAATTTCCTGTTTAAGAAAGGTGTACTTCTAAGATCGCGCTAAGGAATTCCATCAGACACAATCTCGAATCGCGTTTGGAGATGCTTCGAGGTTTCCGGGTTCTCTGCTGAAAGCATACAATCTTTGTTCGCTCTTTTATCGCGATCGCCAACGCCGATCGCTTATAAAAATAACCCACGCAGTCCGATAAAGCCGATCGCGCTCAATCCTACAGCAACGGGCAAGGTGATTGCCCAAGCCAGCGCGATCGATTTTAAGGTCGAAAAACGTACCGATTTGCGATCGCGCAGCAAGCCAATCCCCACAACCGCACCGACTAAGGCATGAGAGGTGGAAACGGGTAAAGCCGAACGCGAAGCCAGCAAAATAATGGTTGCGGTGGCTAGTTCCGCACAAAAGCCGCTGCTGGGTTGCAGGGCGATAATTTGTTCGCCCACAGTTGCGATCACCGACTTCCCTTGGACGGCTAAACCCGCCACCAAACCCATTCCGCCTAAAACTAAAATCCATAAGGGTATGGAAAGAGGCGGGTGAGGGACGGATTGCGTTTGTAAGATGTACGCGATCGCCGCTAGGGGCGCGATCGCATTTCCCACATCGTTAGAACCGTGGGCAAAGGCCACAAAGCAAGCGCTCATCACCTGAAAGCGTCCAAACGATTTTTCCAAGATGTTTCCCTCTCCCGATTCTGCGCCGGTTGCCGCTGCTTTACGCAGCCCGCGCCAGTTAAACGCCGCAAAACTCACCGCCGCTATCCCTCCTAAGCCTAAAGCTAAGGAATGCGACGGGAGAGCAATTTCAGAAAATGGTGCTTTTGTCAAGAGAGTCGGAAAAACAATGACCCCAAAAATCGCAAATAAAATTGCACTCAACCAAGGAATCCACTCTTGAAGTTGAATGAGGGGGCGATCGCTCTCGAGAATCCAGCGGCGAGCGATCGCGTAAAACAATGCTGCCACCGCACCGCTTGCGATCGGAGTCAGCAGCCAACCCAAGGCAATTTGTCCCAACTCGCCCCAATGGACTGCCCCCGGGCCGGCAGCCACCCAACTAAACCCCGCGATCGCGCCAACCACCGCATGAGACGAAGCCACCGGCAAGCCCAGTAGCGTCGCCACCTGCAACCAAATTCCACAGGAGATCATCACCGCTACCATCCCCAGCAACAGCGTTTGGGGGGAATCCTCAAACAGCGCCGGATTGACAATTTCTGTCGCTAAAGCCGACGAAACCGCCTGCCCAAACGCGATCGCGCCCGTTAACTCCAGAATCCCCGCCAGCGTCAGCGCTTGCCGCAGCGTCAGCGCCTTCGACCCCACCGAAGTCCCCATCGAGTTGGCAACATCATTCGCTCCTAAATTCCAAGCTACAAAGAGCGCCAAAATCGAGACGAAAATTAATTGAAACTCAGGCATAATATTCAGGGATTCGCAACAGGGACGCAAACGGCAAACAGAACAAAAATACAGCAACGAGCGAGCGAATCCATTCAAACTAACATCGATCCAACAACTCGAGTGAAATATTTTTTCTTATCCGATGGCTGGACGGTCGGTCGAGTCTGGGAATTCGGCGGACTCTGGAACGAAAGCGTTTGGCGGCGCAGACCGGAAATTCAGAAACTCAACGTCGGCATTGTCGAACAAGGCGAAACGCTTTGGCTGTATCAAGTTGAAGATAACATTCTCATGCTCGAGGTCAAACCGCCCCTCGGCGGCGCGGCTGAAAATACCTTCGGTCAAGTCGTCCTCAAGCGCTTGATTGTGGCTGAAGCCGCGATCGCTCGCATCGCCGGTTCCGAAACCCTCGTTCGTCCCCCCGCGCTGTAAAAAGTTAAGGGAGCGATCGAGCCAAAATCGCCCTCCCAACTCCCGCCACAAAGGGAATCAAACGCGATCTTCAGGTCGAGCTTGCTTGTGGTAGGATAAACCAAGCAAGAAACGCGATCGACTTATCTTCGATAAGTTGCGGAATTCAACAGAAGCACAATTCTCCGGCATTAAGCCGCGAGAATCGTCAAACTTCTTCAATATCTAATCGTTTGAAAGTATCCTCGACTCGGGCAAGCTCGAGCCGACTCCATCGGGAAATCCCCGGAGCGCGAGCGATAGAGTCAAGCCGAGCGATAAAAAAAACGCCTAGTAAAAAATTAATTCTCGATAGGAGGAGCGTAGTCGATGGGACTACCTTGGTACAGAGTCCATACAGTCGTCCTGAATGACCCAGGTCGCCTGATTTCAGTCCACTTAATGCATACCGGCCTCGTTGCGGGTTGGGCGGGTTCGATGGCTCTTTACGAACTCGCAATCTTCAACCCTAGCGATTCCGTACTCAATCCCATGTGGCGGCAAGGGATGTTCGTTCTTCCCTTCATGGCTCGCTTGGGAGTAACCTCTTCTTGGAACGGTTGGAACGTCACTGGCGAACCTTACAACAACCCGGGTTACTGGTCATTTGAAGGCGTTGCCATCGCCCATATCGTCCTCGCCGGTCTTTTATTCTTAGCCTCGGTTTGGCACTGGGTTTACTGGGATTTAGAGCTCTTCAGAGACCCCCGCACGGGCGAACCCGCCCTCGACCTGCCCAAAATGTTTGGGATTCACCTGTTCTTATCCGGTCTTCTCTGTTTCGGCTTTGGAGCCTTCCACCTCACCGGTCTTTGGGGACCTGGGATGTGGGTTTCAGATGCTTACGGGCTAACCGGTCACGTCGAAGCCGTTGCGCCCGCTTGGGGCCCGGATGGGTTTAACCCCTTTAATCCGGGCGGTATCGTCGCGCACCACATCGCCGCCGGAATCGTCGGCATTATCGCCGGTTTATTCCACCTCACCGTTCGTCCTCCCGAACGGCTGTATCGCGCGCTGCGGATGGGGAATATTGAAACCGTTCTCGCTAGCAGTATCGCGGCTGTCTTCTTTGCAGCTTTCGTTGTCGCTGGCACGATGTGGTACGGTAACGCTGCCACCCCCGTTGAATTATTCGGCCCCACCCGCTATCAGTGGGATCAAGGCTACTACCAGCAAGAGATTCAGCGTCGCGTCCGAGCCGATATCGCTTCGGGCAGCACGCCATCGCAAGCTTGGTCGAATATTCCCGATAAACTCGCTTTCTACGACTACGTGGGTAACAGCCCTGCCAAAGGTGGTTTATTCCGCGTCGGTCCGATGATTAACGGCGACGGTATTCCTCAAGGTTGGGAAGGACACCCGGTTTTCAAAGACAAAGAAGGTCGCGAATTAACCGTCCGTCGAATCCCCAACTTCTTTGAAACCTTCCCCGTCGTTATGACCGATGCTGAAGGAGTCGTGCGCGCTGATATTCCCTTCCGACGCGCTGAATCGAAATACAGTATCGAGCAAACTGGCGTAACCGTAAGCTTCTACGGTGGCGCATTAGACGGTCAAACCTTTAAAGATGCGCCGACGGTGAAGAAATTCGCCCGTCAAGCTCAACTCGGCGAACCCTTTGAGTTCGACACCGCAACCACCAATGCTGACGGGGTATTCCGCACCTCGCCTCGCGGTTGGTTCACCTTCGGACACGCAGTTTTTGCACTGCTGTTCTTCTTCGGACATATCTGGCACGGCACGCGCACCCTCTTCCGCGATGTATTTGCTGGGGTTCCTGAAGATCTCGACGAACAAGTGGAATGGGGTTTGTTTGCTAAACTCGGCGACAAAACCACTCGCGTCAAAGCTTAAGCTGGCTTGACTTTAAAGAGATTACCCGTTCGTGGATAATCTAGCCTTCGGATGAGTAGGGGATGCTGTAACGGCTGCTTCTGCCTTGTCCGAAGGCTTTTTTGTGGGGGTAGAAGTTTAGCGATCGCTTCTTTATGTTAATTTTTGATTCTGTCAGAACGGTTTGGGAGCGAGGCCGCACTCAAAACTGCTGTATAATCAAATTGAGTCGTGAGGCTAGCCTATCCGGCGCTCGGTTGCTAAGCCAAGTGCGTCGGGAAAATTTGAAGAGAGAGTATTAAAGTATTAGGGAATTAAAACATGGAAAGTGTTGCTTACATTTTAGTTATCGCTGGCGCTTTAGGCGTGCTATTTTTTGCGATCGCCTTCCGCGAACCCCCCCGCATCGAGAAAAAATAAAACTTTAATTTAGCTCGAAAACGTTAATTTAAAGCCTTTAATAAAAGCCTGAGTCGTCTTTTGGGCTTGCTTTCTCTCCACGAGAAGCGCCCCAAAAACGGCTCGAGCTTCTTTTCGATTTTCAGGCTGTTTTGTAGCGAGGCTACTCCCTCGTCTAACCGGGCCTTCGCCAAAGAACTATCATGCAGTGTCCTTCATGCCAGCATAAGGAAAGCCGAGTCCTAGAATCGCGCCCCACTGAGGGCGGACAGAGCATTCGACGGCGCAGGGAATGTTTGCAGTGCAAGCATCGGTTTACAACTTACGAACGCATTGAATTTGTTCCCATTACCGTCATCAAACGGGACAATCGCCGGGAGTCCTTCGATCGCTCCAAACTCTTGCGAGGAATCGTCCGGGCCTGCGAAAAAACCGGAATCTCCCACCAACAGATCGAAAGCTTGGTAGACGAAATTGAGGTTCAACTCCAACAGCAAGTCGGACGAGAAGTAATGACCCAAGAAATTGGCGAGTTAGTCCTTGAAGCGCTGCGCGGTAGGAGCGAAGTCGCCTACGTGCGCTTTGCCTCCGTCTATCGGCAGTTTCAGAGCATCAAAGACTTTATCGAGACCCTCGAAGAGTTGCAAAATCGCCTCGATCGCGCTGAAATGAGCGGTAATTGGTATGCTCCTGTCGCCGAATCGCTTGCCTCGGAACCGCTAACCTCGCCGATTCCTTCTTCCTCCATCGGCTTTTAGGTCGCGATCGCGCGCCCCTTCCCCAGCGACCTGTCCCCTCCCGGCAAGCCGCTAAATCGATCGTGGACTTTTCCTCCAGCGTGTATAATGGGAAAGCTTTCTATAAATGGGGATACTGCGCTTGGCTCGAACACCCGGTCAGTGAGCCTAAACTTATAGAACTTCAGTAAGGAGATAAAACATAGGAAATTTATCGCACATGATCGGTCAGAACACCACCGCTACTAGAAACATTGGCTTTACTCACGAAGATTTCGCCGCACTCCTAGATAAATACGACTATCATTTCAGTCCGGGAGATATTGTACCGGGAACCGTTTTCAATATGGAACCCCGAGGGGCCTTGATTGATATCGGCGCTAAAACCGCTGCTTACATCCCCATTCAAGAAATGTCCATCAACCGAGTGGACGATCCCAGCGAGGTATTGCAAGCCGGAGAAACGCGGGAATTTTTCATTCTGACCGACGAAAATGAAGACGGACAGTTAACGCTCTCTATCCGCCGCATCGAATATCTGCGGGCCTGGGAAAGAGTTCGTCAGTTGCAGGCTGAAGATGCAACGGTGCGTTCTAACGTCTTTGCTACCAACCGAGGCGGCGCGCTAGTTCGGATCGAAGGATTACGAGGTTTTATCCCCGGTTCCCATATCAGCACCCGTCAGGCGAAAGAAGATTTAGTCGGTCAAGATTTGCCGCTGAAATTCCTGGAAGTAGACGAAGATCGCAACCGCCTCGTTTTGAGCCATCGTCGCGCCTTAGTCGAGCGCAAGATGAATGGACTGCAAGTCGGCGAAGTCGTCACCGGGATGGTTCGAGGAATCAAACCCTACGGCGCATTCATCGATATTGGCGGCGTGAGCGGATTGCTTCACATCTCTGAAATTTCCCACGATCATATCGATACGCCTCACAGCGTCTTTAATGTTAACGACGAACTGAAGGTGATGATTATCGATCTCGACGCAGAACGAGGTCGGATTTCGCTGTCTACCAAGCAACTCGAACCTGAAGCTGGCGATATGCTTAAAAATCGGGCGACGGTTTTTGATAGAGCCGAAGAGATGGCAGAACGCTATCGCCAAAAGCTCCTGCAACAGGCGCAGGGCGAAGCTGAGCCGGTCGGATTCTCTGAAACCGCCGAAGAAGAAGTGGAAGATATTCCCGATGCAACGGCGGAAGACGAATAACGTCAATAGGGGATTAGCCCCTTAACTCGCGATCGCGAACAACAAAAGCATCGATTGAGTGCTAATCTCTTAAAAAACCTACGCAAAAGATTTAGAATGCGTAGGTTTTTTTATCGGAATTTAATTAAATAGATTAATTCGGCATTACGGACAAAATTAACAATTAATTCATTCGAGTTTCAGAGCAACTAACTTCAGTTATGGAAAATACATAAATGCGTACCATTGTATTCCAATCTCCTGAATTTATTCAGGGGGTATTAATTACAAATTACGAATTAACAATTACGAATTGGAGCCAAGCGACATGACGCTCTCTCGTACAATTTGCTTGGGTTTTATTGCGGTCATTTTTACAGGCGCGCTGCTGTTAATGATGCCTTTTTCCACCAGCACGGGAGAATGGAACGATCCAATCGTCGCCTTATTTACCTCAACTTCTGCCGTTTGCGTCACCGGATTAGCAGTCGTCGATACGGGAAAAGATTTTTCCTTTTGGGGACAATTATTTATTGCCCTACTCGCTCAAATCGGCGGTTTAGGATACATGACAACGACCACCTTCTTAATTTTACTGATCGGTCGTAAATTCGACTTAAGACATAAACTTGCCATCCAAGATTCCTTCGATCGCCCCTTACTTCAAGGCAGTCGAAATATTATCCGCTCGGTTATTGCCACAACCCTCCTCTTTGAACTTACTGGCATCTTCTTATTGATGACCGTTTTTGTCAAAGATTTTGGTTTTTATCAGGGATTGTGGATGTCCGTATTTCACAGCGTTAGTGCTTGGAATAACGCCGGATTCGGTTTATTGTCCGATAACTTAGTTCAATATCGGTCGTCTGTAATTGTGAACCTAACAATTACAGGACTAATTATATTTGGCGGCATAGGCTACCAGGTTATTATTGAATTTTATGTTTGGTTAGTCACCTTTTTTAAACGCAAGAAAGCAAAATATATTTTTTCTCTAAACTTTAAAGTTGCGACGAGTACGACCATCTTATTATTAATTGTCGGAACGATTCTGATTTTCTTTACAGAATTGAAAAACCCAGAAACGCTCCAACCCCTGAGTAACTTCGACAAGATTATGGCAGCCTGGTTTCAATCCGTAACCAGCAGAACGGCGGGATTTAATACGATTGATATCGGAAAGATGACTTATGCCGGACTCTTTATCACGATCGCGTTAATGTTTATCGGTGCGAGTCCAAGCGGTACGGGCGGCGGCATTAAAACCACAACATTTAGGATTATCGGCAACTGTACTTCTTCAATCCTTCAAGGGAAAGATGAAGTCACAATTTATGGTCGTACTGTTCCGAACCTGCTGATCTTAAAAGCAATTTCTGTCGTTTTTGGCTCGGCAGTCGTCATTGTCCTCGCTACAATTTCCCTATCTTTATCCGAACCCGAAGATAAATTTGAGTTCGTGCAACTCTTTTTTGAAGTCGTTTCTGCTTTTGGAACGGTTGGACTCTCAACAGGAATTACCGCAGCGCTGTCGGCTGGAGCAAAACTGACCTTAGTAGGTGTAATGTATGTCGGCAGAGTTGGCATATTGCTACTAATGTCTGCAATTTTAGGCGATCCGCGTCCGACAATGCTGCGCTATCCGGAAGAAAATCTTTTAGTCGGCTAGAACAAAAAGAAGGAGGGGGAACCACAGCACAGTAAATTCCTTCTACTATCCCAGACGGTAGAGCTAAAATCCTTCCGCCTCTAATAAAGTCATTAAATGCAATCGACGAGGTACGAGCGCTTGCTCCTTCTTCTCGGTTCACTCCGCACATCAACTCATCCGAATGTTATGAAAATACAGCTTTTGCTCCCTCGTTCTTTCTCCTTCTTAACGGCTTGCCTTTTGAGTAGTAGCCTGTTCTCCTCGCTGTCACTAGCGCAATCCGTCCATGCGGAAGTTGCGCCCGCCACTCGAGTCCAACTGCTTGCGAGTGAAAATACGGCGAGTAGCTTAACCTTAATGGAAGAGGATGTTCCTGACAATTTTACCGAACTCCCGCCTGCCCTCCGCGCGCAACTAGCCACTCAAATGCGCGCCATTAGCCAACAACTGGGGGGTGCAGATCTCAATCCCGACAACCTCGCGGTTTTCGTCAACCCGAGGGACTTTCAAATCGTCATGGGGTTCACCAGCAAACTTGAAACTCCAACCGCCCAAGCTGAATTCGATGCCAACCTCAAAAAACTTGAAAATCCTGAAGTCCGAAAGCTGGTTTTAGCAACAATTCAGCAAAAGCTCGCCTCCTTTCCGCTCGGCGACCTGGAAATCAGTAACTTAGCCGTGCTGCCCGAGCAAAATAATCTCGCGAATGCCTCGACGGGCGTAACGCTAGAACTTAAGCTTCAAGGTCAGAGCTTCCGCGTCGATTTAATACCGTTCCGTCGCGACGAGGTGGGAGCCGTCGCTGCTGTGTTTTATGCTAAAGATGGAGAGTCATTAGCGGTGCGTAATTTTGCTGAAAAGCTGGACCGTCGCATCCTCAATCGGTCATAATAACTTTCCTTTCACAGAAAAAATGCGAAATCTAGAGGAGTCCCTTACAATAGAAGAAGCGGAGACAAACGTTTCCGTTCACTCCTCACACCACAACCCGCCCGACTTCGCTCGGGCGGTTCCTTATTGAGGCAATAGCAACTTTAAATATGTCCGATTGTAGCTTAACTACAAAAGGGGAGCGCCTTTTTGCTATGGTAGAATTCCATCAATAAGTTCGGACAATAGTAGGTAAGGATTCATTAAATATGGCAGCTAGCGTTACAGATGCAAGTTTTAAAGAAGACGTTCTAGAAAGCGATGTACCCGTTTTAGTTGACTTTTGGGCCCCTTGGTGCGGTCCTTGTCGGATGGTCGCTCCTGTTGTTGACGAAATTTCTCAGCAATATGAAGGTCGCGTTAAAGTCGTGAAACTGAATACGGACGATAACCCGACTGTAGCTACCCAGTACGGGATTCGCAGCATTCCAACGCTGATGATTTTTAAAGGCGGACAGCGCGTTGATATGGTGGTTGGGGCTGTTCCTAAAACCACTTTGGCAAATACGTTAGAAAAATATCTATAGGTTCGGCGGTTTCTTCAATGAAGAAACGACGTTCAGATGCCTTGGCTGTTAGAGCCAAGGCACTTTTGTTGACTCCGCTCAATTCTTCTATAGATCTTAATACAAACTCGCTTTAAAATATCGCGCCTTTGGTTCACGAGTAGAGAAGCAGTCGTCAGAAAGAGAATTTTATGCCATCATTTCCTGCCGAACCGGAAATTCAATCGCTTGCCAGCAAATTAGCCCAACTGAGCCAAGGCTTGCCCGCGCACGTCCATAATAATTTAATCGAACGGGCGCTCGCGGTTTTAGTCCGCTTAATGGGGGAAGAAGTCGATCGCCTCGATTGGAAAATTTTGACGGCGGCGATGGAAGATTTAGAGGGTGCGTTTAAAGTTTTTTATTCCTACCGCCACATCCGCAAAGTAACGATTTTTGGCTCGGCGCGCACGCCGTCTCACGATTCGGAGTATCAACTTGCCACCGCTTTTGCTCGGTGCGTCGTTCAACACGGCTTTATGGCGATTACGGGGGCGGGCGGCGGCATTATGGAAGCAGCTAATCAAGGCGCGGGACGAGAACAGTCTTTCGGTCTTAATATTCAACTGCCCTTTGAGCAAGGAGCCAATCCCCACATCGTAAACGATCCAAAACTGATTAATTTTAAATATTTCTTTACGAGGAAGTTGTTTTTCCTGCGGGAGAGCGATGCGATCGCGGTTTTTCCGGGCGGGTTCGGCACGCTTGACGAAGTGTTTGAAGCGCTGACACTCTGCCAAACCGGGCGTTACGGGCCGGTTCCGGTCGTTTTAATTGCCGCACCGGATACGGGCTATTGGGAAGAGTGGGACGAATATATCCACGGCCATTTAGTGAAGCGAGGGTTAGTCAGTCCAGACGATCGCAGCTTGTATGCGATTACTCACGATCTCGATGTTGCCTGTCAAATCATCGGTGACTTCTACCGCGTCTATCATTCGAGTCGCTATGTGGGCGAACAGTACGTTATTCGTTTGAACTACGAACTGAGCGATCGCGCGATCGCTCAGTTAAATGAGGAATTTAGCGATATTCTGCGGCGCGGCAAAATCGAGAAAACGCAAGCCTTCCCTCAAGAAAAGCACGACGAAACGCTCGCCCTACCGCGTCTCGCCTTCGAGTACAATCAACGAAATGCGGCTCGCCTCACCCAAATGATTCGCCGCATCAACCAACTCGGAACGGTTCCCCCCGAAGCCGAACACCCAGAACGGAAGTGAGTTATGAATTATGAGTTATGAATTATGAATGAGGAGTTATGAGTTATGAATGAGGAGTTATGAGAGATAAATATATCAATAAAATATATAAATAAATGAATAGCTGATGTCATTCGATAACTGATAACTGACCCCGCTTGCTAATAAACTCATAACTGTAAACTGTCCATGCCGCCCCGCAAACAACCCCGCCGCATCTCCCGCGAACTCGCTTTGCTGAGTTTAAGCCAAATCAAAGGAAGTTCCGAGCAATTGCAACACCAGCAATTGAACGATCTCGTCGTCGCTGCGATTAGAACGTTGACGACAGAAATTAACGACGTATTGGAAACAGCAGCAGCCGAAGTTCGACGCAGTAGCGATCGCATCCTTGCCAGCGAAACCCGCGCCAGCGACTTGCAAAGCGCTAAAGCAATGGTGAAAGAAGCGATCGAACTGACGCAAACCGCTATCAACCGCTTGGGGACTACCGTTGAATTGCCCGAATTCATTCAACTTGCAGAGCGCCAAGAAGTTCGGAAATACGCGCTCGATCTCATTGGTGCCATTAGTCGTCGCAAAGGCGAAATCGAAGAACTCCTCGGCAAAGCATTAGTAGACTGGCAGTTCGATCGCCTATCGCGCATCGATCGCGATATCCTTTCGATTGCGGTTGCCGAAATCTGGTTTTTTGAACTGCCCGAACAAGTCGCCATTAACGAAGCCGTCGAACTCGCCAAACGATATTCCGACGAAGAAGGACATCGCTTTATTAACGGCGTATTGCGGCGAGTCAGCAATATCTTAAAAGAAGAAGCTTCTTGAAAACCTTTTAAAAATCGGTTGGTCCGCTGCGCGTAAAGGCAAAATGCGGACGAACGCGCCCCGAAGTTAAACTCACCCACGCCAATCCTTCTTTTGTTCCCACCCACAGTTTATTGCCCGTATCCGGGGAAAGCGAGAGGATTTCGCTCGAAGGTAAATTGGGAACTTCCCCCAGAACCGCTCCGGTTTCCGCACGCAACTGCCACAGTCCGTTCGTCGTTCCCACCCAAACCGTCTTATCTTCCGCAAAGCGCACGGAAGTGACATTCAAACCGCGCATCGGCGTAACCGATCGCAAAATTTCTCGCGTGTCGGGATCGATAACGAGCAAACTATTCGGCGTTCCCACCCATAATTGACCGTCCGGCGCGACAGTAAGGGTTTGGACGACTCCGCCCGGAACCTCGCTAATGCGCCCGATGGGGTAAGCGCTCGCCGTATCGATGCGCGCCAATCCTTGCAGCGTTCCCACCCATAACTGACCGTCTTTGTCAAGGGTTAAAGCGTTAGCGCTGATACCGGGAAGCGCTTGCACCGTAGTCATTAACAAGCCTTCATCGGGACTGATTAACGATAAACCGCGATCGGTTCCCACCCATAAATAACCCCGGCGATCGATCGCTAACGACAGAATCCGATTCGAGGGTAAAGCAAAATTTTGCGCCGTTACTTCATTGCTGCGAGGATCGACGCGGACAATTCCTTCATAAGTCCCCACCCAAATTCGCCCGACTTTATCTTCTGCGATCGCGCCAATCGTATAGTTCGGCAGCGCAACCCGGGCTAAAATCTTACCCGTGTTGGGATCGATGCGCGTGAGTCCCAGCCAAGAACCCACCCAAAGCGCCTGTTGATAATCTCTTTGCAGCGCGGTAACGCGGAAATCTTTTTCTGGAGCGAGGTTGTCGTTAAGGCGGCGTTCGGGGGGAAGCGGGGTGTTAGGCGGCGGCGGTGCGTCGTTAGGGAAGCGAGGAGCGTATTCTCCCGGTTCGGGTAACTCTTGGGCGGAAAGTTGGGGCTGCGGCGCAATCCAACCCAGTAGGGCAGTGCAGAAGATTAAACCGAGGCGCGTTGTCAGGGAAATCATGGGAAATAATTGATAATTGACAATTGATAATTGATAATGAAATATATAGCACTACCCATAAGTTAGGACGTTCGGTAGGGTGGGTAGCGCCCACCAATCAAGACTTTCAGCTTTTAGTGCTGCTCATTATTGGACAGGTAACGCTATAACTTGAAAATTTATAGAGTGCAGTTTTGAGTTCCAAGCACCAATCTTAGCGAATTGCGATCGATCTCAAGCTTAATCGATCGCTTAGCGTTCGGAATTCGTCATTCATAATTCATCATTCAAATTTCCGATCGTCCCAAACGACTGGCACGCTCAATTGCAGCTTTTTCTCTGGCCCGCCGTAGATAGGGTTGCAATTGCTCGAGGGTAAGTCCGCTTAAGATACTCAAATCTTCTAAATCGATTCCTTTGGCGAGCATATCGAGACACCAAGTTTGTCGCGCTTGTTCTATTCTCGGCGGATAACCGTCAGGAGCGAGCAATTCTGAGGTGAGAACTTGCCATTTGTGACGCAATTCAACGGCTGAGAGCGGTTGTCCCGCTTCATTGAGAAAGAGAGCGGTTTCGCTATCTTTGCGGCTTTTGAGCCACTGGGTTAAGGGATTGTTGGCGTTGGAACCGTAGCGTTTGCCGAGAATTCCGCGATCGAGGGGAACTTGGCGCGGGCGCTTGAGGTTAACTTGTAACACGCATTGGTGCGGTTCGCGGATTAAGTGCGAGCGCGTCAAACTGGCGATTTCTTCCGGCGAGAGTCCGGCAGCAAACAGCACGTACATCCAAGCATAATCGTTGCGCGATCGCTTTCTGGCTCGTTGCAGTAGGGTATGGACTAAAGTGCTTGGCAATTCCGAGACGGTTGTTAGGGCAGAGGGTTTGGAAGTCCGCTCCAAGTCGTGGCGCGATCGCGATGCGATCGCACCGTGTAAGAATAATTGCACGATACTCGCGATCGCCTCCTCTCGTCCCCGCCACAATTGATGTCCTTCGCTCGTAGACTCGACTAAAAAATATCCCAACAACACCGTATTGAATAAACTCGCCAGCGTTTCTAACGGCAGCGTATTCGCACAATCCACTCGCTCCAAGACGCTCGCGAAATAGTTCGCCACATAACGGTTCCCCTCCGTCAAGCGCCGCCCTAATGCTTGCCGGGTTTCCTCCGGCGACTGTCCGGCTTCCCCAATCAGCGATCGCACCAACTCCGGAACGCGCTCCAAACTCTGCAAGCGAAACTCTGCCATCTCTTCAAAAGCCTCAGCCAAACTGCCCCGCTCGCGAGCCGCTTCTCGGTACGCCGGTTCGTCCGAACGCGCTAGTGCCTCCGTCTCTTCCAACACCGCTAACAGTAAGCCCTGCTTATTCCCAAAATGACGAAACAGCGTGACTTCATTCACCTGCGCTCGCTCTGCCACCGCCTTCGTCGTCGTCTCTGTAATTCCCTTGGAAGCAAATAATTCTAAAGCTGCCTGAATCAGGCGAATTCGGGTTGATTTTTGTCGATTTGGCATAATTTCCCCATGCAAGCGTTACTTGCATTGCCGTTTGCTTCTCTGCTATTGTAAAAAATGTAAGTGTTACTTGCACAAACGGGCAACGACGATTCAAAGCCCTTTATCGTTGGCAGCCCGCGAACAAACAGATATCTCATTTAGCGAACATGACATCACCCGCGATCGCGTCCGAGAGCCAACCCTTGAAGCTTTCCTGGATCAGTTTGATATTTTTTGCTGCCATCCACCTCTTAGCGTTCGGTCTTGCGCCCTTCTTCTTTACCTGGAAAGCGCTAGGAGTGGCGCTCTTGCTTCACTGGTTTCTCGGTAGCATTGGCATCTGTTTGGGCTATCACCGATTGCTCAGCCATCGCAGCTTTCAAGTTCCCAAACCCTTAGAGTACGTTATTACGACGATTGGCGCGATGGCCCTACAAGGCGGACCGATCTTTTGGGTTGCCGGACACCGCTTGCATCACGCCCATACCGAAGATGCCGAAAAAGATCCCTACGCCGCCAGTAAAGGTTTTTGGTGGAGCCATATGCTCTGGATGCTTTACCCGCGCGATGAATTCTTCAACTATGAATTCTACAAAAAATATGCGCCCGATTTAGACCGAGATCCTTACTATCGCTGGCTCAATCGTAACTTTTTCTGGCTGCAACTCCCGCTAGGGATACTACTCTACGCGATCGGCGGCTGGCCTTTTGTCGTCTACGGAATGTTCGTGCGCGCCGTCGTTCTCTGGCATAGCACCTGGCTGATTAACTCCGCAACGCATATGCGAGGCTATCGCACCTTTGAAGTTGAAGACGGTTCTCGCAACCTCTGGTGGGCAGCGCTGCTTACTTATGGCGAAGGTTGGCATAACAACCATCATGCCCATCCTCGCGTTGCCAAAGCCGGACAACAATGGTGGGAAATCGACATAACTTGGTGGTCGATTCAAGTCTTGCGCGCCCTAGGTTTAGCGAAAAAAGTCGTTCTTTAAACGTATTTTTAGAACCGCAGTTGGCATCGCTCTTCCAGTAGCCAATTCGGCAGAGCGGGCAGCATCCACCAACCCAGACTTTTGTGCGTTTAGAAATTTATATTCCCCAGTCAGAAGTGATATATCAAGTTGAGACTCTCCGCGCTAGAAGTGCGGAGATTTTTCGTTTCTAGAACCCTTCAACGTTTATATTGATACTCCCCAGCCAGTCGGAGAGGGGATTCTTGGTTCACCGAGCCGCTTAAAACATGAGGAACCGCGATCGCATCTCTCGGACAACCGGGAGCCAGCAGTAAAATCAAGGCAAGCGCGCCGACCCTTTAAAACTGGGACATCTACGCAAATCTACTTAACACTGTTCCTGCGTCTTACAAAATTGGTGATATTAAGCGGTGTCAGAAGTCAAATTCTCGGTGATAGTAGAAATATTAAGAACAGCACAACGATCCCATGCCTCTCACAGCGATCGCTCGCATTGCAACTTCAATCCTCAAGCGAGTTCCTCTCCGCACCGTTCTCATTATCCCCTTCGTCCTTCAAATCATCACTGCCGTTGGTTTAGTCAGCTATCTCTCATTTAGAAACAGCCAGCAAGCCGTTAACAGTCTCGCTAACCGCTTGCTAGAAGAATCGAGCAAGCGTGTCGAAGACCACCTCACCAACCATCTGACCGAGCCGCATCACATTGCGCATGATATCGCAAACCTCATTAATTTCGAGTTCATAGAAGCCACAGACTTAGATGCGATCGAACATTTTCTTTGGTACTCCGCCAAAGAGTCCACCGTCAGCTACATTAACTACGGACTCGAAACCGGAGAATATATCGGCGTGGGGTACAACAGTAAAGAAGACCTCCAAAACAAACGACTCTCCATCAGCGAAATTTCCTCTCGTACTAACTGGCAACAGCGTAACTTTATCCGAGACTCCCAAGACCGTCAGAGCAAGCTCGATTCCTCTGTCTACTCGCGCAATCCTCGCAGTGAAGTTTGGTATCGACAAGCCATCACCGCCAACAAACCAATTTGGAGCAACATTTATCTAAGTTACAGTAAAGGAGAAGGAATCCTCTCCCTAACCGCCCTTCGTCCCCTCCAAAACAGAAGTGATAAATCGATAGGCGAAATCGGCGTTAGTATCGCAACCTCAACCCTTGATGATTTCTTACAACAAATCGACTTCAAAGACACCTACAAAATCGTTATTGTCGATCGCAACGGCATCCTCATCGCTTCCTCGCGCGATGAAAAACTCTATCCATCTCATCAAAATAACCCCAGCCCGCTGAAAGCAATCGACAGTGAAGATCCCCTGCTGCGCGCCGCAACCCAGTATTTGCTCGCCAAAAACGGTAACTTCGACGAGATTGAAACCTCCGGCCTTTCAAAATTCGATTATCAGGGCAAAACCCAATACGTCAGAGTACAGCCCTGGAAAGACGAATATGGTCTCGACTGGCTGATTGTTATGGTCGTGCCGGAAGCCAGCTTTATGGGACAGATCGAAAAAAATAACGCTCATACCTTGCTTTTGTGTATTGCTGCCGCTCTATTCGCCTTATTACTCGGGCTAATAACTTCTAGCTGGATTATCCGACCGATTCGACGGTTGAATGATGCCGCCAAAGAAATTGCTAAAGGTCGATGGGACAATAAAGTGCGAGCCGATCGCGCCGACGAAGTGGGACAATTAGCCCAATCCTTCAACAGCATGGCCGAACAACTTCAAGAATCTTTTCACACCTTAGAACAGCGCGTTGACGAACGCACGGCTCAACTTGCCGAAGCCAAGGAAAAAGCCGAAGTTGCCAATCAAGCCAAAAGTTCTTTCCTTGCAAACATGAGTCATGAATTGCGTACCCCCCTCAACGCAATTCTCGGTTTCACTCAACTGCTGGTTCGTAACGGCAATTTTGCCGCCGAACAGCGCGAACATCTTCAAATTGTCTATCGCAGCGGCGAACATCTCCTCGCGCTGATCAATCAAGTTTTGGATCTCTCCAAAATCGAAGCCGGACGGACTACCTTGAATGAAGTCAACTTTGACCTCTACGAATTGCTCGAGACCCTCGAAGAAATGTTCCATCTGAAAGCGAATGAGAAAGGGCTGCAACTCATTTTTGAGCTATCTCCCGACCTCCCCCGCTATCTGTACGCCGATTCCATGAAACTGCGGCAGATTTTAATCAATTTGCTGAACAACGCGCTCAAATTTACGCAAGAAGGCGGCGTATCCCTATACGTTTCTACTCTGCCTTCGTCCCCCTCCCTCGCCGATGAAAATCCAAAAACTACCTTCCATTTTGCAGTTCGAGATACGGGTTCGGGGATTGCGCCAGCAGAAATGGAGCAACTGTTTGAAGCCTTCATACAGACAGAAACGGGGCAGCAAGCGCAAGAAGGAACGGGATTAGGGCTGCCTATCAGTCGTAAATTCGTGCAAATGATGGGTGGAGAGATAACCGCGAGTAGTCAGGGTTATGTCCTACAGCCTACAGGTCAAGTTCTCGCGCTCGAACCAGCAGCAACAGCAAACCGGGCGCAAGATACGATCTTTGAATTTACGATTCAAGCATTGGTTGTGAGTGCTAGCGATATCCCCAGCCAACAGCCCCAGCGCCGCGTTACCGCCCTCGCCCCCAACCAACCGAACTATCGCATCTTAGTGGTGGATGATAAAGCTTTAAATCGCCAATTACTCGTTAAGTTGCTCGAGCCGCTCGGTTTTGCGGTGAATGAAGCAGCTAATGGTCGAGAAGCGATTGAAGTTTGGGATGCTTGGGAACCTCATTTAATTTTTATGGATATGAGAATGCCGGTAATGGATGGTTACGAAGCAACTCAGCAGATTAAACGAACTGTAAAAGGAAATGCCACAGCGATTATTGCCTTGACAGCAAGCGTTTTGGAGGAGGAACGCGCGGTGACGATTTCTGTAGGGTGCGACGATTTTTTGCACAAGCCATTTCGCGAGTCCGAAATTTTTGCGGCGATTAATAAGCATATTGGCGTGCGTTATCTTTATGATAAAGATGAATCGAACTTCTTGCAAATCGATGTGTCTCAACCGACAGCGCATGAGATAGATGCTCTTCCTACTGCCTGGATTGAGGATTTCAAGTATGCGCTTTTGGCTGGCGACTCCGACCTTTTCCCACCCTTACTCGAAGCGTTGCGCGATCGCAACCCTACCTTAGAACGCGCGATCGCGCAATCTCTCGATAATTTTGAGTATGAGAAGCTCTTGAACCTGATTACCAACCGCCAGGAAAATCAACCTTAAAAATAAAAGTGTTTCCTTAGTAATATCTACTTATTGACAAATTATTTGGTGTTAGAGACTGTGAACTATACTGACAATAAAAACGAGCGCGTGAATATTCTAATCGTTGACGATACGCCCGCTAACTTAAAGCTTCTCGCAAATGTTCTTAAAGAAGAAGGGTATAAAATACGAGCATCTCCAAATGGAAAAATTGCTCTTGAAGGCATAAAAATATCTCCTCCAGACCTTATTCTGCTCGATATCATGATGCCGGAAATGAACGGATATGAAGTTTGCGAAAAGTTGAGATTAGAGGAGAGATATCGAGATATCCCAATTATTTTTATCAGTGCCTTGAATGAAGTTTTTGATAAAGTGAAAGCTTTTGAATTAGGAGCAGCAGATTATATTACCAAACCTTTTCAAGCCGAAGAAGTTTTAAGCCGCGTCAGAACGCATCTCGAAAAACGATTCCTTCAACAAAGCTACGAGCAAAAAAACCGAGAATTAACCGAAACACTAGAGTCGCTAAAAATGGCTCAAGCTCAATTAGTTCAATCCGAAAAAATGGTGTCTCTCGGACAGTTAATTGCCGGAATTGCCCATGAAATTAATACACCGCTCGGAGCCATTCAAGCCTCAGCAAGCAACAGTACCAAAGCCTTAAAAGAATCTGCTAGCCAATTACCCGCATTATTTGAAAAACTATCAAATCGACAACAGCGCGAATTTTTCGAGCTAGTCGAACAAGCCTTAAACTCTCGCGTTTTCCTGTCCTCCGAAGAAACGCGCTCGCTTCGACGCGCCCTCACGCAACAACTCCAAGATAGCGGGATTGAGGAAGCTCGAGATGTGGCAGATACCTTGCTCGATATGGGAATTTGCGATCGCATCGAGCCGTATCTTCCCTTACTGCAATCGCCTGAAGCCGACTGGATTTTGCAGTTAGCTTACAACTTAGTCCGCTTGCAGAGTAGCAACAAAACGATTCTTTCCGCCGTCGAGCGCGCCTCAAAAGTCGTCTTTGCGCTAAAAACCTATGCCTACCAAAATCCGAGCGGAGAAAAACAATCGGTTAGAGTCGCAGACGGCATTGAAACTGTCCTAGAATTGTATCGCAACCAACTCAAGCATAAAATTGAGGTGGAGCGCGCTTACCAGCCCCTTCCGAGCATCATGGTCTATCCTGACGAACTCAACCAAGTCTGGACGAATTTATTGCACAATGCTATTTATGCAATGAACGGTGAAGGGCGCATCGCCATCGCCGTCGATCGCATCGGCAATGAAGCGATCGTGAAATTTACCGACTCGGGTTGTGGAATCGCACCCCACCTTCAACAGAAAATCTTTGAACCTTTCTTCACGACTAAACCTCTAGGAGAAGGCAGCGGTTTAGGTTTAGATATCGTTCGGAAAATCATTGAAAAACATGAAGGTAAAATACAGGTAAAAAGTCAGCCGGGATGCACTACCTTTACCATTGCTCTACCGCTCAAATTCGCGAGCGAGCCATCGAGTTCTGATTCTTTGCCCCGCTCGGAGAATTAATTTTCCTCCGCTGGCTCGCCCAATGCAACTATCCATCCTTCGATTCAACTGGCGTTTTTTACTTTAAGCGTTATGCCCAAGCCTGCAATCTTATGTGTTGATGACGACACTGTTGTTCTTGAAAGCCTAAAAGAACAACTCAAAAGAAGATTTGGTCGCCGCTATTCCTATGAAACAGCCCAAAGCGCCGCCGAAGCCCTGGAAATTCTCGAAGAACTCGATAATGACGGCATACCCATTCTGCTGGCAATTTCGGATTGGCTGATGCCAGGAATGAAAGGAGACGAATTTTTAATCGAGGTTCACCGTAAATTTCCTAAAGTCATTAAAATCATGCTCACTGGGCAAGCTGATGAAGAGGCAATTGCACGAGCAAAAGAACAAGCCAATCTTCATTATTGCCTTCGCAAGCCCTGGGATGAAAATGAGTTAGCAGAGTCGATCTTGTCTGGATTGGAGATGCTCGATGAGTAAATTCGCAATTCTCTGCATCGATGACGAACTGGTTGTTCTCGATAGTTTAAAAGAGCAACTCAAACGGCACTTCGGTAAAAAATATTATATCGAAGTTGCGGGCGACGGGTTAGAAGCTCTCGAAATCTTTGAGGAACTCACCGCCGAAGGCATCGAAATTTCGCTCGCTATTTCCGACGCGCATATGCCCGATATGAAAGGCGATGAAATTCTTATTAAGATTCACGAGCGTTCTCCCAATACCCTGAAAATTTTACTAACAGGACGAGCGAGTGCGGATGTCGTCGGGAATGCCGTCAATCAAGCCAATCTCTATCGATATATTGCCAAACCCTGGGATGAAACCGACTTAATTTTAACTGTAACGGAGGCATTAAGGCGTTACGAACAAGAACAAGAACTCGCGCAGAAAAACGAAGCCTTAAAGCAATTAAATGCCTCCCTCGAACAAAAAGTTATCGAGCGCACTGCCCAGCTTGAAAATGCCCAAAAAGCGGCCGAAGCTGCCAATCGAACCAAAAGTCAATTCATTGCTAACATGAGTCATGAGTTGCGAACCCCCCTCAACGCAATTCTCGGATTCAGTCAAATTCTCGCTAACGAAAACTCCCTAAGCAGCCAACAGCGGGAAAACGTCGAAATCATCAACCGCAGCGGCGAACATCTCCTCACACTCATCAACGATATTCTCTCCATTTCTAAAATTGAAGCCGGTCGCACGGTGCTGTACGAAAATTGTTTTAACCTACACGAATTGCTCGAAGAACTGTATCAAATGCTGAATTTGCGAGCAAAAGCAAAAGATTTGCAATTGGTCTTCGATCGCGCCGACAACCTCCCCCAACATATCCAAACCGACGAAAGCAAACTCCGTCAAGTCTTAATCAATCTCCTGGGAAACGCCATCAAATTTACTTCTCGAGGGAAAGCGATTTTACGAGCTTCCCTCGGACAGGAAACGCGATCGCAAAGCGAAGACGAACCCATTTTTTTACATTTTGAGGTTGAAGATACTGGGGTAGGCATCGCCCCAGAAGAACTCGACCGACTCTTCGAGCCATTTGTCCAAACGCGGACGGGTTACGCATCAATGGAAGGAACGGGTTTGGGATTGCCCATCAGTCGGGAGTTCGTTCGTATTATGGGCGGAGAAATTACCGTGCGCAGCACGGTCGGACTCGGCTCGATCTTCAGCTTTGCTATCCGCGTGAAAGCGTGCAGCGCGGCAGAAGTAGAAAGCAAACCCCATCGCCAGCGACCGATTGCCTTAGCATCGCCCTCAGACCCCTATCGTATCCTCATCGCCGAAGATGTAGAAGGAAATCGGAAAATGCTGGTGCGGATGCTAGAACCGTTGGGATTTAAAGTCAAAGAAGCAGAAAACGGTCGCGAGGCGATCGCACTCTGGCGGAGTTGGCAACCGCATCTGATTCTCATGGATATGCGAATGCCCGCCGTCGATGGCTACCAAGCCACCCGAACGATTGGAGAATACGCCCGCGCTACCAGCGCTTCCCCGATCGTCATCGCTCTGACAGCCAGCGCCTTTGAAGAAGATCGGCAAGCAATTTTCGCCGCCGGATGCGTCGATATTCTGGTTAAACCTCTCCAAGAAAATCTACTCTGGCAGAAACTGGAACAATATCTCGGCGTTCGCTATCTCTACTCCGAGGAACAACCGCCCCCCACCTGCGAAGAACTGTCTAAAGAACAAACAGAGCAAGCCCTTTCTCAACTCTCTCTCGAAGCACTAGCAGAACTGCATCAAGCCGCCTTAGAAATTAACTATGAAAAAATTAACGCTTCAATCTCTGCTATCGCTACCGATAATCCCCTCCTCGCTCATACATTAACCCTATTAGTCGATGATTATCGCCTCGATACACTTTTAGAATTGATTCAATCCGTTTGGAAAATGCAAACTCCTTACTCTTAACGAGTAAAGGCACGCGGCGAAGCAAGAAGAAAAGAGAATCTCTTCTCTCTCCTCGTCCCGTTTCCTCTAAAATGGAGTTTGACTTACAGGTTATGGCAGCAGTCGAAACTCAGAGCCAAAATAAGCTACCTAAACTCGGTTAGCTCGACTTCAATTAAAAACCCTTCTCAATCGTGCTGCGCGCCGGAGATCGAAAATAGGGTATGGGCATTGAAATTTAATCCGTTCTGCGATCGCGATGAGACTCTTACTGGTAGAAGATGACGAATTACTTGCCCAAACTCTCAGCACTGCTCTGAGCGCACAAAATTATGTTGTTGATGTCGCGGTTGATGGTGAAGAAGGCTGGAATTTTGCCCAAGCTTTCACCTACGACTTGATTCTGCTCGATGTCAGCCTGCCGCGATTGGATGGAATCGCCCTCTGTCGGCGACTGCGCAAGCAAGACTATAACAACCCGATTCTTCTACTAACTGCTAAAGACTCTAGCGAAGATAAAATTGCTGGGTTGGATGCAGGCGCGGACGATTACATGGTCAAGCCTTGTACCGTTAGCGAATTGTTTGCTCGTCTGCGCGCCCTCTTACGCCGACGCAGCGCCTCGGGCGCGCCCGTACTCGAGTGGGACGCGCTGCGCTTAGATCCAGTCGCCCACGAAGTTATGTGGGAAGAGCAACTCCTATCCCTATCCCCAAAAGAATACAGTTTGCTGGAACTGTTTTTACGGAATCCCCGGCGCGTTTTTAGCAAGCAAGCGATTCTGGAACATCTTTGGTCGTTTGACGACCCTCCCAGCGAAGAAACGATTCGCGCTCATATTAAGGGTTTGCGTCGCAAGCTGAAACAAGTAGGAGCAGAAGAGGCAATTGAAACAGTTTACGGGATCGGCTATCGTCTCAAACCGTCGCCTGAAAAACAGACTCCTGTTGCCCAGCCAGACAGACCTTCGCCAGAAGAGGTTACTCGCGAACGAGCCGCTTCTAATCGGGCAGAGGATGCGGCTCGCGAACGGACACTTGCAGCAGTACGCAAAGTTTGGGAGCGGTTTAGAGGACCGATTATGGAGCGAATTGCAGCCGTTGACGAAGCGATTGCAGCGCTGCAATCGGGAACTTTAAGCGAGGAATTAAGAGCGAAGGCCGAGCAGCAAGCCCATAAATTAGCAGGTTCTTTGGGAATGTACGGGTTTAACGAAGGGTCTCACCTCGCCCGAGAGATCGAACAAGCGCTGGAGGGATTATCGGTTCGGGAGCCAGTTTCGACATCCTTGGCTTCTAACTTAAAAGCGTTAGCCGCGCAACTGCGCCACGAACTCGAACAGTCGCCCCAAGTGCCAGAGGCAGCTAGTTCGGAATTGGAGGTTCGGACTTTGCCCTCAGTCCAGACGAATGCCCCCTTTAAACTTATGCCGACCGCCAACGCTCCTTTATTATTAGTGGTCGATGACGATCCTTCCCTGACCGATCAACTCGAACAGGAAAGCCTGCATTGGGACGTGCAAGTCCAAGTGGCTGCGGATATTCCGCACGCGCGAGCCGCGATCGCGCGACAGCGCCCCGATGCTATTCTTTTGGATTTAGCCTTCCCCGAAGCTCACAGCGAAGGATTGGAGTTGCTTGAGGAACTTTCCGAACATCAGCCCAATCTTCCAGTTATCGTCTTCACGCGGCGCGATGGATTTGACGATCGCGTTTCTGTGGCGCGTTTGGGCGGGCGGGCTTTTTTGGCGAAGCCGGTTTCGCCTTCTCAAGTGTTCGAGACGGCGATCGATGTGATGAAACGCACTCGCACGCCGGAAGCGAAGGTGTTAGCCACCGATGACGACCCGATTTTGCTGGCTGCGATCGAACAATTTCTGGATCCTTGGGGGATCGAACTGCATACTCTCTCGGATCCGCGCCTGTTTTGGGAAACGCTGGAAGCAACCGCACCGGATTTATTGATTTTGGATGTCGATATGCCGGAAATTAACGGCATCGAACTCTGTCAGGTCGTTCGCAACGATCGCACCTGGCAAGGACTGCCGATTATTTTCTTAACCGCTCGGCGGGACCCGCGCACGATTCAGCGAATTTACGAGGCTGGCGCGGATGATTACGTGCCGAAACCCGTTACCGAACCGGAACTGGTGACGCGCATTGTCAACCGCCTCGAACGGACGCGGTTGCTGCGCAATATTGCCGAAACCGATACGCTGACGGGGGTGGCTAACCGCTATCGCTCTCAGCAAGAGTTTAACCGCTATCTGCGCCTTGCTCGCCGCTACAACCAACCCCTGACATTGGCAGCGATCGATTTAGACCATTTTAAGAACATTAACGATCGCTACGGTCATGCGACTGGCGATCGCGTCTTGCAACGCCTCGGGCAGTTATTACGCCTGACTTTTAAAAGCGAGGATATTGTCTCGCGCTGGGGGGGCGAAGAATTTATTGTCGGGATGTACGGGCTGACTCAACCGGAAGGCATTCAGCGCTTAGATGCTTTATTGGTGGCGATGCGTGCCGAAATATTTTTGGTCGCCGAACAGGAACCTTTGCGCGTAACTTTTAGCGGCGGCGTAGCTGAATATCCCAAACACGGTATCGATTTACAAAAGTTATATCTTTCCGCCGATGCTGCGCTCTACCAAGCTAAGAAGGCAGGACGCAATCGCATTATTGGCTTTTCTTCCCATTAATATCTTTCCGGTGCGGAGCCCATTTCTATAGAGTCGGTCAACTACTCGGTCACGGGCAAAATTACGAGGGTGGGCAAACCTATCAACCTCTCAATGGCTCGAGGTTGTTAAACGTTATCAATAGTCAATTGTCAATTGTCACCCTGCCACAGGAAGCGCATAGGGCAGCCAGTCGCGCTCCCTAGAAACAGCTTCGCAGCCTCTAGCAATTAAATCGCCCGCGCGTTTGGCATCAACGGGCTTCGAGAACAGATACCCTTGCAGAAGATTGCAACCCAAAGCTTTCAGTTGAGCTAACTCCTCGATCGTTTCAACGCCTTCAGCAATCACTCCCAAACCCATCCCCGAAGCGAGGTGAATGATGCCTCGAATCATACCCCATTGTTTGCCGCGCACGAAAGAGCGATCGATTTTGAGAACGTCGATGGAGAGTTCGTAGAGCCTCGATAGCGAGGAGTAGCCAGTGCCGAAATCATCTAAGTATAATTGAATGCCCGTTGCTTTCAACTCCCGCAAGCGCGCGATCGCTGCTTCTGAATTTTCAATCAAGACGCTTTCGGTTACTTCAATGCGCAAACTTCCCGGCGCAATACCCGTTTCCTGACAAACTCGTTGAATCTGCTGGCTTAAATTCGGTTGTAACAATTGAACCGGAGAAAGATTGACGCTGACCGTAAGGGGAGGATAGCCCGGAAATTCATCTTGCCATTGGCGCAACTGGCGGCACGCTTGGCGAAGAACCCAAAGTCCCAAACGGTCAATCGCGCGGGTTTCTTCGGCAATGGGTATAAACTCTTGAGGCGAAATAAAGCCGCGTCTGGGATTATACCAGCGCAGGAGGGCTTCAAACCCCATAATGCGTCCGGCCTTCGCGCAAACAACGGGTTGATAGTAGAGTTGAAATTCGTTGCGTTCTAAAGCCGAGTAGAAATCAGCAGCCAATCGCAGGCGCTCGAGATCGGCAACCGATAGCACTGGCATTGCCGTACACTTATCCTTCTCCAGCGCTGCGAGCAAGCGCAACAAGCGATCGACATTATTCGCTGCAATGGCCAACAAGCGCTGACTTTTTTCGGAGTTGATATCGATCTTGCCGCTGAGAAGCAGGCCCAAAGCACCCTGAATTGAGGTAAGCGGGGTTCGCAGTTCGTAGCTGATTGTTGCAGGAGTAGCAGCGCTCGGTTGACCCTCTAAAGGCCGATAAGATTTTTGTTTGCTCCTTGCACCTGTTACATCCCCGATCGCTCTCATGGCTATAATTTCCTGTAAAAGTTGCTCTCTGGCGGATTAATTGATTAGAGTTAAGTTGACTCAAATTAGCTCTAGTCTAGAGTTAAAACGTGAAAACTCCGTGAATGGCGAGTTTTTTTTACGAGCGAGGAGAAAAACGCGATCGCGATCGTTACCGTACATTACTTGGGATCGAATAGCGAACTCAACAATTCTTAACAATTGGTAAAGGGTCAGCAGAAGTGCAGAATGGAGAATCAGGAAAATCACTCAGTCAAAGGCAGTATCCTCGTTGTTGACGACACGCCGGCTAACCTGCGCTTATTAGTCGGAATGTTAACGCAGCGGGGACACGAAGCGCGGCCCGCCATCAACGGTAAACTTGCCCTTTCCGGCGCGCAAACCATGCCTCCGGACTTGATCCTGCTCGATATCATGATGCCGGACATGGACGGCTATGAAGTCTGTACTCAGCTAAAAGCCGACGAGCGCACCCGAGACATTCCCGTCATTTTTATTAGCGCCCTTGATGAAACCGTCGATAAAGTGCGAGCCTTTCGGGTTGGGGGGGTTGATTATATCTCCAAACCCTTTCGTAAAGAAGAAGTTCTCGCCCGAGTCGAAAATCAACTGCGCCTGCGCTTCGCCCGCGAGCAACTGCGCTTAAAAAACGACCAACTCGAAACCTTTAGCACTAACCTCAAGCAGCTTCATCGCCTCAACACCACCACCTATGACACTTTTGAAGCGTTAGCCGAAGATTATTTGCAAACGGGCTGTCAAATCTTAGGATTTTCCACGGGAATCGTCAGCAGTTTTCAAGAAAATACCTACCGGATCGAGGCAGTTCGCTCCAACATCAAACACCTCGAAGTGAAGGCAGAAGTTGCAATGCAAGAAACTTACTGCGGGGAAGTCGCGCGCCTGCGACAGACGATTGCCTGCGCCCACATCGGTCAAAGCGACACCTTAAGCCGCCATCCCGCCTACCAACGGGGATTGAGCTTTGAATCTTATTTAGGAACGCCAATTTGGGTGGATGGCGAATTTTATGGAACTCTGTGTTTTGCCGACCTAAATATACGATCGCAAGAGTTTCACTCCCACGAACGAGAAATTATTGAATTGATGGCCCAAAGCTTAGGGAAATTCGTGGCAGGGCATCGCATCGAACAGCAACGCCAGAAAGCCAAAGAAGAAACTCAACTGCTGTTAAGCGTGACTCAAGCTATCAGTCAAGCCCCCGACTTCGATAGTGCTTTAGCACGGGCGCTCCAACAGGTTTGCGAGGCTAGCGGCTGGAGCTATGGCGAAGCTTGGATTCCAAGCGTTGATGGGACGGTGTTAGAATGCAGTCCGGCTTGGTACGCGAACGGACTGAGGGGAGACAGCGATGCCGCCGTCCAGCGTTTCCGCTCTTACAGCGAACAGTTAACGTTTGCTCCCGGCGAAGGCATACCCGGACGGGCTTGGGAACAAGGACAGCCCGAATATTTACAAGATTTAACGTTGTCAGTAAAGGGTTTGGGCGATCGCGTGAAATTAGCGGTTGCCTGTGGCTTAAGCGTCGGTTTGTCGGTGCCAATTGTGGTTGCGCCCATCCCAGAACAAGGGTTGGCGGGACGGGTTCTTGCAGTGCTAGTGTTTCTCCATTTCGAGCATTCAACTTCTGATGCACGCCAAGAAGACGAGCGCTTAGCTGAATTAGTCGCTTCAGTGGCGACGCAGTTAGGAACGGTGATGCAACAAAAGCAAGCGGAAGCCGAACTGCGAGCGCTATTTGCGGCAATGGACGACCTGGTACTGATCCGCGATCGCCAGGGGCGCTGTCTGAAGGTTGCACCGACCAACGCGACATCCCCAACCAAACCCTTCCGGGAAAAGGTAGGGACGACGCTGCACGAAGTGCTACCGCAGCAGACAGCCGATCGCTTACTGACAGCGATCGCGCAAACACTCGACGAGTACCAGACAACCCACGTCGAGTATTGCATGAAGATTGAGGAACGAGAGATTTGGTTGGACGGACGCTTCTCTCCCCTCTCAGCCAATACAGTATTAATCGTCGCTCGGGATATTAGCGATCGCATCAAAGTGCAATCGGAATTGCAGACTTTAGCCTCCGAACTCGAATATCGCGTCTACGAGCGCACCGCCCAACTGCGAGATGCCAACCAAATCCTGCGCCAAGAAATTAGCGAGCGCATCACCGCCCAATCGGAACTCGCCAAATCGGAAGCAAGATTTCGCTCTGCCGTCGATAATATTCCGGATATCTTTGCCATCTACGATCGCGATCGACGCTATCAGTTCGTGAATACTGAAGGAATTCGGATTTTCAATAAACCGGTCGAAGATTTGCTCGGTCGTACCGATGCCGAAATCTTTCCACGCGAAGTCAGTTCGATTCTGCAACCCTTACTCGAAAGCGCGATCGCGACCCGGAAGCCTCAAACCGGAGAATGCACCGTTTCCCTTCCCCACTTCGGCAGGCGAACCTTCGTTCTCACCTACGTTCCCCTCATCGATCGCAAAGGCGAAATCTATCAGCTTTTGAGCATCGCCCACGACATTACCGAACGCAAGCAAGCCGAACAAGCGCTCCAAGAAGCCAAAGAACAGCTACAAGCCGTATTAGATGCCGTTCCTGGCTTTATTTCTTGGATTACAATCGGAGAAGACGACAACGGCGAGGGTTTATCGCTTCACTATCTCGGCGTAAACCGCAAACTCGCCAACTCCCTCAATCTCTCCCCCGAAGATTTTGTCGGTCAACCCATCGGGTTTATCACCCCCAACTCTCCCTTCACCCGCTCCATCGAACACTTTTTTCAAACCTCTGCCTCCTCCACCTCAGAAACCATCAACTTTGGTAGCGAAGACTCGCCAAGCAACTACCTGATCGTCGCTCAAAAATACCAGCACGATACCGCTGCGGTTTCAGTCGGGATCGATATCACCGCGCGCGTTCAGACCGAACTGCAACTCCAACGCGCTTACCAACGCTTGCAACTCCTCTCCGAACTCGCCTTCAAAATTCGTCGTTCCCTCGATATTGCAGAGATTCTTCAGACTACCGTTTCCGAGATTCAAACCCTGCTTAATGCCGATCGCGTCTTCATTGTCGAACGCCTGAGCGAACAAGCTGGGAAAGTCGTTAAAGAAGCAGCCCTCCCCAATCGAGCGTCGGTTCAAACCGCTAACCTCCTCTTTCCCTGCTTCTGCGCCGACTACCAAGAAAAATTTTTAGAAGGGAAAGCAGTCATTTTTGATGACGTAATCTCGGCAGAATTACCGGCAGCAGAACAGCCGATCTTACAGCGCTTTCAAGTTAGAGCTAAACTGATTGTCCCGATTTTTACTCAAGAGAGCTTGTGGGGCTGCCTGATTGTCCATCAATGCGATCGCCCGCGTAAATGGCATAACGACGAAATCGAACTCCTCCAACAACTCGCCGACCAAATTGGGATCGCCCTCTCCCAAGCGCAACTGCTCGACCGCCTCGAAGAACGAGTCCAAGAACGAACCGCCGAACTGCAAACCGCCAACCGTCAGCTAAGCCAAGAAATTGCCGAACGCACTCGCGCCGAACTCGCCCTGCGCGAAAGCGAAGAGCAACTGCGCCGCGTCATTAATAACAATGCTTACGGAGTTATCGTTTGTACGGGTGAGGGCTTTGTACGCTTTATTAATCCGGCCGCCGAATTAATTTTTGGTCGTTCTGCAACCGAACTGCTCGGAGTTGAGTTGGGAATGCCGCTACCCGATAGCGAAGCTAACGAACTCCCGATTTATCGCCCCCAAGGAGACCGCGTGGTTGTCGAGATGCGATCGGTAGAGATTAATTGGGAAGGCGAAACAGCCAACTTAATTTCGATGATGGATATTACCGAACGCAAAGCCGTCGAGCGGATGAAAGACGAATTTCTCTCTATCGCCAGTCACGAACTGCGTACCCCCCTCACCTCGATTCGCGGTTCCCTCGGACTACTGGCTACCGGACGTTTGGGTTCCCTCAGCGAAAAGGGTCAGCGAATGCTCGATATTGCCGTTAAGAATACCGAGCGCCTCGGACGCTTGCTCAACGACATTCTCGATCTCGAGCGCATGGAATCCGGAAAAGTCAAGATGGTGCAGCAAGATTGTAATGCAGTACCCCTGATCGTCCAAGCAGCCGAATCGATGCAATCGATGGCCGACGAAGCCGGTGTAATGCTGCAACTTGAAGTAAACGGCAGCGCGCTCCTAGCATCCGCTTCGCGGCGTTCGGCAGAACCCGATTCCGTCCCCCTATGGGCAGATCCTGACCAGATATTGCAAACTCTGACAAATTTAATCAGTAATAGCATTAAGTTTTCTACCCCCGGAAAAAGTATTTGGATTGGGGTTATCTCCGAGCCAAACTCGGTGCTTTTTTATGTTAGAGACCAAGGACGCGGTATTCCCACCGATAAACTCGAAAAAGTGTTCGGGCGCTTCCAACAAGTCGATGCTTCCGATTCGCGAGAGAAAGGCGGTACGGGTTTAGGACTTGCTATTTGTCGAGAAATTATCAAGCAGCACGGCGGTCGAATTTGGGTAGAAAGCGTTGTCGGCGAAGGCAGTACCTTTTTTGTGCGACTGCCCAATCGCCAGGAAAATGAATAAGACCTAAGCTGTTCGTCATTTAAATTGCGATCTGGGACTGACAAGGAGAGAGGGAGAGGGGGAGAGGGGGAGATTGAGTTTACCCAATTTAAATGCGCCTTAGCTTATTCAAAATTTGTGGAATGAGTGCCAGTTGAAAAACAGTCCACTTAGCGCCGGGAAACGGAAACTTTAGTCGGGCGGGTCGGTCATTGGAATTGTCAGCAATGAAAAAGTTAGATTTGAGAGGCATTTCGCTCCCTCAATAACAATCAATCCACTCTATGTTTACTGGAATTGCTGTCAAAAATCTGCCGATTAATAGCGAAAGCCAGGGAACTTTTTGAGGTAGATAAACGACATAGAAAATGAAGTCAACGACCTGAAAAAACACGACTGAGTGAAGGAAGAAAACAATGAAAGCTATTCTGAAATCCGCGATCGCGCTGTCCGCTCTCTCTGCAACCATTCTCTCGGCAGGAATCGCCTCCGCACAGCCCTATAGAGTAGAAGTCGATAAACCCGGAACCGATGCGAGTTACGTCGGTGCGGGGATTGCCGCAGGCGTAACCAACGGCGGACAAACCGGCGATGCAGCAACCTTCGGCGGTAACATTCAAGGTCGCGTCGCCGTCCCCAATGCCCCCGTTTCCGTTCGCGGTGCAGTTCTGTTCAGTGACGAAACCAGCGCGATTATCCCGATGGTTTCTTACGACCAACCGATTGCTAAGAACGCCAACGTTTATGTCGGTGCGGGTTACTCCTTCGTCGAAGCCAACGGCAAACCGACTCCCCTCGGCAATGATAACGCTCCCGTGATTGTGGCCGGTGGCGAAGCCGAAGTGTTAAATGGTGTCATGGTCTACGGCGATGCAAAATGGGGCATTAATGCCTATGAAAATAGCCCTGCTGATGCAGTTAGCTTACAAGCCGGTGTTGGCTATCGTTTCAACTAATTCGACTCACTAGCACGGCAATCCAATCCGAACTTAGGGCATAGCAGTGCTATGTGAAGAGGGCATAGCACTGCTATGCCCCTACTCTATTTCTAAAATTCCCGAAAAATTGTACGGATGGGTAGGCGAAACGGTGCAAAGTGATGTAGACTTTGTGCGAATCCCTGTAGGTCTACAAGCCTAATGCCTGCCCATCAATACCTTTATCATTTTATCGCCTTCCTTGCCGCCTCCACCATCGTTCTTTGGTGCACCCCTGTCGTCAAAACCCTCGGACTTAAAAGCGGTCACGTCGATCGCCCCAACGAGCGTAAAATGCACCAAAAACCGATGGTCCGCATTGGCGGCGTGTCTATTTTTGTAGGAACGATTGCAGCCCTCTTTACGGTTTGGTTTTTGGGGGCTTTTACAGGATTAACTCCCGATCGCAAAAGCGAAATTCTCGGCGTAATGTTGGGAGGAACGGGCTTTTTTTGTATTGGTTTAGCTGACGATCTTTTCAACCTTCGTCCCCTCTCCCGCCTAGCCATGCAAACCGTTGTTGCAGCCGGGGCTTGGAATATGGGCGTTAGTATTGACTTCCTTTCTATTCCCTTTGGCAATCTTGTAGATATCAATGGGAGTTTAAGCCTTTTGGTCACGATTGTCTGGTTGGTGGGCATGGCCAATGCCATTAATTGGATTGATGGGTTGGACGGTTTAGCGGCTGGCGTATCCGGTATTGCCGCCGTCGTTATGCTAGTCGTCAGTTTATTTATGGATCAACCCGCAGCCGCCTTAATCGTAGCAGCGCTTGCGGGTGGTGCTTTGGGCTTCCTGCGCTACAACTTCAACCCGGCCGAGATTTTTATGGGCGATGGGGGGGCTTATTTTATGGGCTTTACCCTAGCTGGTGTCGGGGCGATTGGTTTAGTTAAAAGCACGGCGATTACTGCTGTCATTTTGCCCTACCTCATCCTGGCGGTTCCCATCGTCGATATGTCCTCAGTGATTGTTTTGCGCCTCAGTAACGGGCGTTCTCCCTTCCTTGCTGATAAGCGCCACTTACACCACCGCTTAATTAACGCGGGCATTTCTCACCGCTTGACAGTTTTGTTTATTTATGCTTTGACGCTGTGGGTAGGAAGTTTAGCGATGGCGTTCTCTGGCATTCCTAGCGGCGAGGCTTATGCGTTCGGTGCAACGCTGCTGCTGTGCTACGTCGGCTGGCAAGTGCGGCGCAATATGCAGGTGCGACGGAATTAACGTTAATCCCCCCACCTTGTTTAATTCCATTTTTCGATCGGGGTAAGCGATGCGAGGGGAAAGCCCGCAATCTAATATTTTTATGAGTGCAGAAATTATTTGTGTTGGAACGGAAATCCTTTTGGGCGATATTACAAACACGAACGCCCAATATTTAGCGCGAGAACTGGCGGATTTAGGGATTCCGCACTACTATCAAACGACGGTAGGGGATAATTGCGATCGCATCCATCAAGCAATTCAAGTCGCCTGCAACCGTTCCACAATCCTGATTTTTACTGGCGGTTTGGGGCCGACCCCCGACGATTTAACCCACGACGCGATCGCATCCTTCTTCGAGACTCCCCTGACAGAACGTCCGGAAATCGTGCGCGATATCAGCGAAAAGTTTGCCCAGCGCGGGCGAACCATGACTCCCAATAACCTCAAACAAGCCCAGCTTCCCGCCGGTGCAGACATCCTTCCCAATCCCAGGGGAACTGCACCCGGAATCGTTTGGCAGCCGCGAGAAAATTTGCTGATTTTGACCTTTCCCGGCGTTCCCTCAGAAATGAAGCCCATGTGGAAAGAAACCGCCGTTCCCGCGCTCAAACAGCAGGGTTGGGGTAAACATATCATCTACAGTCGCACGCTGAAATTTTGGGGCATTGGCGAATCGGCGCTCGCGGCGAAAGTTGCTCCCTTTTTTGACTTGACAAATCCCACCGTTGCCCCTTATGCCAGCTACGGTTTGGTCAAATTGCGCGTTTCGGCGAAAGCGGAGTCGGAAGCAACAGCCATTGCCCTCATCGAACCGATCGCGCGACAATTACAAGAGATCGCCGGTGAAGATTATTTTGGATGCGATGAAGAGACTTTAGCCTCGATAGTCGGAACTTTATTGCGAGAGAGCGGCGAAACCCTCAGCGTAGCAGAATCCTGTACGGGCGGCGCTTTAGGTGCAATGTTAACCGACATCCCCGGCAGTTCGGACTATTTTCTCGGTGGGATTATTTCCTACAGCAATGATGTGAAAATCTCTGCCCTCGGAGTTCGCCCTGAAAGTTTGCAGCAATACGGGGCCGTCAGCGAAACCGTTGCCCGGGAAATGGCCCTCGGAGTCAAAGCTTGCCTCAATTCTGACTGGGGTTTAAGCATTACCGGTGTAGCCGGTCCCGGAGGCGGTAGCGACGAAAAACCGGTGGGATTAGTTTACATTGCCTTAGCCGCACCCGATAAAACAGTAGAAGTCTTTGAGTTCCGTTTTGGAACGGAAAAAGAGCGTGCGGCGATCCGTTCTTTGAGTACCGGTCATGCCCTAGACAGACTGCGCCGCCGTCTTTTAGCTTAAGCTCTAGCAGGTGGAATCGGGTGCGATGCCAGCTTGAAATCTGTAACACTTCATAAAAAAGTGTGTTATGGTAGACTAAACAATCCAGAGTTTCGAGGCAAAACATTAAAGCATTGCTCTTTTGAAATGCTTTGCCCCTAAAGTGCTAGCGGTTTTAACAATCAAGTCGATTGAATCTGCAAAGAGTGCCACTCTCAACAATCGATGATATTAGATTGCTGGGTACAATAAAAGTAAGTCTGAACAGGAGCCTTTTGTTCGCATGGATTACATAGACACGGTGTTGGAAAAGCTAAAAGAGTGGGGCCGCCGCTTAATCGAAGCTCTACTAGGGCCAGAGGCGGAACCCGAAGCAGAGCTAATCCCCATACCCGTCAACGATCCACAGCGTCCCCGACGCAACTAGATTGAAGCCTAACCGATGAACGCTGAGGCTGGGCAATCTTTCAGCATTCTGGTTCTTCACGGCCCTAACCTAAACCTGTTAGGTCTGCGAGAGCCAGATATTTACGGCCGCATCACTTTAGAGGAAATTAATGCCCAGCTTCGTAGCGAAGGAGAAGTGCTGGGGGTCAATGTCTCTTGTTTTCAATCCAATCATGAGGGTGCATTGGTCGATGCGATTCATGCCGCTTGGGGGAAAGAGAGCGGTATTTTGATTAATGCAGGCGCTTATACGCATACGAGCGTTGCGATTCGAGATGCGCTAGCGGGGGTGGCGATTCCGACGGTAGAAGTTCACCTCAGTAATATTTACAAGCGGGAAGATTTTCGCCATCACTCTTATATTGCACCAATCGCGATCGGACAGATTAGCGGTTTTGGGGCTGCAAGTTATCGCCTCGGACTGATTGCACTTATTCATTATTTGCAGCAGAGTGACTCAAATTCATAAAATCTTCTTAGCCTATAAAAAAAGGCGATGATTGACAATTACGAACAAGCAATCGCATTACTGGAAAAAATGGAAGCTCGTTTGCCTATTCCCGTGCGAGCTACCCCAGAGTTGCTAGAACATTTAGAAAATCAGGGTGAAAAGTATCCTAAAAGTCAAGAATTTTTAATCGATAATGTCCACTATATTGGGGATATGGGTGGGATTATCTGCGGGATAGATCCCGGAAATGATAGAGCCTATTCTATTTCAATTACGCACTTAAGATTTTCAAATGAGTGCGACCTTGCAGAAGAAATTCGAGCTTATCAGCGTAAGCGAGTTAGGAAATTAGCGATCGAGCAGGGAAAATTAGGGCGCGCTAAGCGATTGGCAAAGAGAAGCGAGAAAAAGAAAGGTTTCGGTTAAATATATCAAAAAAAACTGGGTTTAAGACCTCGCCCTGACCGGGTGACTTTATACTATGATTCTTCCAGTCGATCTAAGCGATCGATGCCCAATTCAACCGCATTTTTCTCGCGATCGCTTTCCGGCAATTCCGAGAGGAAAACTTCGCTGTCTTCGGTTAAGATTTCCGGTTCGCGACGATGGATGCGAATTTGGTCGAGGCGCGGTCCTTCTGCCGCAGCAACGGTTAAGTCAAGGTTTTCATACTGGAGCGTTTCGCCTAAAGTAGGGATTTTTTGGAACTGATACAACAAAAAACCGCCTAGGGTTTGATACTCATCGGAGAGTGGTAGATCGAAATCTAACAGTTCGTTGACCTCTTCTAAATCCATCTGCGCTTTCACGAGGTAAGTGCGCTCGTCTAGCATTTGCAGGGCGACTTCTTCGGAGTCTTCTAGGGGCATTTCCAGCCCGACGATCTCGTCGATGACATCGTGCAGCGTGACCAATCCCGCAGTGCCTCCGAATTCATCGACCACAACAACCATTTCTAAACGCGATCGCTGCATTAACGGCAGCAGTTCGCTTAAGGGGGTAACTTCCAGGATAAAGCGAGCGGGCTTAATCCAGCCTTGAATAGGCGTTTGCGGCGTTAGTTGACCGCGAGCGAGGGGTTCGGCGAGTTCTTTGAAGTCAATGATTCCGAGAATGTCGTCGAGGGATTCTCCCGTTACGGGAAAACGAGAATGTCCGGTGCTGACGACTTCTTCGAGCAAACTTTCAAAGGTTGCCCTTTGTTCGATCGCGCACAAACGAGTACGCGGAACCATGACTTCAGCAGCAATCACTTCGCCAAATTCAAACACATTGCTGAGCAGTTCTCGTTCTTCGGCTTCCAGTCCGCTCGATTCGCCTTCGGTGGCGACGATCAGTTGCAGTTCTTCCGGGGTGATACGATTGTTCCATTCTTGCCCTGTATACTGAATGCCGAGCAAGCGCAATAGACAGCGGGTAGATTGATTGAGAATCCAGATGAAAGGATTAAAAATACGCGCGATCGCTAAACTGGGAGGGCCGAATAAACGCGCGAGTTGCTCGGAATAGAGTAAAGCAACGGATTTCGGGCAGAGTTCGCCGAGGACGATTTGAAGGTAAGCAATCAGAAAGAAAGCAGCGGGAATCGCCACAGAGTGGGCAAGCTTCTGTTCGATTCCGGCGGGGAGAGGCAAACGTTCGAGGAGTTCGACGACTGAATTAGCCATCGTACTCTCGCCAATCCAGCCCAAGGCGAGACTCGAAAGGGTAATTCCGAGTTGCGTGGTAGAAAGCAGGCGCTCGATGCTACGCTGGAGCGACTGAACGGTTTGTGCGGGGACATCCCCAGCGGCGACTAATTGAGCGATCCGCGATCGCCGTACCGATACGATTGAAAATTCGGCAGTAACAAAGAAGGCGTTAATCGCAATCAACAGTAACACTGCCAATAACCGGAAGGCAATGTGTTGAAGTGTCAGTTCGGTTTCTAACGTCACAGTAGAAAGCACCCAATCCCCAGCAACCAGCATTTAGTCCTTAATGGGTATACCGGCAAGGTTTAATTGCAATTTGCGATCGGGATAGTCCGACAGAGATAAGGAAACTTTTTCCGCTCCTTCGAGCAGAGCAGTAGGTACTTTTACCGTACCGGAATACTGTTCGCTCTTCGGGGGTAATTCTCCCGGCAAACCATCGGTAACAGCGCTTAAGACCCGTCCTTGGTCGTCTTTCACTTCTAGGAAGCTATAGAGAAAGCGCACGGGTTGGGAGCTTTCATTTTTGAGTTTGACATCGAGCAATAGAGAACCCCCATCTTCGGTAGCGCTAGTGACTTCCATCGTTACATCTTGCTGGCGATCGGCGATTGGGAGCTTAGCGGCTTTCTGGTTGGCTTTGTCCTCAGCGTCTTTTGAGGCAGAATTTTCATTGTCGTCCTTGCTCGAATCCTGCTCGTCGTCTCGCTTCTTCCCGTCCTTAATACTTTGGTTGCCGCGACGGATCGCTGCTTTCACGTCTTTGAGAATATCTTGCTCTTTGAGTAAAATTTTGAGTTCTTTGCGATCCATCGTTTCTTGCTTGTCACCAATCAGCTTTCGCGATGGACTGGTATCGGGTTGAGTTACGCCTTTGAGGGCTTCGTACCCCATTGCATAGCCCCACAAACTGCTGACTGCGCCCGCAGCGACCATCAAAATCAGCAAAACAAATGTCAATGCTACGGTTGAGTTGAATTTCATGAGGGTGGGTTCGCTACTCGATAGTTACGAGGATCGAGTATGATATTATAGATCGAAAGTTCCATTTTCGATCGCAAACTTTGAATTTTAGATTTGCCCAGGGTTGGCCGAGCGGTTTAGGCAGCGAACTCATAATTCGCCCCAGGCAGGTTCAACTCCTGCACCCTGGATTGTCGATCGAACCCGCCTTCCTTGTAGATAGTTCGATCGCGAGAAATCGCCCAATCGCAAGTCTTTCCCATCGCAGCGCCGGGATCTCGTGACGATTAGTATTTAAGTCCCGCTACTTCCACATATTATCGAGTCGGGCAGGTTCTAATACCAATTCTCCAAGTTCGGACGACAGATATTGAGGCTGAAATCCCTAATATATCTAAGTTTTTTAATTTTTAATTTTTAATTTTTAATTGGTATAAAGCCAGTTTTGCTCGGATTTGGGCTTAGTCCCGCTACAAAAAAAATAGCGATCGCTTCATGAATTAACGCGATCGCAACCTATTCTCAAAACTTTTTTCAAGGGAAAATCCAATGTTCTGGGCTTGAATTGTTATGTACCAGAAGTTATCAATTTACTAGCTCATATTGACCGCCATTGCAGACATAAACATTCTCGCTGACGACGACCTGACCGTCTTCAAAGACGCTTTTAAAGTCATACAAACAGTCCTCTCTGCCGTCATTGATTGTAATAGGAACAGAGCTAGACGAATCTAATGTATCGACTCCTAAAATATCTTCTTCCCACTCATCCGTACTCGGCGGGGAAGCATAAAACTCATTTAAAATCAAATCGGTATTATTAACTAACTTAAAAGTAACAGACTCTGTTTGAGCGGAGACGCGGTTAGGAGCAAATGCCAAAACTGAAGTGGACAGTGCGGCGGCCGTTAGCGAATGACCCACTAAGTTACGAAAAGCGGTTAATTGACCCATTATGACCCCGTATAATTGTTGATTGAGCTTTCCTAATTCAAAAGTATCCGATGCTTTTAGAAAGCGTCATCAGTGCAAATACTCGATCTCGAGGGGCAGTTTGAGGCTCAATACGAACTCATTTTGCCATGATTTTAGGTATATTTACCATCGTCAGGACGGGCAAGGCACTCTAGCGGGCGATCGATGAAGATTCCCAATTGAAAGGCTTAAAATCGAGTCCGACTTCTGGCTTCAGGAATGGCATACTCTAAAAGCGCGATCGTGTGTTTTAGCGGGGCGGGGCAACCTCGAAAAGAAACTCGCTACCCCGGACGGGAGCCTGCGGTCCTGCAAAACTGGGATTGAGACGGAGAGAGGTATTGAAGGGATTGGCGATATCGACGGTGCGGATGACGGGGCCGCTCATGGTTTGCAGGTAGTAGAGTTCGCGGTAGAGTTTATGTGCGTCTTCAGCATCGCGCGCGATCGCGTTATCGAGGAAATAAGGCATACCAAACATCGTTTGCACCGGGCTATAGAGGCGACTGCGGTTAAAGCTATCGCCGGAATGCGACGTTATCGAATAGTCGAAGGCATCGGGAATCGACTCGAAGTCGATCAGTTCAAACTGTTCGGGGTTGATATATGTTTGAGCGATCGCCGCAGAAGAGAATACACTAGGAATCGCGATCGCCAGCAGAGCAACTAAATTCTTGAATGGCATGAGCATGACATCTCCCCACAAATTGGCATTCTAATTGTACTTAAATCTTTGCCCATCCCTAGCGATCGGTCAAGTTTTCCTTCCAATGAACCAAAATTCCTTAACATCCCCCCCCCATTTAGACGCGCTGCGTCAATCCCTGCTCGAGCTTTTAGTAACCCAAGCCTACCGCGAAGGCGATTTTCTGCTCTCCTCCGGCGGGCGCAGCAGCTACTACATTAACGGCAAACAAGTCACCTTGCGCGCGGAAGGGGCCGAAGCGATCGGGCGCTTGTTCTTCTCGCTATTACCAGAAGACGCGCGCGCCGTCGCCGGACTCACCCTCGGTGCCGATCCCCTCGTCACTGCCGTTAGTCTCATTTCCGCCCTAGAAGGCCATCCGATTCCCGCCCTCATCGTTCGTAAAGAGGCGAAAGGTCACGGGACGATGGCCTATATTGAAGGGCCGACTTTGGAGGCTGGGGCGAAAGTCGTTGTTTTAGAAGATGTCGTCACGACGGGGCGATCGGCAATGCAAGCTGTGGAACGCTTGCGAGATGCGGGTTACGAAGTCGATCTCATCTTGGCTTTGGTCGATCGCGAACAGGGCGGCGCTGAATTTTATCAATCCCAAGGAATTCAATTCCAAGCGATTTTTACGATCGCGGATCTTCAGGCGCGCTTCCGGGATAAGGCGGTATAGTCATGTAGAAATTCGGGCTGTTCTGCCGAATATTTGGCGCTTTCGACCAGCAAATGTTGCAGGAAAGTTTCGGCGATGGGAGATAACTGTTTCCCTCCTAAATAGGCCACGTACCACTGACGCGGGATCGGGAAATGTTCGACATCTAACACCGTCAGTTCCCCAGAAGACATCGAGGGGATTAGAGAGTGTCGGGAGAGAACAGAAATACCCAAACCGCCCGCGATCGCGTGTTTAATGGCCTCATTGCTCCCTAGTTCCAATCGTACCTTCACCGAAACGCCCTGCTGCTCGAATAGTTCCTCTACCGCTTGGCGAGTTCCAGAACCTGACTCGCGCATGATGAACGGTTCGCCATTGAGTCGCGCGATCGCGATATTGCGTTTCCCCGCCAAAGGATGGTCGGATCGCGCTACCACCACTAAAGGATTCTCTAAAAATGCTTGACTCCAAAGCTCGACATCTTGCGGCCGTTGGCTGAGAACGTAAAGATCGTCCTTGTTTTCTAGCATCCGCTGCGTCAAATTTTGATGGTTGGTGACTTGCAGCGAAATATCAATCGTTGGATAGTGCTGGCAAAATGACCCCAATAGTCGCGGGACAAAGTATTTTGCCGTCGTAATCGCCCCCAAACGCAAACATCCTTGCTTCGTGCCTTTTAAGTCGGACACCTTCATATCGAAGTTGTCCAACTGCTCGAACACCTCCCGACAAGTAGTCAGCAGTTCTTGTCCGGCTTCGGTTAAGTAAAGCTGTTTGCCAATCTGCTCGAACAACGGCAACCCGACTGTTCCAGCCAATTGCTTGATTTGACTGGAAACGGTTGGCTGCGTAATATATAGCGCCTCTGCCGCCTTTGTAAAGCTGCCGTAGCGCGCTACGGTCTCAAATACTTTTAACTGATGGAGGGTTGCCTGCATCCGAAATCTCTCCTTAATGCCAATAAATTTCCCTTCCCCATTATTTTACCATAGATGTATTTCTATTAGACAACCAATGAGCATAGAGTATAGTCAATTTTGTCAGGATTGGCTCATGTTCTTTGGTTCGTCCCTTCTCTGTTGTTCTACATCCTTAAATCCGACTGGCAACCGCCGCCGACATCAGCGAGGCGGAACGAGGTTCCCTCGTATTAACGGGCATTCTCCTTCTCCTTAGCTGGGTGATTATCGTTAGGCGGTTGGTCGCTCAGATCGCAACGAGAGCGCTTGAATGCGCTACAATAGGGCGTTTAAGTCACGCGATCGCGCCTAACATTGTCAGCTTATTACGCTCTTTCTCACCACGACTGGTTGGGTGTCGCTCTTCGACTCGGCGGCGCGATGATAGTGGGCGCTGCCCTGGGTATGGAACGGCAAGTCGATAACAAAGCGGGCGGACTGAGAACACATATTTTAGTCAGTCTCGGAGCGGCGACTTTTACCCTCATTCCTATTTTGACGGGGGAGGCAGAACGCAGTCCCGATGCTCTTTCTCGCGTCGTTCAAGGTATTGCTACTGGCATTGGGTTTGTAGGGGCTGGGGAAATTTTTCACCAGAGTCGGGAGCAAAAGGGAGAATTGAAAGTTATCGGACTTACCTCTGCAACGGCAATTTGGGTTTCTGCCGCGCTTGGGGTTGCTGCGGCTTGCGGTTTGTGGTCTCTCGCTTTCATCGGAGCGGTCTTATCCTTAGTCGTTTTAAGATTAGTTAAAAAATTGGAACGTTTCATTTGACTATTTACGAACTTATCCAATTTTCCAGCGCGATCGGTAAATTTGTTTCGGGATTTACTTCTCCCTCGAATTGTTCGCCGTAGAATGCTGCTTTAATCTGAATTTTGCCCTGGATGTGGCTGTTAAACTCTTTTAATTCTTCTGCGGGAATCCAGAGTTCCTGACAGATTGAGCTTCCAACCGTTTGCACTGTGAATTTTTGAAGATAATCATCCGCGACTTCAAATTGCAGGACAAACCCGGCAAAAGAATTACTTCGGGTGTTCCACTCCCGCGCAATCTTTTCCGCGTATTCAAAGTTTAAGACTGGGTAGAAGATCGGCTGTTCTGGCAAGCGTGGCGGAAAGGCAGTAAACCCCGAACGGGCAATTAATTCGAGTTCGTGTAAGCCGACGGGACGGTAGAGAAACATGAAAAAGTTGGATGAGGAAGAAGCGCGATCGCGAAAAATATTTTTTGGGGAATTTTAAGCTTGTTTTTCTTGCTCTTTAGGGGTATTATTTAGATAATGGGAATAGTTTCGTTTTTAAAATTTTTGCACAGATTTCCATTATCCAATAAATATACCCAAAATCAAGCCGAAAATCAAGCCCTTTTAAAAAAATCCCTATCTCTACTCCTCATCAGAGCAATACCTTAAAGTTAAAGATCGAGCTATCCCCTTACAATCGCCGTTCTACCCGCAACATTCGCCAATAGGATAACCATCCTCCTGCCACCATTGCTGCTGCAAAAATGCAAAGAAACTCAAAGTGCGGGCTGAGTTCGGAAATCAACGATCCATCCGTCCAAACGCCAACCAGCGACTCGTTCATGTGATAAATCGGATTAAATCGTGCAATCTTCAACAGCTTATCGGGGAATAAAAAAGTCGGTAAGAATGCTCCCCCCAAAATCAATAAAGGAACGCCAAATGCTGCAATTAAAGCATTTACATCTTCCGTTCTTCGAGCCAATTGAGTGCCTAAAATAAATCCCACGCCGACATAACTAGCGATGCCCAGCAAAATAATTAAGATACCTAAAAAAATCGAGCCGTTGAACTTTGCCCCGAAAGCAGCCGAAAGCACGTAAACTAATAAAGATTGAACGATGCCGATGCAAGCATGAGCGAGAAAAATCCCTAAAAAATAAGAAGTTCCGCTCAGCGGCGAAATAAATAAGCGTTTGAGAGTTTGTTGCTCTCGTTCTGCAACCACTGTAGAAACACTTCCCCCCAAACAGCTAAAAAATAGAGCAGCGCAAATTAAAGTGGAAGGAGCCGCGATCGTCATCGCATTGGCGAGAGAAAGTTTAGCCCGTTCCGCCACGATATAGCCATTAATTAACAACAGAAAAATCGGAAAAATCCCCCAAAATACCAAACTGCGACGGCGACGCAGAAGTTCGATGAGAATGCGTTGAGCGACGGCAAGAGTTTCGTTCCAATATTTCATCTCAAAAAAATAAGGGTTGAGCGAATTTTATAAGTTTATCGAGAAGAGAACGAGAATGGCTAGGGAGAAGCCCCGTTTGTGAGGTTTTAAGCTTTAATTTAATAGATTCGATCGCGCGGACGTGCCACAATAAAGGCGCGGTGGATTGAGGGAGAAGCAAAGCAAATGCCAAAGCAACATCGTCATCTCTGGATTCTGGGCGCATTAACCGCCTTCAGTTTGAGCAACTCACCCGTGCGGGCGGCGGAACAAATCGTTCTGCGTCGGGGAGATTCACAAGAAGTCGTTAAAGTCAAGGAAATTGCCGATTTAGCTCAAAGCGGGGAATTGTCTCCGAGTTTGGAGCGGATTGCGGGAGGGTTATCGCCGCAGCAACGCGATCGCGCCTTAGCCGCCCTACGTGCCAAATTGCCGATTTCGCCCGATCGCATGGCAGACTTCCTAGAAACCGATCTCGGCGAACGAGTGGTAAAAGCGATCGCGAAAGTTGCCGAAAAAGACGGCGCGATCGAATACTTCTTCTTCAAAAGAATCCTAATTTCCGCCGTTCGCAACGCCGATCTCTCCATCGTCGGCTTTCTCGAAGCCTACCCCCAAGAAGACCTCGTTCTCGACCTCGATCTCGCCTTTAACACCCTCCAAATCTTCAACGCTCCCTTTTGGCAAACGCAGGCCTTTTTACTCTCCATCTCTCCCCAACGCTCGCCCAATCGCCCCGACTTAGACCTCCCCTTCGATCCCACCCAGCGCGGAACCGAGCAAGTCACTACCCAAAACCTGCAACTCTACGACGCAAAGCGCGATCGCGATATCCCCCTCAAACTCTACCTTCCCGCCGCCGCCAGCGATCGCAAACCCCTCATCCTCTTCACCCACGGACTCTTCTCCGTCGAACGCGAACTCACCTACCTCGCCGAACACCTCGCCTCCCACGGTTACGTCGTCGCCGTCCCCGAACATCCCGGTAGCAACGAAGCCCACCTGCGCCAAGTTCTCAACAAACCCAGCGGTTCCCTGTTCGATACCGATCCCGCTTACCTCGCTCGTCTCGCCTCCCTCATGCAGGAAGGCAAACTTCTATCGGGGGAAGAACTCTTAGAGCGTCCGCGCGATCTCAGTTTTGTCCTCGACGAACTCGCGCGCCTCAACCAAAACTCAGAAACCTTGAACGGCAAACTCAACACCCAAAACGTCTTAGTCGTCGGTTACTCCTTGGGCGGTGCAACCGCTCTTTCGATTGCTGGGGGCGAACTGCAACTCGAAACCCTCAAACAGCGCTGCCAAGACCAAAACCTCTTAGCCGGTAACTTAGGAATTGCTGCCCAGTGCGTCGTTCGAGACTTACCCCAAAACCGCTACCAACTGCGAGACGATCGCGTCAAAGCCGTTATCGCCCTCTCTCCGAGCGCTTCACTCCTGTTTGGCGACACCGGACTGGCGCAAATCAAAATTCCGACCTTACTCTGGGCGGAATCCGCCGATAAAACCACGCCCGCGCTAGCCGAGCAAATTATCCCCTTCACCCATCTCAATGCCCCAAAATGGTTGGTAGGCGCTCTCGGCGGGACGCACCTCAGCGTCAAGGATCCGATTACGACCACCGACCAAGCCGGTCAACCCGAAACGCCCTATTCCGGCGGAGAAGTCGTCGGTTTTGCCGCCTACGACGTTCGCAACTATCTCAAAGCGATCGCGCTGGGGATGGTTGCACAGTTAACCGACGAAGCAGACAACTCAGCAATCTTCCTTACGCCAGAATATGCCGAAAGTGTCTCGACAAAACGTTTTGAGTTTCGCCTCGTGCGAGAATTGCCCCCAGAAGTGCAAGCAGAGATCGAGAAGTTGGGGGGCAGAACCAATTCTTTAGAAGAAGGAAAATAAGACCGATGCGAGTTCGATGTAAAACCTAAATATCGAGCCTTGCCACGACACTATCGGATTTTCGATCCCGTCATATAATATCCGCAAAATCGCCTATTACTTAAAAACATCTCCCCGTCACCCAGTCCCCTGTTACGCTGAGCGAAGTCGAAGCGCCGTCCCTCCGTCAGCCTTAACTTAGGTCATTCAACCGGATTTTAGATCGTACTCCGTTTTCACCAACCGCTGACATCGCCTCATGTTAAGCAACAGGACTTGATATGATTAGATGTTGCGAAGCATTTCTCAGACACCCCCCAGTCTTATGGAAAAGTTAATCAAAGGCTTGCGTAAGTTCCAAACCAGTTATTTTTGCAGCCACCAAGAACTATTCGGTCAACTCGCTCAAGGGCAAAGTCCTCGGGTTCTCTTCATTACTTGCTCTGACTCTCGCGTCGATCCTAACCTGATTGTCAATGCTGAAGTGGGCGAACTTTTCGTCATTCGCAATGCGGGCAATATGATTCCGCCTTATGGCGCAACCAACGGCGGCGAAGGGGCGGCGCTCGAATACGCCCTGCAAGCACTGAACATCCAACAGATTATTGTTTGCGGTCACTCAAACTGCGGGGCGATGAAAGGTCTGTTGAAGTTGAACGAGTTAGAAGAAAAAATGCCTTTAGTCTACGAGTGGCTAAAGCAAGGCGAAGCGACTCGCCGCCTCATTAAGGAAAATTATTCAACCGTCGAAGGGGACGAACTGCTCGATATTACCACCGCAGAAAACGTTCTCACTCAAATTGAAAATTTGCGGACTTATCCCATCGTTCACTCGCGCATTCGCCAAGCCAAACTTTCGCTGCACGCTTGGGTTTACCACATTAATACTGGGTCGGTTTATGCCTATGACCCAGTGCGCCATGCTTACACTGCGCCTTCGAGTCCCTTAGAAGCGCTCGACCCAGAAGCGTTATTAAGCGATCGCGCCCAACTGAGTTCCCTCGAACCAATACCCGAGCATTATAAACCGAAGGCGGCTGCTTGTCCCATGCCATCGGAATCGTCGCGATCGCCCAACAATGGTTCTTCGGCGGGGACGTGGCTATCTGCCGAGCAAGCCGAGCGGATTTATCGAGGCTCGTGCTAAATTCGTCTGAGAGCTAACCCCGAACCTCGCCCGCAAGCGCGTTGCGGCTCGACAGAGTTAACATCTCTTTACAATTTGACCCCGATAGCGCGATAATGCTCCCTTAATTATCAAAATTTGCTCGAGCAAAGCGCTTAAGAAAAGTCAGTTTGTTGTTTGACTCAAAAAATTTATGTACATCGTACAAATTGCATCGGAATGCGCCCCCGTTATCAAAGCTGGCGGGTTAGGCGACGTGGTTTACGGATTGAGTCGTGAAATGGAAAGCCGGGGTCATTGCGTTGAATTGATCCTGCCCATGTACGATTGCATGAGGTACGACCATATCTGGGGGTTGCACGATGCCTACCTAAATTTGTGGGTTCCTTGGTACGATAGCGCGGTTCACTGCTCGGTATACTGCGGTTGGGTTCACGGACGGTTGTGTTTCTTCATTCAACCCCACTCCCAAGATAATTTCTTTAATCGCGGTCGTTACTACGGCGAGAACGACGACCAAATCCGCTTCGCCTTTTTTAGCAGGGCGGCGATTGAGTTTTTGCACGCCAGCAATAAACGCCCGGATATCATTCACTGTCACGATTGGCAAACGGGGTTAATCCCGGTGCTGCTGTATGAGATTTATAAGTGGCACGGAATGGCGAATCAACGGATTTGCTACACGATTCACAATTTCGGACATCAGGGCGTATGGAGCGAACAAACCTTGCGGGCAACGGGGTTAAATAACGATGCCTATTATTACAGCCCGGAACGCTTGCGGGATAATAACCACAATGCCATTAATTTCATGAAGGGCGGCATTGTTTATTCCAACCACGTCAATACGGTTTCGCCGCATCATGCGTGGGAGGCGCGCTTTACTTCGGTGGGGTGCGGGCTGCAACCGACTTTGGGGCTGCACCACTACAAGTTTAGCGGCATTCTCAACGGGATTGATTATGAGGTCTGGAATCCGGAGAGCGATCGCTACGTGCCTCACCCATACAGCTATGATGATTTCGATAGCAAGTCTCTCAACAAAAAAGCCCTGCGCGAACGGTTATTGCTACGCGATGCCCCCGAAAAACCCCTCGTTGCTTTTATCGGTCGTCTCGACCATCAAAAAGGCGTACATTTAGTTCATCATGCGATGTATTACGCCCTTGAGAGGGGGGCGCAGTTCGTGCTGTTGGGGTCGGCAACCGAACCGGGAATTGATAGTTGGTTCCGCCACGAAAAAGAGTTCTTGAATAGTAATCCCGATTGTCATATCGAATTGGGCTTCAATGAAGAACTTTCGCACCTGATTTATGCCGGGGCGGATATGATTGTTGTTCCCAGTAATTACGAACCTTGCGGGCTGACGCAAACGATTGGTTTGCGCTACGGTATGGTTCCTGTGGTGCGCGGGGTTGGCGGGTTGTTGAACACGATTTTTGACTGGGATTACGACCAAGAACACCCCGTCGAGAAACGGAATGGTTTTGTCTTTTACGAAAACGATAGTTACGCCTTAGAATCGGCATTAGGACGGGCTTTCGATTTGTATTATCAAAATCCGCAATTGTTCCGAAATTTAGCGATTCAAGGGATGCAATGCGATTATTCTTGGACGAATCCCGGCGATGAGTACGATGAGTTGTACGAGCGAATTCGACACAAAGAATGATTGGTAATTGATAATTGATAATTGACAATGGATAATGGACAATTGAGAATCGAATCTTTAAACGAAAATCAACCGGAAGCTCTAACCGAGATTACCGCGATCGCGCGTAAAATCGGTTGGGGCGCGATCGATATTCTTCGGGCCTACTATCGGGGCGAAGCGGGTTCGCCATCCCTAGAGGTCAAAGATAAAAAAGACGGCCCCGTCACCGCAGCAGATCTCGCTGCCAACCATTACATCCTCGAGCAGTTACAAGCTGCCTTTAAAGAAGTCGATTTCGGCTATCTTAGCGAGGAAACCTATCAAAAAGGTGCGATTGAAAAAGATTGGGTTTGGATTATCGATCCTCTCGACGGTACGCGGGATTTTATCGATAAAACGGGCGAATATGCCCTTCATATTGCCCTTGCCTATCAGGGAAGACCGATGGTTGCGATTGTCGGCATTCCCGAAGCGGATAAACTCTATTTTGCCACCAAAGGACAAGGGAGTTATGTCGAAATGCGGGACGGCAGCCCAAAGCAGATATCGGTTAGCGATCGCGCTAAAATTGAATATCTCTCAATGATAGCCAGTCGCAGCCACCGCGACAAACGCCTGAATACAATGCTCGAACGAATGCCCTTTAAAGAACGACATTTTATGGGCAGCGTTGGCGGTAAAATTTCTACCATTGTTGATGGCAACTGCGACGTTTATATCTCCCTTTCCGGTAAAACTGCACCCAAAGATTGGGACTTTGCCGCCCCCGAACTTATTCTCACTGAAGCAGGCGGAAAATTTACCAGCTTCGAGGGAGAAGACTTAATTTATAACAGCGGCGATGCGTCGCAATGGGGAGGTTTGATGGCGAGTAACGGGCGCTGCCATGAAGAATTATACGCGCTCGCAACTCAACTTTTGAGCGAAATTGACGCAACGTCAGCGTAAGTCGTCCCTAAAGTTGATGCTACCAAACTTAAACTTTAGAGGGTCGTTAGTAATGACCCATTGCTCTTTTTGTAAATTAGCGCAAGTATAACACCGGATTTTGGGAATGTAATGCGGTTGTCGTGGGTGTGAAACGCTAGCAACCGCAAGGACGTTGTATACAACGTCTCTACAGTCCACAAAAAATGAGGGACGAGACTGGACGATATAATTGAGTCTACAGTCGTTTTAAGGGGCGATCGCGATGACAGCCACAACCGTAACAAAAAGGTTCACCTTAGAAGAATACCTCGCTTATGACGACGGTACGGATACCCCCTACGAACTTATCGATGGAGAGTTAGTACCAATACCTCCAGAATCCAATTTAAATAACCGGATTGCAATTTATCTCCTCTCAGAATTCCTCAAACTCGTTCCTATTTATTTGATTTGTTGCAAAGATACAGAAATTGTCGTCAGTGGCAATCGTTCCCGCGTTCGACTGCCCGATTTAATGCTTTTAACCGAGGAACTTTTCGCCGCGATTGATGGCAAACGCGCAACCATTACTTCGGATATGCCACCGCCAGCTTTAGTGGTTGAAGTTGTTTCTCCCGGTAAAGCGAACGAGGATCGGGACTACCGCTACAAGCGATCGGAATATGCCGCACGAGGAATCCCTGAATACTGGATTGTTGACCCCCATCGCGCTAAAGTGACAGTCTTGATTTTAGTGGATGGATTCTACGAAGAAACGGCGTTTCAGGGCAACGACGCGATCGCTTCTACGACTTTTCCAGGCTTAAAACTCACCGCAGCACAAGTATTAGAAGCCGGTAAAGTCTAATTTTTTAGAAATTGCGAGGAAACTTTTACATGGGAAAAGATCGCTTTCATGATGTCGTAAGAACTGTGTTAGAAAAAAACGGGTGAGAATATTACATCTGCGACTACCTACCCTATGGTTGGACTGTAGAGATGTTGTATACAACGTCTCTACAGATCTGATTAAAAAAGGTTTACAAATAGTCTCTTAGGACAATGCCTTAACTATCGGGATGCACTGAAAAAAATAGAACCCGATCGCGAACTTTATTTAGCCGTGCGTCAGTCGATTTATGCAACTTTCTTTCCATCGACTGGTAGAAATGGGCGTTCCGAAACAAGATATTATTTTGGCATTTCACGAGCCGGAAGTTCGGCAGTATACAGAGCTTGGTACGGGAGAACCGGCAGCAAGCTAAAGTGACTTTTCTCGAACAATGGGGTTGTTCATTTCACCGCCGCTACAGAACCATGCTATGCTCGTCTCCGATTTCTTGATTAGGCATAGCTTTAAAGCAATTTAACCCTAGAAAAATGTCGCACTATCTTGTATAATAGAGAAAAGAGAGTTCGCTCGAACTGTTGGCAGCAAAGTCAATTCTTAAATCTCAAACAATATGTCCTCGAATCCATCTCAACCCGAATCGCAACACGCCTCAACTTTAGAAGATATTCGCGCTACAAGATTGGAGAAAGTCGAGCAAATTAAATCTTTGGGATTGAACCCCTACGCCTATCAATGGGAATCCACTCATACTGCCGCCCAACTGCAAGAAAAATATGCCGATCTTCCCAGCGGTGAAGAAGTCGAAGTAGAAGTCGCGATCGCGGGACGGATTATGGCGCGGCGCGTTTTCGGCAAACTCGCCTTCTTCGAGCTTCGAGATGAAACCAGTACGATTCAGCTTTACCTCGACAAAAAGCGCATTGATGCCAAAATGTCCGACCTCGCCAATGCCTTTAAAAACCTCACAAAACTTACCGATGTCGGCGATATCTTAGGCGCAAAAGGCACGATTAAGCGTACCGAAAAAGGCGAACTTTCCGTCTACGTTAACGACTACGCCATCCTGACTAAATCCCTCCTCCCTCTCCCCGACAAATGGCACGGTTTAACAGATACCGAAAAGCGCTATCGCCAGCGCTACGTTGACTTAATTGTTAATCCCGACGTGCGCGAAACCTTTCGCCGTCGCGCTAAAATTACCGCTTCCATTCGTCGCTATTTAGACGAACAAGGATTCATTGAAATCGAAACGCCCGTGCTGCAAAGCGAAGCGGGCGGTGCGGATGCGCGCCCTTTCATTACCTACCACAATACCTTGCAGATGGACTTGTATCTGCGGATTGCCACAGAACTCCATTTAAAGCGTTTAATTGTTGGCGGATTTGAAAAGGTTTTCGAGTTGGGGCGCATTTTCCGCAACGAAGGAATTTCAACGCGACACAATCCCGAATTTACCTCGATTGAAATTTATCAAGCTTACGCCGATTACAGCGATATGATGGCGCTGACAGAACAGTTAATCGTAACGGCAGCGCAGGAAGTATTAGGGGCGTTAAAAGTAGAATATCAAGGGGAAGAAATCGATTTAACTCCCCCTTGGCGGCGGGCAACCATGCACGAATTAGTGCAAGAAGCTACAGGGTTAGATTTCGAGCAATTTGCCGATTTTGCTGCTGCTAAAACGGCGGTAAAAGAAGCTGGCGTTGAAATTTCCGATGATTGCCAAACGATAGGTAAGCTGTTGAATGAATGCTTCGAGCAAAAAGTAGAAGCAAGTCTGATTCAACCCACCTTTGTCCTCGATTTTCCCGTCGAAATTTCTCCCCTCGCTAAACCCCACCGCAGCAAAAAAGGATTAGTCGAACGCTTCGAGTTATACGTCACCGGGCGCGAAATGGCGAATAGTTTTTCGGAATTAACCGATCCGATCGAGCAGCGAGAACGGTTAGAATTACAAGCAGAAAGAAAGGCAGCCGGAGACTTAGAAGCGCAAGGTGTCGATGAAGATTTCTTGGCGGCGTTAGAGTATGGAATGCCCCCAACCGGAGGTTTGGGAATTGGCATCGATCGCGTCGTTATGCTATTAACCAATGCAGCTAGCATTCGCGATGTCATTGCCTTCCCGCTCTTAAAGAATACCAGCACTGCGATTCATGCAGTAGACTACGATGCTGAAAAAAAAATCTTGCGGGTAACGTTCGAGCGGGGAGGAACGTATAAATATAATGACGTTCCCGCCGAAGTTTATAAAGAGTTGAAAGAAACGCCCTCAGTGGGACAATATTTTAATACCCACATCCGGGATAAATTTGGTTGCGATCGCGAAATTTAAGGTGCGATAATTGCTCAACCTGTTGCCTGCGTTAAGAACAGTCCAAAATTTATTTTCGGGCTGTTCTTCTCACTCAAAAAATCCTTTCATCAGTTAGTACATAAGAACTGAGTCGCGACAACTTTTTTCCTTTTCACAAGTATTTTGCCTTTAATTTTTAATTTTTAATTTTTAATTTCCCAAACAGGGCTGTAAACTGGACAAGGACGTTACGGGAACGCTGAACCAGTATGCGCATATTATTTGTCTCCGCCGAAGTCGCTCCTTTGGCGAAAGTCGGTGGAATGGGAGATGTAGTCGGCTCGCTACCAAAAGTATTAAAGAAAATGGGGCATGACGTTCGCATCTTCATGCCTTATTACGGCTTCATGGCAGACAAAATTGAGATTCCTAAAGAACCGATTTGGTGGGGAACTGCCATGTTTCAGCAGTTTGCCGTGTACGAAACCCAACTGCCTGGAACCGACGTACCGCTGTATCTTTTCGGACATCTCGCTTTTTCAGGGCGGCGAATTTATGGAGGCGAAGACGAAGACTGGAGATTCGTTTTATTCTCCAACGGGGCAGCAGAATTTGCGTGGAATTATTGGAAACCGCAACTTATTCACTGTCACGATTGGCACACTGGAATGATTCCCGTTTGGATGCACGAAACCTCGGATATCGGCACCGTTTTTACCATTCATAACTTAGCGTATCAGGGGCCGTGGCGCGGTCGTTTGGAGCAAATGACGTGGTGTCCGTGGTATATGCAGGGGCATAATGTGATGGCAGCAGCGGTACAATTTGCCGATCGCGTTAACACCGTTTCGCCCACCTACGCCCAACAAATCCAAACTCCTGCCTACGGGGAAGAATTGGACGGTTTGCTGCGCTTTATTAGCGGTAAAATGCGAGGGATTGTCAACGGAATCGATGTCGAGAGTTACAACCCAGAACGCGATCGCTTCATCGCTCAAAACTTTACCGCCGATACCCTTGAAAAACGCTCCGCCAACAAAATTGCGCTGCAAGAAGAAGTCGGTTTAGAAGTCAACAAAAGCACCTTTTTAACCGGGATTGTCACCCGTTTAGTCGAGCAAAAAGGTATCGATTTACTCCTACAAATCCTCGATCGCTTCCTCGCTTATACCGACTCCCAATTCATTCTACTCGGCGCGGGCGATCGCTACTACGAAACCCAACTGTGGCAAATGGCCTCTCGCTTCCCCGGGCGGATGTCCGTGCAACTACTCTACAACGAAGCACTGTCGCGCCGCGTTTACTCCGGTTGCGATGCGTTCCTAATGCCCTCCCGTTTTGAACCCTGCGGAATCAGCCAAATGCTTGCCATGCGTTACGGTTGCGTTCCCATCGTGCGGCGTACCGGCGGTTTAGTCGATACCGTTTCCTACCACGAACCGATGAATAACGCAGGAACCGGGTATTGCTTCGATCGCTACGAACCCCTCGACTTCTATACTTGTATGGTAAAAGCGATCGAAGGTTTCCGCTACAAAGATCGATGGGTAGAACTACAAAAACGAGGAATGCAGCAAGACTTTAGCTGGGAAAAATCGGCGGCAGAATACATCAAAATGTATGCAGAAATTCTCGGTTTGCCACCCGAAGAAACGATTAGTAACGAAGTCTTAGTTGCGAGTAGCTAGGGCAACTTAGCGGGATTTACAATCGCTTTACTAAGCTCGCTCTGTTGTAGGGTAGACAAAACCTACCCTACTCGTGCGATCGAGTTTAATTATACAGCACTCTATGCTTAAATGCCGGGGCATTCTTAGAGATAAGAGCAACATCATTAATTCAAACTAAGACGCTGAGAAAATGATTAAAAATGCTCGACAGAAATTAAAAGCAGAGTAACCAAAAAACAACCAAAAAACAAACATCGTTACCCGACGCACTGTCGGAAAAAAACCTTTCAAAATTAGGGCTGAAATGCCATTAATCCCTAGCAAACTCAAGCAACCAATACAATACCAATAAAGCGTCGTAAAACCCAGATTCCAACCCCTAGCATAATCATTCTGCGTCCCCGGAATTCCAAAAATAAAGAGAACGAGCAATAGCGCTGAAATAATCAAGGAAAGCACCATAAAAACGAACGTTCCTCGATGCCACCATTTTGTCATCCGGCTACGCTTATCTTCACTCATTGCGACAATCCCTTAAAGTTGTAATTCAGTTGTAGCGCGAGAGCGGCGCTCCTGCAAGCAACCTATAAGAATAAGAATACGCATACAAGTAAGGAGCATAGCACCGCTATGCCCCTAGATAATATCTATTCCTTATCGAGCATTACAATGCCCGTCGGAACCCCAACAAATAGCCGACTTAGTAACGGCTAGAGTTCGGCTTGTAAACGATGAAACTCATCGTTTGGCACTGTTTGATATTGTCAAATCCGATTACGCGGATATAAGAATCGGAATACTCTTGACGGCATTCGCGCACTTCGCTAAGAACGTCTTGAGGTGAGTTAGCACTGAATAAAGGCAGCTTCCACAGCGTCCAGTGGTGATCGTTAGGTTTCGGATTCTTCTCAAATTCAACCGCCGGAATAAAACCTTGATCCAACATATATTGAATCTGACGAGCGATTTGTTGGTCGGTTAAAGGGGGTAAATAAGAAAGGGTTTCGTAACGCGGCTCTTTAGGTAAAGTCTTCATCGTTTGTTTGGAAGTAATAATTGAAGGGTCTATCGTGTAGGGCAGAATTATTTAAGATGTCCCTACTCATCTTGCGGCACGGTCGGATCGCTTTCCGATTCCGAGGCGGTTGACTCTAATTCTGGAGTCTGGGTGAGGCGTTCCAAGAGTTGGCGGCGGTGCTGCATATTCGCATCCTTAATCCCTAGCTTGACCATTGCAGGCAGAAAATCTAAGACGGCTTCGCCCAAATGTTCGCGCACGGTCAAAATTCGCAGGACTAAATCTTTTCGCTCCAACATCAACCCCTGGATGTAAGCTTCGGCATCCTCCAACTTACTAGCCGAGTATCGACTCAACCAAATCGCTTCCGGAGGATTGGTCTCCGATAACTGCTGGACGATGACTTTAACGGCTTGGTAGGTCAGATAATTCTGCAAAAACTTGGCCGTATCTTTTGCAACTTGCTTAGAATCCATACTGACCTGCCCTCCCCAGACGTTTTAGCCAGTAAACGGGCAAAAGGTAAGAAAAACAGTATTGCTTTTTACTTTTTGCCCCTTCGATGGCTTGATTAGAGCGTATCCATTGCCTCGAACTCGAACTTGATTTCCTTCCACAGTTCGCAAGCAGCAGCCAGTTCCGGCGACCAGCGGCAAGCTTCGCGGATAACGTCGTTGCCTTCGCGAGCCAGGTTGCGGCCTTCGTTGCGGGCTTGAACGCAAGCTTCGAGAGCGACGCGGTTAGCGGTTGCGCCGGGAGCGTTACCCCAGGGGTGTCCGAGGGTTCCGCCGCCGAATTGCAAGCAGGAGTCGTCGCCGAAGATTTCCACCAAGGCGGGCATATGCCATACGTGAATACCGCCGGAAGCTACGGGCATGGTGCCGGGGAGGGAAGCGTAGTCTTGGGTGAAGAAAATACCGCGAGCGCGATCTTCTTCCACGTAGTCTTCGCGCATCAGGTCAACAAAACCCATCGTGATGCCGCGTTCGCCTTCCAGTTTACCGACGACGGTTCCGGAGTGTAAGTGGTCGCCGCCGGAGAGGCGCAAGCACTTGGCTAACACGCGGAAGTGAATCCCGTGGTTTTTCTGACGGTCAACGACAGCGTGCATAGCGCGGTGGATGTGCAGCAGCAGTCCGTTGTCGCGGCAGAACTTCGCCAGCGAGGTGTTGATGGTGTAGCCGCCGGTGAAGAAGTCGTGCATGATAATCGGGGTTTTGATTTCAGCAGCGAATTCTGCCCGTTTGAGGGCTTCTTCAGCGGTTCCAGCGGTAACGTTGAGGTAGTGACCTTTGATTTCGTTGGTTTCAGCTTGAGCTTTCTCGATCGCTTCTTGGACGAAGAGGAAACGATCGCGCCAGCGCATGAACGGCTGAGAGTTGATGTTTTCGTCGTCTTTGGTGAAGTCCAAACCGCCGCGCAAGCATTCGTAAACGGCGCGTCCGTAGTTCTTCGCCGACAGACCCAGTTTGGGCTTAATCGTACAGCCGAGTAAAGGACGACCGTATTTGTTCAATTTGTCGCGCTCGACGGTAATCCCGTGGGGCGGTCCTTGGAAAGTTTTGATCAAAGCGACGGGAACGCGGATGTCTTCTAAACGAAGAGCGCGCAGGGCTTTGAAGCCGAAGACGTTCCCCACCAAGGAGGTGAGGATGTTGGTGACGGATCCTTCTTCAAATAGATCTAAAGGATAAGCGATGAAGCAAAAATATTGATTATCTTCGTTGGGAACGGGTTCGATGTCATAGCAACGACCTTTATAGCGATCGAGGTCGGTCAATCCATCCGTCCAAACGGTCGTCCAAGTTCCGGTCGAAGACTCAGCCGCTACCGCCGCGCACGCTTCTTCGGGGGGTACGCCGGGTTGGGGGGTGACGCGGAAGCAAGCCAGGAGGTCTGTGTCCTTGGGCGTGTACTCCGGCATATAGTAGGTCAGGCGGTAGTCTTGTACCCCGGCCTTAAACCCTGCTGATGATTTGGCTTGTACCATTTCCTCAATCTCTCCTTATAACTGCCTTTGGCTCGATCGATCGCGGTTTAACTCGTCTGGGGGTGCTGCAATCTTGCCTTGGAATGGGGCGAGCCTCATCTTTCAATGATTGCGGAATGCCCGAACCTCTAGCCAGCTTCTTCAAACTGAGAGTCAACCTGAATCTCGACGATCTGAAATTTCGCTCTTCATTTTAACACAAACTTAAGTTTTTAGATCGCACTTTTTTTACAAGTTTCCTTCTATCTTTAGTTTTAAATTCTATTAATTTTTTAAAGGAAAAAGTTTCGTATTGTAAAGAAATATTTCGCCAAACTAAAGTGGCAAAAACGAACAAAAACTTCCCAAAAGTTTCACTGTTCCGTCTTTACAGTACGATTAACTTAGAATTAAATTAATTTTTTCAAAAAATTGGTTTTATCAGTTTTAACCCTCGTTCAATAGCGATCGCTTGCCGATTTTCTTTTAACTCGATAACTCCCTCGACTCTCCCACTCAAACCGTTAAAGAATAAGTGAGATTTCAACCAACAACAATACCGTTCAAAGATAGAGATTCCTTAAGATTCAGTTCCATCAGATGAGGGGCGATTGATAGAATTGCCCTTCGGAAAGATCGTGTAGAGCAATTGATTGACGTGGATCTGACCGTAAACTGGCGTTCCTGGTGGTTTTGGCGCGATCGAGGCGGGCGGTTCCTCGGCGGGTGACGATGCAGCAGGCGGTTCGACCGCTTCAGGGGCAGACTCAACCGGAATTTCCGACGGTCTTTTGCCTTCAACGATCGCTTCGGGTGCTGGGATGCTAACTTCTGCATCGAGGGTTCTAGAAGTATCCCCGATAATCGACCCAGCGGGTACGATCTGCATCGGCTCGACCGAAGCATTAAAAATTGTTGTCACGCCACCGATGCAGGCATTCGCGCCGATCTTTCCCCTGCCCACTATTAAAACTCCCGGACCGAGACTGGCTCCCGTTTCAATTTCGATCGCACCGCCACAAGCACTTAGCACAACGCCCATACCGATGCAAACGCCGCTTTTAATCACAATTCGGCTATCGGGAGCCGCTCGCAAAATAGTTCCTGGCGCGATCGCGACGCTCGGATGAATGGTCACGTCGCCGCTAACTTGCACGTAAGCGGTTTCAATAAATTGCAAAGGTTGCAAAGGCATAGCATCAGAAAAATAAACAGCGAGCGAGGGCGAAGGGCAATCTCTAATCCCCTTCGCTATCTCGCCAGCGCGCTTCACGGACGTTGAATCACTTGCTCTAACACCCGCCGCTTCGCGTGCGAGTCAATTCCCAACAAGCGCACGTATTCTCCTGGATGCTCCTTAATGCAAGCTTCCAATTTCGCCAGCACTTCCGATTCCTGTTTGGATTCAATCGGAGAACAGATGTGCCAGGAACCCGTCTTAAACCGACGCTTGTCGGCGTGTTCGGTGCCAATCGTAAATCCGCCTTTTAATAGCGCCCGTACTTGGTCTACCACTTCAGCTTCCAAACGAGTATTCGCGGCTGTCGATCGCGAACTTTGGTAGCTTGCGGCCGATTGACCGAAACCTTTAGCTGCATTCGCCGGAGCGGAACTGTGCTTAGTCGAAGCTGAAGCCGAGTCGCCGGGACGCTGAATAATTGTTTCGACAACGCGGCGTTTAGTCTGAGTATCGATACCAATGATGCGAACGTATTCGCCTTGGTGGTCGCTCAAACAAGCTTCTAACTCAGCCAGCACTTGCGCTTCGTTCTGAGATTCGATCGCGGGGCAAGATTGCCAAGAACCCGTCTTAAACCGACGCGAGGAAGCGTGTTCCGTACCGACGCGGTAGCCACCTCGCAATAGCGAGCGTACTTGTTCGACGATTTCAGAACTCAAACCGCTGCTGGCGGCGTTGCTGCTGTAGCTGCTCGTCGAGCGCGAAGGGGCAGAAGCCTTACTATTATTGCCGTTGCTCGCTTCTCCGGGACGCTGAATAATCGTTTCCGAGACGCGAATGCGAGCGCGCGGGTCAATCCCCACCAATCGCACGTATTGTCCCTCATATTCGCGCAAAGAAGCGTAAATTTCAGACAGAACGCGGTCTTGGTGAGTTTGCGTGCCGTCAAAGGTCGAGCCGACTAACCAAGAACCGGTTTTAAAACGGCGCTTGTCCGCATATTCAAGACCGACTTTATAACCGCTCGCCAGCAGCGATCGCACGTTTTCTTCCAAATCGCCGTTCGCCGAGACGCGGTTGCCGACCGAGCCATTGCTACTCGGGCGGGCAACCACAGGAAGGTGATTTTTAGTGCTAGCTGTTTCGCCGGGACGCTGAATAATCGTTTCCGAGACGCGAATGCGAGCGCGCGGGTCAATCCCCACCAATCGCACGTATTCTCCTTCAAACTCGCGCAAGCAATTTTCAACACCTGCCAGCACTTTATCTTGGTGGGTCTGGGTTCCGTCGAATGTCGGACCGACTAACCAAGAGCCGGTTTTAAAGCGGCGCTTATCGGCGTGTTCGATTCCCACCTTATAACCGCTGGTCAGGAGCGATCGCACGTTTTCGTCCAAATTGCCGGTAGCGATTTGGCTAGGAGTGATGCTGCTGTTACCATTGCTGCCATTTGAGACCGACATGGAGGGGGCTGGAGCTTTCTTCGCAACTGAGACGCGACCGTTGCTCGACTCGCCGGGACGCTGGACAATACTTTCCAGCACGCGAGTTTTTGCTTTCGGGTCGATGCCGACCAAGCGAACGTACTGCCCTTCATGCTCGCTCAGACAAGCTTCTAAATCTGCTAAAACTTGGTTATCGCGACCTTGTAAGGAAGGTCCGCTCAACCAAGAACCCGTTTTAAAGCGTCGCTTGTCGGCAACTTCCGTGCCGACTTTGTAGCCTTGATTCAGGAGCGAGCGCACCTGTTCTACTGTTTCTGCATTCAAACTCATTTTTCTTTCGGACGCTGCCTTGCGTTCTACACCAAGATCGGCTCCAAATTCAGAGCCGTTTCGCGCGCTTTTTTTCAACCCGGACTGCCCCGAAAAAGCCCGGTGGCTGGCTGGGGCTTCCGCACAACGATACCCCGCGCGCAGGGCTTCATTGATTTCCGCAACGTGACGGACAAAGGCGCGATCGACTTCCTGCACTTCGGGCAGGCGATCCGCCTGTTGTTGATTGGTAATCACAGAACCGGAAGGTACATATCGACCTGCCGGAATTTCCACATCTTGAATCAGGGCGTGCATCATCACGATGCTGCCGTTTCCGACCCTTGCATTAAAAACGGTGGAGCGAAAGCCAATAAAGCAGTCGTCCCCAACGTAAGCCGGCCCGTGAACTAAGACCAAATGGGTAATGCAAGTATTCTTACCTATCCATGCAGAATAGTTATTTCCGTCATCGCCGATGACTCGACCTTGTTCCAGCCCGTGAATGACGACTCCATCTTGAATGTTCGTCCCGTCGCCAATAAAAAACGGAAAGCCTTCATCAGCGCGAATCGAAGTACCGGGCGCGATAAGCACATCGGCACCCACGCGCACATCTCCAATCAAATCACAGGAGGTATGAACGCAAGCCGATTCATTAAGTTTTGGCTCGGCTGAACTTCTCGACCCAGGAGTCGGGGGAGCCGCTTTAGTGCGGACCGCCATTCTCAATATTCCTCCTAAAATTAATCGTGCGTTGTCGAATTTGCGGGCGACTTCAAAGTTGTCACTTTCGCCTCTCGTCGCCGGGGGCTTCCGACGCACGCAACTCATTCACCTAGATTTACATTAAGCGATAGCGAGGTTCTTCTCGTTTGCTATAAAGTAGGTCGTTATTGACCGAAACCGTATCGATAATTCCGACAACTGTTGCATCGATCGGACGTAGATCGCTTTCTTCCGGGTAAGGCGCAACCGCGCGACGACTGACGAGAACCCATTCGTCCGCACCAGCACCCACCCGATCCGCTGCTACCTCATACCGAGGCAATAACTGCCCTTGTTCGTCAACAAATTGAACCAGGAGCAATTTCACTCCTGTCATCCCGGGAAGCTTGTGACTGCTAACGACTGTGCCGCGAACGATGGCAATTTGCATCGATATTCTATGCCTTACCGTCTTTGGATCGGTCGAGGATTGACGCTTTCCCGGAATTGTTCGACCGCTTCGGTATAGCGAATCGGCAGAACGTATTCTAAGTTTTCGTGGGGGCGGGCGATGATGTGATGAGAGAGAACTTGACCGCCCGAAACGCGCTTGGCGTTTTCGATTCCCGCAGAGACGGAAGCCTGGACTTCCGACACATCTCCCCGCACGATCACCGTCACTCTGCCCGTACCAATTTTTTCGTAGCCGACTAAGGTGACGCGAGCGGCTTTCACCATCGCATCGGCGGCTTCCACAACGGCAGGAAAGCCCAAAGTCTCTACCATTCCTACTGCAATTGACATTTTTTCTTTCTCCTAAGTTTTCAGGGATACTCAGATGTATAGAGGGAAGTATGCCCTCTATACCTCTCGCATTAATACGCTCGAAACTGTTCTACTTCTTCGGTGTAGCGAATCGGCAGAACGTATTCTAAGTTTTCGTGGGGGCGAGCGATGATGTGATGAGAGAGAACTTCTCCGCCCGATACGCGCTTAACATTTTCAATTCCCGCAGCGACGGAAGCCTGAACTTCCGACACATCGCCGCGCACGATCACTGTCACTCGGCCCGTACCGATTTTCTCATAACCGACTAAGGTGACGCGAGCGGCTTTTACCATCGCATCGGCGGCTTCCACAACGGCGGGAAAGCCTAAAGTCTCTACCATTCCTACTGCAATTGACATTTTTTAAACTCCATGAATCCAAGCGAACACAGCGCTGTGACGCTCTCAAAAAATCATAATCGAACGAGAGTCCGCTCTTATTTGTCTCGGCTCGATTTTTCTGCTTTCTTAAGCAGAGGCAGGCGAGCGGCTGGGTTTGAGTTCCCAATGTAAAATGAATTCCTGCTCTGTCAGTATTCCCCGTTTGGCGACCTAGAATACCGACCAGGAGCGTTACTTCGACGGGGACATCGACATTAATTTTTCATTCTAAAAATAAGCATAGATAACCTTTGTTCCTTTGACAATATAAGACTTTATGATTTTTTCAAATGGTTGTGTTAACAAAAATTAATCTAAGGAACGGAGGGGGTCGTTTCTCAAAAAACAAGGGAGGCTGTAGGGGAGGTCACAGTGTTTTATAATCTCTTTATCATGTTGGTTAGGGACCCAGAGATATCCCAAAAATTTTTTGAGGATGCGGCAGGTCGGGTACGTTGGCAGCCCTTCCCGAGGCGAGATTTTTATTTGAAGAGCGACGTTGATGAGTGAATGGCTTTTGCACAATAGTTGGTTTATTCCGTTCTACGGGGTAATTGGAGCCGCAATCACGCTACCCTGGTCGGCGGGATTTGTCCGCAAAACCGGGCCGAGACCGGCAGCTTACATTAATCTGTTCATGACCGTGCTGGCGTTTATCCACGGTTCGATCGTTTTTTGGGTGAGTTGGGGTCAACAGCCGCAGAAAATTGTTTTGCACTGGTTGCAAGTTGCGGACTTAGATTTAACTCTGGCGATCGAATTGTCGCCCGTGAGTTTGGGTGCGATGGAAGGCGTGGCAGGCATTAGCTTGCTGGCTCAAATTTATGCCCTCGGATACATGGAAAAAGATTGGTCTTTGGGGCGTTTTTACGGCTTGATGGGCTTATTTGAAGCAGCACTGTCGGGAGTCACGATTAGCGATTCACTATTACTCACTTACGGTTTACTCGAAACTCTAACGCTTTCAACGTATCTCTTAGTGGGGTTCTGGTATGCGCAACCCTTAGTCGTGACGGCGGCTCGCGATGCGTTTTTAACGAAGCGGGTGGGCGATATTATTTTATTGATGGGGGTGGTGGCGCTTTCGAGCTACGGGCAGGGTTTGAGTTTTTCTCAACTCGAGGAGTGGGCGGCAACAGCACCGCTACCGCCCCTGACAGCGGCGCTATTGGGGCTTTCGTTGATTGCAGGGCCGACGGGAAAATGCGCTCAGTTTCCGCTGAATTTGTGGCTGGATGAAGCAATGGAGGGGCCGAATCCGGCGGGAATTTTACGGAATTCGATCGTGGTGTCGGCGGGCGCTTACGTGCTGATTAAGTTGCAACCGGTGTTTTCGCTGTCGCCCGTGTCTTCGACGGCTTTAATTATCATCGGCACAACAACCGCGATCGCAGCATCGTTAATGGCGATCGCGCAGATCGATATCAAGCGTACTCTTTCCCACTCGACGAGCGCCTATCTCGGCCTCGTTTTCATTGCCGTTGGCTTGGGCCATGTCGATATCGCTTTCTTACTGCTATTCTCCCACGCGATCGCAAAAGCGCTCCTATTTATGAGCATTGGCTCGATCATCTTTAACACCAGCAATCAAAACATTACCGAAATGGGCGGCCTGTGGTCGCGAATGCCCGCCACGACGACAGCGTTTGCAGTCGGGTCTGCCGGTTTAATTACGCTACTGCCCTTGGGAATGTTCTGGACGCTGAATCGCTGGTTTAATGGGTCTTGGCAAGTCTCTGGCTGGCTACTGGGAATCCTCTGCTTGGTGAACTTCCTCAGTGCGATTAACTTAACGCGGGTCTTTCGCTTAGTCTTCTTAGGCGAATCGCAAATGAAGACGCGACGAGTGGTTGAATCTCCTTGGCCGATGGCCGTGCCGATGGTTTCCCTAACAATCGTTACCCTCCTCGACTTCATGATTCCCCAACGTTGGTCGCTATGGTTAAGTTCTACTGCGCCCTTCTTCGGAGTCGAACAAGCCGTCGTTCCCTTGGCGATGCCGCTGTTAGTTGCGTTTAGCGCCATTGGCTTCGCGATCGGCTTAAAGATGGAGTTACACCGCGCTTGGGCAAGGCCGACGCAAAAGTATTGGCGATTGCTGCAAGACCTTTTCGCTTACGATTTATACATCGAGCGCATTTATGGTGTGACTGTCGTCCTTGCCGTGTCGCTCTTCTCGAGATTTACAGCGTGGCTCGATCGCTATATCGTCGATGGCTTAGTGAACTTCGTCGGTTTGGCGGCAATTTTCAGCGGCAATGCTCTGAAATATAATGTCTCCGGTCAGTCGCAGTTTTACGTTTTGACCATCGTTGCCAGCGTCGCTTTGCTCTTCGGCTTACTCTTCAGCGGACAGTGGGCGGCAATTTCTGCCTATTGGTCGTCGGCTTTCGGCCCTTAGTTGTCAGTTGCGAGTTATCAACTGTCAATTGTCAATTATCTATTCTCAATTATGCTCAGTGCCTTAATCTGGATTCCCGTACTCGGCGCGATCGCGATCGGTTGTTGGCCTCAAGATGAGCAGGGAAAGCAAGCGCGCCGAATTGCTTTAGCGATTTCCGGCGGCTTGTTCCTGTGGACGCTTTATCTCGGCTTTCGCTTCGACCCCCAACAAACACAAACCCAATTCACTGAATATCTACCTTGGATAGCCGGGTTGGGCCTCAATTACCATCTCGGTCTCGACGGTCTGTCCTTACCGCTGATCTTCCTCAATAGTTTCCTCACTCCGATCGCAATCTACAGCAGCAGTCCCGCCCTACCGCGCCAACGCTTTTACTACGCCCTACTCCTTCTCCTCCATGCAGGGGCTGCGGGTGCTTTCCTGGCTCAAGATTTGCTCCTATTTTTTCTGTTCTACGAACTCGAACTGATTCCCCTTTACTTCCTGATTGCGATTTGGGGAGGAGGACGGCGCGGTTACGCAGCCATGAAGTTCCTGATCTATACCTCCATTTCTGGCTTTTTCGTCCTAATCTCGTTTTTAGGAGTCGTTTGGCTGACGGGCGCGCCCAACTTCGACTACAAACCCCTCGCCGCACAAGTCCTTCCCCTGAGCCAACAAATCCTTTTGCTCGTCCCCTTGCTGCTCGGATTATTTATTAAGATTCCCATCTTTCCCTTCCATACCTGGCTTCCCGACGCGCACGTCGAAGCCTCAACGCCAATTTCTGTACTACTGGCGGGAGTGTTATTGAAACTGGGAACCTACGGTTTATTAAGGTTTGGCGTGGGTATGTTTTTAGATGCTTGGGTCGTCCTCGCACCCTATTTAGCCTATTTAGCCGCGATTAGCGCTCTATACGGTGCGTTTGCCGCGATCGCGCAACAGGATATGAAAAAGGTCGTTGCCTACTCCTCGATCGCGCATATGTCCTATATCCTCCTCGCCGCCACCGCCACTACCCCCCTCAGCTTGGAAGCCGCCGTTTGCCAAATGATCGGTCACGGCTTAATTTCTGCGCTTCTCTTCCTCGTCGTCGGCGTAGTTTACAAAAAAACTGGCAGCCGCGATGTTAACTATCTCGTCGGCTTACTCAATCCCGAACGCGGTTTACCCTTGATTGGTTCGCTGACGATTTTAGGCGTGATGGCGAGTGCGGGACTGCCGGGAATGATCGGGTTTATTGCCGAATTCCTCGTCTTTCGCAGCAGTTTTCCCCTCTTCCCGATTCCGACGCTACTGTGCATGGTCGGAACCGGTTTAACCGCTGTTTATTTCCTGTTAATGGTCAATAAAGTCTTTTTCGGCCGTCTCACCCCGGAATTGGGGCAACTGCCTCGCGTTGATTGGAGCGATCGCTTTCCGCCCATTATTCTCGCCGTTTTTATCATTATCTTTGGGTTACAACCGAGTTGGATGGTAAGGTGGAGCGAAACTCAAACCGCTGCCTTAATTATTAGTCCGGAGTTGCGAGTGTCTCAAAGCCAATCGCTTTCAGCAATGAAGACTTTGCATTAGGGCGTTTTCACCACGTACTGTTTAGCAGGATTATTAGCATCCAGAGGTGGCAACTTACTTTTAGAAACAAGGGCTTGATGGATTAAAGCAGCCGCCGTGCCGCGATCGAGAATTCCTGCCGGTTCCAATCGTCTTACATCGGGATGATTGACCGAAATTCCGGCCTGCGTTACGGCTGCCACTGCATTGACCGCCTCTGCGGGAACTTTATCGGCATCTTCGTAATGTTTTTCCAAATATTCCCGTGCCGTAACGGGCGGGCGAGGAGCAGCATTGAGGACAGCCGCTTTCGGCGTAGCTTGAGGGACTGGCCGCGGTGGGACAGCGGCAACAGCAGGGCGAATGAAAGACTGCATCAGCGCTGTCATCGCCAAAGGAAACGCCAGATTATTTTTAGCAACACGCCGCCGCTTCTGGGGAACAACGGCAGCAGGAGGGGCAGCGATGGGAGCGGGTACGCCCGGTGGTGCAGCGGCAGTATTTGCGTAAGTCAAATTCAGACCTTCAGCTAAAGCCACTAGCGCTTCTGATTTGGTTATCTCAGTTTTGGGCTTAAAGGTATTGTTGGCCAAGCTTTTCATAAAACCGGTTTGATAGGCTTCTTCAATTGGCGCAGCCGCCCAATAGCCTTTCGGGACATCTTGAAAAGAACTGCCGCTTTCGATATTTCGGATCGGCTCGCGATTGAAGGCTTGACGAATAATCGCCGCGAACTCATCGCGATTGAGGGCTTTTTGGGGTCTGTAAGTTCCATCGAGGTAGCCGGTTACAATGCCCTGTTGATTGAGGACTTCAATAAACGGACTTGCCCAGTAATCGGCGGGTACGTCGGGAAATCCAGCCGCTGCTGGACTGGGGGAAGCACAGACGAGACAAAGCGTTGCGCTGATTAAGGCGATGGGGGGTAGGGAACGGTGTAAATTGTCAATCATGTTGGGTTTCTCCTGATATTCCCGATCTTAAAGATAGGAGCAATATTTTTTGAGGGAAAATGAATAGGGGTTTGAAGTCGAGTTGGTTATCTTTAGGATTGTAGCGATTAGATTGAAAATTTCTGCAAAATTACAGCAGATTTTCCCGATTTCATCATTAACTTTACTTCAATTGGATAATTGATTAAGAATCGAGAGTCTTAGTTTTTAAAGTACCGGGTTTTTCTCTCTGTTTCATTCAAACTGCTTTATTTCGTATTTTTAACATAAGTAATAAAATTACATCTATCTTTTGGATGAGATAGAAAAACTTATTTTTCTATCAACTGATAGAAGGGCAGCTAGAGGATAAACGCCTATATAATAAACGCTCGAGATTGAATAGATCTTTACAAATTTAAGAAAAATTTTCTCAAAACTGAGAAGAAAAAAGGAGATGTCTAATGACTTATGTTGAACCACCGAGAGAACCTTACGCTGAAACTGTTGCTCAGCCTGCGGTTGCGAGTTCGGTTTTTGATTACCACGATCGCGTGCGTTGGGGACCGATTGTAGCCGGTCTCGTCATCGCGATCGCAACGCAATTAGTGCTGAGTGCTTTAGGTGGCGGGCTGGGCTTAACGGCCGGTGCGACAGGAACAGACGCGGGCGCAGTTGGAATTGGTGTCGGAATTTGGGCGATTATCAGTTTATTACTCTCGCTCTTTATCGGCGGTTGGGTGGCAGGAAAAACCAGCGGTCCGATGAACAGTAAAACAGCACTGCTCAACGGTGCAATTCTCTGGGCGACGACGTTAGCATTAGGCTCTTGGTTGTTAGCAATGGGCGTTTCCGGAACCTTTGGCGCGATCGCGGCTAATGCTGGAGAAGTCATCAATCAAGTGCAAGAATCTGGCGGAATTGACCCGAATGCCGTTCCCAGTCCCACCGTTCAACAAGCTCAAAATGCAGCAGGCGATGCAGCGAAAGCCGCTTGGTCGTTCTTGCTCGGATCGTTGCTCGGTTTAGTGGCAGCGATGGCAGGTTCGTCAGTTGGGGCAACGAAACCTCGCGTTGTTCGAGTGGACTAACAGCAGCGTGCGAGCTTCTTGCTGACTTCAGAGGTCGCGCGCGCTATTCCCCGCTCTGCGGTACAGTAGAAGTAGCACCCCGCACAACATTCCTAGAAGGGTAAAGCTTTTAGACCCCGTTTTTTTATGAATCAGAGCAGCGATCGCAACATTAACGCCGATAACGATCCAGACATCATCGCCGAGAGCCGTCTTGAAATGGTCGAACTGCTCGGAGTCTCCGAAGCAGCGTTAGGGAACGAAGACGACCTGACCGGCGGCGATATTGATGACAATTCTTACTTAGCTGAAGTTTCGGGCGAAGAAGCAATCGGCGGTTCTGCTCCTACGCCCGACCAGAGTAACGTCGATGAAAACGCTCATGCGGTCGGCGTAGAACTCTCCGACTCCGAGACAATCAGGATGAGGGACAAACTCGAAGCCCGCGACGAGCATCGTTGGGAACTCGACCCGGATTCGAGCGAAGATGAGGAAGACGAATAACGGACTACGAGTAGAACGCTACATCAAAGAACGCAAGCGCTGAACTAAATCGGGCGCTTGCAGAACGCCTTCAATGCGATCGACGGGCTGACCGTTTCGGAACAAAACGAGCGTCGGCAATGCTTGAATCTGGTATTGCGTTGCGAGGCGCGGGTATTTATCAGTGTCGATCTTGACAATCTGCAATTGATTGTTCATTTGCGCGTTCACCTGCTCGAGAATGGGAGCCATCATTTGACACGGGCCGCACCAAGTCGCATAAAAATCAACCAGAACGGGGACTTCAGCGTTAGCGAGCAGTTCGGCAAAACTGGAAAATTGCTTTTTAACAGCCATAACGGTAAATGTAATGGGTTGAGGGGAACTAAAACTTTTGGGCAATATGTTTATCAATTTAACGCGATCGCGCGGGTAATTTGTAGTTCGTAATTCGTCATTCGGTAGCGGGGAAACAAGCTTCGGGCGAACCGTTCGACCTCTCGCTGTCTCAACGTTGTCAATTGTCAATTGTCCATTATCAATTATGTCACCCCGTCCCCCAATCTCCCAACTCGATAACTGTCGATCGCGATAGTGTACAATTCCGAGAGCAGAATTGCGGTATTGGGATTAAAAAGCACATTTCATGAACGTTTTGCCAGAACATTTACAAAATTTGAAAGAAAAAGTCGCGCTCGTCACGGGAGCTTCGAGAGGAATTGGACGCGCGATCGCGTTAGCCCTCGCCGCCGAAGGTGCAAAAGTCGCCGTTAACTACGCCCGAGGCAGCGAAGCAGCAGAAAAAGTCGTCGCGGAAATTACCGAAGCTGGAGGCGACGCGATCGCATTACAAGCCGATCTTTCTATCGCCGAAGAAGCCGAACGCTTAATCGAACAAACGCACAAACACTACGGTCGCATTGACGTACTTGTCAACAATGCCGGGATTACCCGCGATACCCTGCTTTTGCGGATGAAACTCGAAGATTGGCAAGCCGTGATCAATTTAAACCTCACGGGCGTTTTCATCTGCACCAAAGCTTTTAGTAAAATCGCCCTCAAACAGCGCAGCGGCAGAATTATCAACATCGCCTCCGTTGCCGGACAAATGGGCAATCCCGGTCAAGCCAACTATAGCGCCGCTAAAGCTGGAGTTATCGGCTTCACCAAAACCGCAGCTAAAGAATTCGCCAGCCGAGGAATTACCGTCAACGCCGTCGCGCCGGGATTCATCGAAACCGACATGACACACGACCTCAAAGCCGACGACATCCTCAAATATATCCCCGCCGGACGCTACGGCAAACCCGAAGAAGTAGCGGGTCTGGTACGTTTTCTCGCCGCAGATCCGGCTGCTGCTTACATTACCGGACAAGTCTTTAACGTTGATGGCGGGATGGTGATGGCTTAAAGGGCGCTGAAGGCAAAGCAATCGCAGCCTTGTCGTTTTGGGGTTAGCAAGGCAGCTTTACGATTGTCGAGCAGCTTTGTTACTTCCAGCTTAATCATTTCGACGACATGGCGATCGCACTTCGTGAGAAAGTCCTCGGAAGAAAGTTCGCCTTTAAAAAACGCTTCCCTCTCCGGCTGCATATTGCGAATTGCCGCAAAACCCAGATAGGAAACGATGAAAGCAGCTAAGGGCGAATTTTTCAGATCGTAATTACTTCCTTCCGCACGCCCCACTTCCAACAACTGCAACACTTCTTGCTCGATATCGTCGTTCGGCTTGCGGGGATTGAGAATGTGGGGAAGATAATCCGTTAAGCGACCGATGGAAATATCAGAATTGGGCAACTCGCCGACCATAATCGCTAGGGAAACGTCTTGACCGATACGCATTGAAAGTGCTTCAATGATGGCGATCGCAGCTAATTTGCTTTCTAAATAAAGCCGTCCCACCCTCAAATTGCGCCGCGCCTGCGCTACCAAATCCCGATAAGTTGCATCGTCTGGTTCGCCCCGAAACTGCGTAAATACAACCTCGGGTTTCAGAAACGTCAAAAAACCCGCCATCTTACCCAAAGCCGTTCGATAATCGCGTACTGTATAAGATCCCGACTTTTGAAGGTTGTGGTTCGTCTCCGGTAATAAGTCCCAAGTGCTGTTTAAAAAAACCGCAGAAATCGGGTGGGCAAAACTGGAAACATCTCGATTGCTCATTCTTACTGCTCGCTGAACCGTGCGCGCCATCTCCTCCTCGCTTAAGTTCAGGTCGAACAGTTGGTTAGCCGACTGCAAGCGTTGATAGAGTAATTCCCTCGGACTCAAGCCCGCCTCCGAATGGGGACGAAAAGGAATGGTCGCCTCGATACAAGTTCCGATTTGCGCCAGCAAAGCGCGAGGGGCAAAAGGTTCGAGGACTTTCGCCGCCACCACCGCACTTAAAAATTCATTTTGTCCGGCGAAGGGAGAAAGGGTTTGACCGGGGCTGAAGTTAAAAATCGTGCAGAGTAGCTCGAAAGTGGGGTCGTGGGGAAGTTCGTCGCGATCGCGGATTAAAATATTGCCTCGATCTTCTTCAATAAAAGATGCCATATAGTAGGTGAGATTGAAATGAATGCTGCCGTCCACTTGCGCGTAGACAATATCGTGGAACAGCGCAGCTAACACTTCAATGGCATCCGTAGAATCGCCCACTGCAAAGACGTGTTCGGGGGAATGGAAACAGCGCCAAGGTCCGGTCATCGTTTGGACGATGAGTTTGGCAATTCTGTTCAGTCGGTCTGGGGGGATTTCCAGGTCTAACGCCCGGGTAGCCCAGTAGAGCTTTTCGAGACATTGGGCGCAATCTTCATCGAAACTCATAAGCACTCTTGCTGACAGTAAGTTAGAAAATTGAATAGTGGCTACTGCGCCGAGCGAAGGGCTTGCAGGCGAATGTTCGATAGAGACCCCGGTATCGGTATAGATTAAACTCTCCTAGGAGAGACTTGCGATCCCGCAGGGATCCGCGAAGCAACGGGTCATCGCTCGAATCGAGACTTAATCCAGTATTATTACAGTCTTAAACATCTGCGCTTCGAGTCAAACTGTACCAAACTCCCCAGTTAATACGGATAAGTTTAACAAAAACAACAAGCTTCCGGTCAATTTGTTGAATTTTCGGTAAACTCTTTTCTTCCCTCAAGACTTCACCATGCGAGCAAATAATTGTTCGTAGCGATCGAGCGCTTCTTCAAAGGCATAGTTTTCCAGGGCGTGCTGGCGACTCTTTTCACCCAAAGTTCGCGATCGCTCGGGATCCTGGTATAACTCCAAAATCGCTTCGGCTAACGCCTTGGGATCTTCAGGCGCTACCACTAAACCGCCGCCGGAAGTTGCGATCGCTTTTGCCGCCGTTCCCGTCGCCGGAACCGAAGCAATAATCGCCCGCCCACTCGCCAACAACACCTGAATTTTTGAGGGCATATTAAAAGCAATAACATTTTTCTTCTGCACGACTAACCCGACATCAGCAGCCGCTAGCATTTCAGGAAGTTTTTCGCGCGGTTGGAACGGGCGCAACGTTACATTCGTCGCGCCTTGTTGCTGGCAATAGTCTTCAAGTCTGGCTAGGGCTTTTTCCTCGCCGACAATAACAATTGCAATCTCCGGATAATCCGCAAGGTACTTGGCTGCATCGATAACCGTTTCCAAACCTTGCGTTAGCGCGATGTTCCCCGAATAGAGGACGACAAACTTACCTTCGAGGTTGTTTTGGCGGCGAAACTCATTCTCATCTCGCGGCAGCGGTTTAATAAAGTTCGTATCCACCCAATTGGGAATGAGGACGATTTTATCGGCGGGTACGCCCTTAGCTAGGAGGTTATCGCGGAATCCTTCTGCAATGACGGTAATTTTATCGGCTGCGCGATAATTAAACCGTTCGATCGCTTCAAAAACCCGAATCGCCTTTTTACCGCTAATTAACCCCACATGAACGGCTGCATCCGGCAAAATATCTTGGAGGTTTAAGATCGTCGGACAGCCGTAAATCTTGCTCAACAACGTTGCGGGGTAGCCCACCGGCAATCCCGGAACCGTGAAAATGAGTAGATCCGGCCGCCAACCCCCCAAGGCTTGGATAAAACTCAAACTTGCAAAACTGATTTCAAAGAGGGCGCGGTTGAGGAAACTGCGCTTCGGGCTAGAACGGACGTAGCAGCGATGAATTTTTACACCGTTACGCTCTTCAGTGACATAGAGTTTGCCGCGATATTCCTCATAAATTTCGCTCTTAGGATACCAAGGCACTGCGGTAACGACGCGCACCTGATGCCCCCGCTTGACTAGCCCTTCTGCAAGATCGGTCATTAAAGGGGCAATGCCAATCGGTTCGGGGTAATAGTTGTAGGAATAGAGCAGAATTTTCATCAAAAGTTTTGGGTTTAAAACCCCGTCCAGTTCGGCAGGCACTCAGACAAGCATTCGACTGAAGTTCGATAATTGAGACTTAGGCGCGATCGCGAGCGTGCATTGCTTTAAGGACGGCTTTACAGAGTCGGATAGAAATCGTCAATGACTCACAATAAGCGAAGCCTAGTCATAGAATAGCGGCGCAGAAAAATTAGGAGTAACGCCACCTTCTAGGGCAGTGGGGATGTCAAAAGAGACGATGAATCTGGATGAGCATCAATAACCAATGAAAGGTTAGCAGCAAACAAGGCTAGCGCCTCTATTTTTATTAATTCCCACATTGTTAGCAAGAGCATTCATCCATCACTTAAAAGCATCCGGAAGCTTTAGATTTGTAGCGGTACACCTGCTGAAGTCAGGATTAAGGCGGAACTCGCGCCGATCGCCTCCGTCTTTTTGCGTAAGTGTTTAACGCAACTTATCATCATGTCACTCAAAACTTGCCGCCCTAACTGGAGTGGATTCTGGCTCGCGATCGCGCTATCAAGCAGTTTAATCGCGGGCTGCACCACCAGCCCCCCAGCAGGTCAAAACGATCCAAATCCGACAGCAACCGCCTCTCCCGCCCCAGAAACCCCCCAAACAGACGCAACTTCGACACCCGTTACACCCCCAGTTAACGGAAAATGGACGGCAATTGTTCCCGGTCAAGAAGTCGAAGGGTTGAACTTCGGCAAAGAAGGCAACCTTAAAGTTGGGGATAAAGTTTTGCTCGATAAAATTATGGTCAGCGGCAGTAGCGATGGTTCCATAACTTACGCCAAAAGCTTGACTATTTCCCCTTCTTCCCCCTCCGGCAACTTTACCTTTTTCCGCGCTTGCGAAAGTCTACCGGGCGAACCGGGACTCTGCTGGGCTTTATATTTAGTCGATCGCGCCCGGGGTCAAGTCTTTCGACCGCCTGCTGCCAAATATGCCGTCGAAGACTGGGTGCAATGGTCGCCCGACGGACGTTATGCTCTTCTAACCAGTACATTAGAAGGAGCCTATTGGCTGCACGCGATCGATTTACAAGCGGGCGAGAAAACCGTCAACATCGAACTCGACCAACGTCGCCCCCAACTCGATAGCTTTGCATGGCAGCAAGGTAGCAAGTTTAAGATCGCAGTTGGCGAATCTCAGAAAGAAACGTTTGCCCTCGATCTTCCCACCCTTTTCGAGAAAAATCCCAACGGTTGTACCCTCGGTACGGCACTCCAGGCTAGAAACTGCCCCGTACTGCCTGCAAGCGCCCCATAGCAGGCGATCGCGCCCTCTAGGTCGAAGTCGTTTTTTCCCCAAGCGTGTAAACTAGATTGATTTGATGGCGGTTCGATCTAAACTCCATTAAGAAGTATCGTATTTGGCTCTAGGAGGCTTTTCGCGATAATGCAACGAACTCAAAAAATCGTTTTATCTTTTTTGTTATCAGCGCTGTTGCTGTTAAGTACCACCGCTTGTACGAAGGCTCCTCCTTCTCGCTTCGACCAAGCGCAGAAAGAAAGCACCCAGAAAAAGGTGGATGCTGTCTCGGACAAGGCGACGGCGGGCGGGAAATTTAATAAGTTTTTCCCCAAGTCTGGAAGCGGCTACCAAGTCATTTACACCCAAGAGAAAAAAGGCTTTGCTGAAGCGGCGCTGAAAAAGGGCGGTAAAGAAGTGGCAAAACTCGCCATTTCTGATATTAGTAGCGTTCCGGGAGCGGCTGCTAAGTTTCAGAACAGCGGCATTGATAAAGTTAGCGGCTATCCGGCAGCCAATCAAGGCAGTACGGCGACGGCTGTTTTGGTTAATAATCGCTACCAAGTGAAAGTTCTGTCGCGCGATCCGGCGTTTAAGGAAAGCGATCGCAGAGCTTGGCTGGGTAAATTCAATCTGTCAGGCTTAGCCGGTTTAAAGTAGTCAATCGTTCCTCAATTTAACAATCTAAAAATCCCGATGAGCAAACCGATTTTTCAGTTGGTGGACGAACTTCCCACCAATAACTTGACCATATTTTCCCTCAAATCTCTCGACTGGGTAGTTCCCGGTGAGTGGGAAAATTTAGTCGGATTTGAGAATAGCATCCGTGCCATTACTGGCGAAACGGATGAGTCGATGATTCAAGCGATCGGCGATCGCGCTGTTTACCTATTTAACGACAAATCCGAAGGCTACCAACGCGCTCTCTGGCTCTATCAAACCATCGACAGCACTGGCAGCACGATTGGTAAAGTTGCCCTCGCGAATAAAGTCGGCGAAAAGATCGGCTTATTGGGTTTCCTCAACCGCATTACCCCCAAAGCCGACAAACTGCAAACCCTCGATTTAAGTTTGAAGCTTGTCGTCGAAATCCTCGCTTTCTGTCAAGTTAATGGCATTCCCGGCGATAGCATCGGCGATTTCGTCGCTTCCTTAGTTAACAACTATACCGGGCCTTCTTTGATGCGGATGGCTGCTTTAGTTTGTTTTGATGGCTTGATTCCGCTCGGACCGGACTTTATCCGCAAAGTCTCTTCCAATCTTGGTATGCTTAGTCCCCAAGAACTGGAAAGTAACGAGGCGTTCAAACAAATTAACGATTCGATTCCCGGCAATTCTACCCCCGGCAAACTCGCTTTCATCGGAGAAAGTTTTGACTCCGTTAAAGGCTGGATGAGCGATCTAGTCGCCTCGCGCGGATTAACTCCTCAGAAAGTTGCCGGTCCAATGAAAAGTTTCATCGATTTTTCGGACGATAATTTAGATTATCTAGCGGCGTTTCTGGATATGTCTACTAACTACTACGAACATACCGGAATTCAAAGCTTAACCCGTAGCTTAATCGAGCGGGCAGTTGCGGAAATTTAACGCATTGCTAGCCGTTTAATCGGACAGATCGCTTTAAGTTAAGAAAAACCGAGTTTCTTGGAAAGTCTGGATTCGATCGCTAGATTTTTAATCCAAAACTCGGTTTTTAATGTTGTAGCCGGTTTCCAGGATTTCACGTCAAGTGTATGAAACAAGCAAACCTCGATAAATTAGCTGAAGAAGCCGTTTCCCACAACCCAGAAATCCTCAAAAAAGTGATGTTGCGATCGGGCGAAATTCCTCACTTGACCCACTTTGCCCGAGCCCGCTTTCCGATCGGAAGTATAGCCGCCGCGCACGCTCATACGGATATCTGCGAAGTGTTTTTTGTCGAAGCCGGTGAGGGAACAATCTATATTAATGGTATAGCTCATATCCTTTCACCGGGAACTTGCATTGCCGTCGAACCCAATGAAATCCATGAAGTCGTTAACAGCGGTCGAGTGGAATTGGTTTTAACGTACTTTGGGCTGCAAGTTTAAACTCGAACTGTAAACATTTCTTAACGTTAGGTTCAAAATTCCGAAAAAGGCGAATCGGTGATTGTAGCGATCGCAAGGAAGAATTGCACCTGAATCAAACCCCATTCAAACCCCGAACCGATCGTGCTAACTAATCTCTTACACCGCACTACTGTTTTAGCCTTATGCGCTTTAACCGTTTCGCCTTATGCAAGCTTACCGGCTTTAGCAAAAGAGGATTCTTCCCCCGCGCCTACATCCGAATTACCCCAAGAAGCGAAGTTTGCAACGGTTTATGAGGAAGCAAAAGCTAAGCTACCCGAAGACCTTTACATTCTCTATCGCATCGTGGAACGGATGGCACGGGCAAATAATCTCGATGAGTATCCTTGGCGCGTCTCCATCGGCGAAGCCGACGAGATGGATGCCTACGCCACTGAAGAAAATTTGATGGTTATTTCCTTTGGCTTGCTCGATCGCATGGCGGGCGATGTTTCTGCCCTCGCTTGCGTTGTCGGTCACGAAATGGCTCACCATATTAACAAGCATTCAGCAGTTTTCACCGCTCGGGCTTCGGAATGGCGAGAAGGACTCGATAGCGATAATCAAGAGGACGTGCAAAAGTACGAGGAACAATCGGCAGAATTGCGGCGCGCGCAAGAACTCGAAGCGGATGCGTGGGGATATCGTTACGCGACGAGTGCGGGATTCGATGCCTCTGGATGCGAGCGCGGATTCAACCTCCTCTCCCGACTGCCCGATTCGCTGCGGGATAGCGATAGCCATCCTGCCGTTCCCAAACGCCTCGAAGCGCTCAAAACCTTAATGGCTGGAGAACCTCCCCAAACGTTAGCAACCAAAGGCGAATCGTTCCTGAAAGCAACAACCCCGCTTTCTTACGAAATGATTGACCAAGAAGGGCGAAAGTGGTTGCGAATCAATTCCGAACGCGGCGGCAGTTTCCAACAGGACTGGGAGCGTCTATTTCCCGAAGATGCTTCCAAAAAATAGCGAAACGAAGCCGATAAGCTAACTGTTTTCTCCGTTTAAGCGGAAGACAAATTGTATATCGAACATGGCTCAGGTCGGATTTGAACCAACGACCTTGGGCTTATGAGTCCCCTGCTCTGACCTACTGAGCTACTGAGCCGTTATTTAGTGCTTAGCTATTATAGCGCAAATAAATCTACTTTTCCACTTTTTTTTGACAAAAAAATCGGGGAAAAACTGGCATTCTTCCCCGAGCGAACTAATTGAACTTTTAGTTATTTTTCATAATTCGAGGCATTCCAACCTAACGAGAAGGCAGGTAAGCGATGGGGTTCACCGCACTACCACCACCGGGGTGGACTTCAAAGTGCAGGTGAGGACCGGTACTATTACCGGTACTGCCCATTAAGGAGATGCGCTCGCCCTGCTCGACCCATTGTCCTTTGCGGACGAGGAGTTTGCTGTTGTGGGCATAACGGGTCACGCTGCCGTCGGCGTGACGGATATCGACCATGTTGCCGTAGCCGCCAGAATTCCAGCCTGCGCTTACGACTTCGCCGCTTGCCGCCGCGAAAATGGGGGTTCCGGTCGGGCCGGCAATATCGATCCCTCGGTGCATCCGACCCCAACGGGGACCGTAACCCGAAGTCAGTACACCGGCTGCCGGCCACATATAGCCGTTAAATTGAGCCGGTCTATCGGGTAAATAGCGATCCGGGGAGAGGGGCGGTAATTCCGGTGCAACCTGGATTCCGGTTTGGGGGCGAGTGTTGGGGTTGTACTCGACGGGGGGAACCGGCGCGATCGCAATCTGGGTGGAAGTTTGCGGCTCGATGGCGTTAGCTTCTACCGCTTGCGTGCTTTTAGCTACCGGATTGCGATTGTCTTGAACCCGAACGCTGTAAACTTGGAGGGCATTAGCGCCCGTCTCGGCACTCTCCGAGCGCTGAGAGCGATCTTGCCATTCGGGGTTAACAGCGGGAACCGGAGTTGCATCGGCAACAAGGGTGGCGGTATTGCGACTCGCGGTAGGGACGGTAGCGTTCGCTGCGTTATTCGTGCGGTATTCTTCGCGCATCCGCATAATATCGGCTTTTAATCGCTCGATGTAAGGGTTGGGCGAAGCATTGACGACGGTGCTTTCTTCTGAAGTGCTGCCGCCTTGGGATTCCGCATTGGAGGTTGTCGAAACAGCAATGGATTCGGTTGGCTGGGGGCGAACCGACTCTAGCGGTTTGGGGCTAGAGGCAATGGCGGATTCGGTCGGAACTACCGTACTGGGACGATTTTCCGCCACAATTGCGGGAAGTTGCTGAGGGGTCTTAGCCGCAGCACTCGGCGTTTCGCGCGGTACGATCTCGAGACCGGGAATGACTGTCTCGTAGCGTTCTCCATTCGGACGCAGCGATTGCGGCTGAGGGATTCTGAGTTCTTGAGCGATTTGAAGGGAGTGCGGATTCTCCAAACCGTTGAGTCGAACGATTTCGGAGCGAGATACGCCGTAGCGTAAAGCAATGGCATCAATCGTATCGCCCGATTGGACTTTGTAGCTGACTTCACCGCGAGGGCTGCTAGCGGTGGCGGCTTCCGGCGCAATCAGTTCGGGTTCGGAGGCCTTGGAGGAGGATTGAGCTTCAACCGGTCGGGAGGAATTTTCCGCGCGAGCGACGCTGGTTTGCGACGGCGGTACGGGAATCAAAACCGGCTGTTCGGCTCCCTTCAACTCCGTTTCGGGTGGCGGTACGGGGATAGAAATGGCTTCGTTATTCGCACTAGCATCCACAAACCCCGGCGTTCTAGCAACTTCTGTTGGTACGGTGGGGAGAATGGCTCGAGGTTGCACGCTCGCTGAGGACTCCGCGTTGGCTGAGGGAGTTGCGATCGCGGGATCGGAGGATACAGAAGTAGATGCAGTCGGTGATGTTTCTAAATCTTCACTGTTTTTCGCGGGTTCGTTGAGTTGCGCGAAAACGACTTTACTGTGTTTTTTATTGGCGACGGTCGTTCCTGAATCGAGGGCTGTTTCAGGTCGGCTTAAGGCTCCTTGCTTGAGTTCGACGACAGCCGGAAAAGAGGCACTGGCGTTAGAACTCTCGGTCGGGGTTGTTTCTGGCAGACGGGCTAAGGTTGAAACCGCTGCGGGAACTTTGGTTTGGATTTCATTAAGACGCTCGGCAGCTAGGGCTTGACTTTCATCTAAGCTAGCAACGGCTTGAGGAACTTCCGTTTGGGAGACGGCTTGATAAGGGTTATTCGTTGCTTCTGCGGGGAGGGGGCCTTGCGGAAGAGTGGCTTCCGCTGCATTGGCTTTGTCAGTGGCATGAGGGAATAGAACTCCCGCAGTCGCGCCCATCGAAATTGCTGCTAAACTGAGTAACGTCGAAGGACGGACTCGACGACCTTCGTTGGCGATCGGTTTAACGGTTGCCGCAGCACCATTGGCTAGTAGTAAAGACAAATCGATCGGGTCTGTCTGGCAGGGGGGAACGAGTTGAACTTTGGGTGTGAGTGAGCGTTTCAAACGACCTCCTAAAGTGTCTGTAATGAGCAATAGACTGTCTTGCGTGCGAGCGCTAGCTTGGAGCCTCTGGCTTGCAAGGTGACACGGGTCACTCATTAAGTCCGATCTAGATCGTTGACAGTCAAGTTGGGCTAACGTCTAACCTAGGCTAGGTTACTCTGGTTTTTCGATTTAGACAAGAGCTATCTCTATTAAAAAAACTTTTTAATCGAATTAAACCCTTATCTGTACGGGATTCCAGCCTTTGGTCGCCTTAATTTGTTTTAGAGGAATGCACCCGAAGTTCGAGCAATCTGGCGATTTTAAAACCCGATTTGAACGGTTCTCAACAGAGGTCTAAAAGCCACTTTATCGCTAACTTCAGGCTTTAGTAATCCCCGATTGCTATGAGATCGCTCCCCTAAAAAGGGAGACAATCTAGTCTAGCCTGCTTTGCCCTCCTTCACCGCCACATTTGATAGAAAATTCTTATCTAGAAGTTCTATCGTTCCTTAAATCGGGCTAAAGCCAACCGGCAAGACCAAAGAAAAGGCAACCTTATTTTTAACCTCCATAGAATCAACTTTTTCCATCAATAACCCCGTATCTAGCGCTGTTTGGGGGTTAAGTTGACCGAGACTCCTCTAGGGCTAGAGTCTGCGCTCAAAGGCTCGCTCGTATCTATATACGACTGACTCGGACGCGAACAGGATAGAGCCAAAATTTTTGAGGACGTTGCTGTAATCTCTTGCTATTTAAGCCCTAGAGTGTTTTTTGCGGTGAAGGAAAATTCGAGACCGCTTTGAATTTATGATTTTTTTTGAACGCGCCCTTCAAAAGTATCAAAAATTCGGATGAATTGAAGAGAAGTGGTTGAGTTGTCGTCTGGCTTCAAACAGCCCGAGGGCAGCGCTCACGGAAAGATTAAGACTGCGGACATTTTTTTGCGACATCGGAATATAAACTGTGGCCTGACAAGCCCGTAAAATTTCGGAAGATAAACCTCGGGTTTCGCTGCCAAAAAGCAACCAATCATCAGTTTGGAATTGAAATTGCGCGTAATTACTGGCTCCCGTCGTACTAAAACCAATCAGTCGCCCACCTCGAGCTTGTTGGAAGGTGTAAAATTCGTCGATATTCTCGTGGACGTGCAGTTTGACATAAGGCCAGTAGTCCAATCCAGCGCGTTTGAGATGGCGATCGCTAATTTCAAACCCCAAAGGGCCGACTAAATGCAACGCTGTATCCGTCGCCGCACAAGTCCGAGCGACATTTCCCGTATTTGGGGGAATCAACGGTTCGACGAGAACGATCCGCAGTTGATTGTCTTGGGGGGGGCTAAGTTGATGGGCTGGTTTCACGTTCGCTTCAGGGGGCAATCGATTCGCACAATAATTTATTTTCAAGTTCTTTCTCTCGCTCTTCCGCCGCTTGGATGGCTTGTACGAGAACTTGCTGGGGGGTTAAACCGGCTTGATGCTGTCCCAACCATTTTTGCGCGGTATTTCCCTCGCGAAGAATTTTTTGCAACGGAGAGAGAAAACAGCTAAAACCGCGCTGTTTGGCAACGGGATACACTTGTTCGTACAATTGAGCAATCCAGTCGCGCGCCAGAAGAGTGCGGTTGTCCTGCCAGTGTTGCAGGGGGGCATCCAAGCTATAGCGAGCGGCTGCATCCTCGTTGCGATCGCTGAGGGCAGCCAGTTCGGCTGGAGTATAGGGACTGAGCTCGAGCGGATCGAGATTTGGATCTGCGAGCATTTGAATCAGGCGTGCTTCCAACAGAGCGGTAATCGCCAGGAGCGCGATCGGATCGGTCACAAGATCGCAGATGCGCAGTTCCAAGCGATTGAGGTTGTAGGGGCGGCGATCGCCGTTCGGACGTACCGAAGACCAAAGATGGCGCACATTCTGCATCGTCCCCAATTTTAACTGTTCTTCCGTCCAGCGAATGAAGTGGGCGTGACTTTCAAAGAGGGGAACTTCGGTAGGAGTTTTCGGGAAGACTCCCCAGCGGGTGGAATGGTAGCCGGTGGGTTGGCTGTCGAGGAAGGGAGAGGAAGCGCTCAGAGCCAGGTAGAGCGGGGCTTCAAGGCGCACGAGACGACAAGCGCGGATCAAATCTTCGGGGTTGCTGATGCCGATATTAATATGAATGCTGGCAGTAACGACTTTGGTATGATAGGTTTGCTCGATGTAGGTATGGTAAGGGTTGTTGGGGTCGGAGCGCCAAAAGCGATCGCTCCCGCCTAGGGAAAGCGTACTGCCGGGAATGAGGGTATAGTCGCCGATGCGCTGGAGGTAAGCCCTAAGTTGCTGGCGGGGACGAAGGATAGCACACAACAGGCGATCGTAACAGGAGAAGGGTGCGGTCGTATATTCGACGTTGCGACTGTCGGGTTCGCGCACGAAGGGACCTTTTAAATTTTGGACGATCCGATCCGAGAGGCCGACAATCTCGCCTTGACGAGTCCCGGTGTAGATTTCGATTTCAAAGCCTTTGGATAGCAGCACGGTTGTTTCCTTTTGCGAGCTTTTGTTTATTATCGTCTTTCTGTAGCTGGATAGACAGCACGCGCTCCAGTTCGGCATTAAACTGTGCTACTGAAAACAATTGGCTTTCCGGACTCGATCGAGCCGGGAGTCATGCCCAATCAACTTAAGACGGCGGTAGGGGAACAAAATCATAACCCGTCCCCGATTTACTCCCCGGTTTGACTTCGACTAAAATTGCTGCACCGTTGCGATCGCCCGAGGGAAGAAATTGAATCGCTCCGGTGGCCCCCTGCGCCGAAAAATCGGGGGATGCGATCGCGTTTTTTAAACCCTCGCGACTCGTTCCTCCCTGCTTTAACCCGGCAATAATTGCCTGCATCGCATCGTAAGCCAAAGCACTGCGCCAATTCACCTGCCCTCCCCACAGTCGCGTCGCTCGCTCGGTGAAGGGATTGCCCGGAAAGGCTTCGGGATTCCAGGGAACGGCTAAAACCATGCCATTCGCGTTGGCCTGTCCTTGTTTCAACGTCTCAAAGGTATACAGGGCAGAACTGCCGAACAAAGCCAAACGGCGCTGATTTTCTTTAGCTAGCGCGATCGCGACATTCAGCCGATTGACACTAGGAACGAGCAACAGTCCATCCGCCCCATTACTAATCGCCTTCGACATTATCGTACTCGGATTAAAATCAGGAGCCGCAAAATCGCAATTCGTCGGCGCGATTCGTCCCCCATCGGCAAACATCGCAGAAGTGAATTCCTCTTTCAACGAACTGCTATACTGCGCCTGCGAATCGATACAGATGGCGATATTGCGAAGGTTGCCCTGTTTGACGGCGTAGCGAGATAGGGAGTCAGCTTGAAAGCGGATGCTGGGAATAGTCCGAAAGATGTAATCGCCAGCTTCGGCAAGGGCTTTCGCATCGCTGGTTGGAGAAATCATAACCAGTTTCCCTTTTTCGTATTCTGGGGCAGCGGCGAGGGAAGCGTTGCTGGAGTTGTGACCGACAACAGCTAAAATTTTCTCATCCTTAACGAACGCGCGCGCGAGTTCTGCGGCTATTTCTGGCTTATTGTCGTCGTTGGTAATTTCGACTTGCAACAGACTATTATTAATTCCGCCCGCCTGATTGATTTCGTTTTGGGCTTGGGCAACGCCGCGCAGGATTTCTTTGGCAATGTCGAGATTGCCGCCAATGGGAACCGAAACGGCAATTTTAAAGGGATTGCGGTTGGTGGCTTTGGCATTATTGAGGTAGATTAAGGTTTCCGGGTCGTTGGCTTTGGCTTTGAGGGAGGCCTGGAATTGTGCGATCGCGCCCTCAACATCGCCCTTCGCCAGCGCTTCCACCCCCGCTTGCTTCTGCGGTGTTGTATCGGCAGCCAGCAAAATCTTCTCGCCTAAACTCTGCCGCTCGCTCGTAGCAGAGCCATTTCCTCTGTTAAGAATAGAGTTGTTACTCTCTCTGCCCCCCCCAGTCGCAAACTGATTTTTAAACAGCCAAAATCCACCGCCGAGGAGAGCAAGCGTGATTAAAAGGGCAAGGATTAAAGCTGGCGTTTCATTTCTTTGAGTCATCTCAAAATCGGGGACAAAGGGACATCGAACAATCGATATTAATCTAACGTGAGTTGGATGAAGAGAGTCTATCCCTAAGTTTTAACAAACGCTAACAGGGCGCTTAAACCATCAAAGGCTGGGGGAGACACAACCGTTGCTCGCTCCTCAGTCGCCATAATCCTGTGTTAAAGTGAGACTTAGGCAATCTCTACAATTGTCTTTCCCGTTGGCTTAAATAGTAGTAATATGGTGAATCCAAAACGCGGATTGGTTCTCGGCGCGACGGCTCTAGTTTTAACAACTGTCGCGGTTACGGGAGCAGGACTTCATCTTTCGCAAAGTCAAGCCTTCTTTAGCGAAAGCCCTAAAGAATTAGTTGATGAGGTTTGGCAGATTGTCAATCGTCAGTACGTTGACGGAACTTTCAATCAAGTAGACTGGCGAGGGATTCGGAATGAATATTTAAATAAGAACTACGGCAATCAACAAGAAGCTTACGACGCGATTCGGGAAATGCTCGGCAAGTTGGAAGACCCCTACACGCGCTTCATGAATCCCGATGAATTTAAGAGTATGCAGATCGATACGTCGGGAGAACTGACGGGAGTCGGAATTCAGATTGCTAAGGATGAAGAGAGCGATCGCTTAATTGTCATCGCGCCGATAGAAGACAGTCCCGCTTACGCGGCGGGGGTTTTAGCCCGCGACCTCATCGTCAAAATTGACGGAACCGATACGAAGGGGATGGATGTTAACGATGCGGTTAACAAGATTCGCGGAGAAGAAGGGACAAAAGTGACCCTGACGATTAAACGCGGCACTCGCGAAATTGACTACCCGATTACTCGCAAACGCATCGAAATTCATCCGGTACGCGCTCGGGCCGAAAAAACAGATTTGGGCGAGGTGGGTTATATTCGCCTCAACCAATTTAGCGCGAATGCTGCGGCTGAAATGCGCAGCGCGATCGAGAAGTTCGAGCAGGAAAATGTCGTGGGCTACGTTCTCGATTTGCGCTCTAATCCGGGCGGATTGCTCTACGCGAGCGTGGAAATTGCTCGGATGTGGCTTAAGGAAGGCGCGATAGTCTCCACTGTCAACCGCGAAGGCGAAGTAGACCGAGAGCAAGCGACCAGTCGCGCTCTCACCGATAAACCTTTGGTGATTCTTGTCGATGGTGGGTCGGCGAGTGCTAGCGAAATTCTTTCAGGCGCGCTTCAGGATAATAAACGGGCGGTTTTGGTGGGAACGCAAACATTTGGTAAGGGGTTAGTTCAGTCCGTGCGCCGCCTAGGGGATGGTTCGGGTTTGGCAGTGACAATTGCGAAGTACCTGACTCCGAGCGGTCGCGATATTAATAAGGAAGGGATTCCGCCCGATGTCGTCTTTGAGTTGAGCGACGAGCAACGCAAAGCATTACAGCTAGATCGCGATGGGATTGGTACGGGAAAAGACCCTCAATTTGTCAAGGCGCTCGAAGTTCTCAATCAGCAAGTTTTACTCCGACGCGGCGTGCAAGCCGGAAATTCCTCGCGTTAGTTAGCCGCTTCTCGGCAGGGTGCTATCTTTTTCTCCCCCTAAAAAAACTCGGGTTCGAGCCTGCGATGCTTGAATTTTCCTCCCCTCAGTTAAGGTGAGAAGATTTCGCGCGATCGCTAGTTTAGACTCGTTTGAGTTTTAAGCTTGACAAAGATTGCTAAAAATGGTATGTCAAAAAAACAAAAATTTTTTTCGTTTTTATTGCGAATAATTACTATTTACCGTTATACTCAAAGTAGGTTAATCAAGAAGTTCTTGGGTTTTAGAGGCAATGCTCGTGCAAGGATTGCCATTCCCGCAAAGAATTGCTCTTGCAATATTTAATAGAAACGGCTGAATTACGCTTTTAAAGCATGAATTCCCTACATTCTGAACTGCATTCCCCGCAAATCGTAGAATTGCGAGGCAGGGAACGCTGGCAAATTTATCGCCGCTTGCAGGAACTCGATATTCCCTGTCGGTGCGCTGCTAGCAAGCCGTTGCGAATCGAGGTTCGCAATAGCTATATCGCAATTCAACTCTGGTGCGTCATCCGCAACTTAACAGCGAGCGATCGCGAGTTACGAACTCGGCTCGAGCGTTGCTGGGAACAATCGTAGATAAGAATTGACAATTAATCTCAAGGAGGCTTAGAAAAAATGTTGACAGCGGAAGCAGAGAGATTGCAGTTTGCTTGCACCGGACAATTGCTCGACTTCATCGTTCAAGACAAATTTAAAGTCAAATATTTGCGCGTCGTTCTCTCGGGACGAGAACACTGGGTAAAACTCTCCAAGCAAGCCAGAAAAACGCTAGATTCCGCCCTTGTTCCCGGATGTTGGCTCGAGATCGTCGGACGCAAAAAAATTTGTAAAAAAACGGGTCAAAGTCAGCTAAAAGCTGATTTTGTGCAACGAATTCCAGCACCGAGTGCGCCCGAAACTCCCGCCTGCGTTCCCCAAGCGCGAAGCGTGAAAGCGGAAACCCCCAAAACCAAAATTTTGGTTTGTAAAAAATCAGATTGTGCCAAGCAGGGTGGAGAGGCCGTGTGTGGAGCGATCGCGCGCTACCTTCGCGATTACGGTTTAGAAGATAGTGTGGAAGTCAAAATGACGGGCTGCCTCAAACAATGCAAAAAAGGTCCTAACCTCGTCGTTATGCCCGATAAAACTCATTACACTAAGATCGCCCCCCGCGAAATTCCTGCCCTCCTGGACAAACATTGCCGCGAGCGTCAAGAAACCCCCACCGCAACTCGAACCTTAGTCGGCGCATATCAGAGCTAATGCCCCTTAAAATTGATAAAGAGGGCGCGAGAACTGCACACGAGCGATCGTCAACGCTGTAGCGTCCAGTGCGTGTTGTGAGCGCTCTCGAATGAATATCTTAATTGTTGAAGACGAACCCGAAATCGCTACCCTCATTCAGAAAACCCTCGAACGCGAAGGATTTTCTTGCCATATCGATCGCGATGGACTTAATGCCCTAGAAACGTTCCAAAACCTGCAACCCGACTTAATTATTCTCGATCTCATGTTGCCGGGATTGGATGGGTTAGAAGTCTGCACGCGCATTCGTCAGAAGTCCAATATTAAAGATCCTTATATCCTCATGCTTACCGCCCGGGGCGAAGAAATCGATCGCGTCATCGGACTTTCCACCGGCGCAGACGACTACCTCGTCAAACCCTTCTCCCCGAGAGAACTCGTCGCCCGCGTGCGTGCCTTGCTGCGACGTAGTTTGCGCCAAAGCGAGCAGAGTCAAATCTTACAAACTCAACATTTCACTCTCGATCTCGACAAGCATATTGCCTCTCGTTCCCTCGAGGAAGACACCGCAGAACCGCTCGATTTAACCACTTTAGAATTTAACTTGCTCGCTACGATGATTGCTTCGCCCGGTCGCGTTTGGAGTCGTACCCAATTGATCGATAAACTTTGGGGGAACGATTTTTTTGGCGACGAACGAGTCGTCGATACGCATATTCGACGGTTGCGCAAAAAAGTCGAACCCGATGCAGCGAATCCAAGCTTTATTAAAACTGTAGTGGGCGTGGGCTATAAGTTTGAAGACAGTTGAATCGCGATCGATCGGGCAATTTCTCGATCGTTGACAAACGATTGCCATAAGATCAACATCTGCACGCCATCAATAGCGGCTAATCTCAACGTAATGAGTTTGGAAAATACGACTGATGTTTAAATACTCCGAACAATATTTCGAGGCATTTCAAGCCGTTGGTCAGGCAAGCATTATTTGTTTTAGTTTTCCGGTTAGTGCTTTTCCAGCCCCTATCGTTCCGCTGAAGGAACCTAAACTGCGGATGACGCTTACATTACCCCCTGACTATCAGATGTAAGCTCGCTCCAAAAAAGCTGTTCCGATCTTGGCTTCCACCGTGCCTAGGTATTCTTTTGCTTTGAAATCCTCATCGCGGAAGCGAGCAAAAACTCAAAAACCCCTAAGATCAGAAAGAGAACCGACGACTTGCCGTGTTTCGTCTCGGTTCCCTCACTGGTTCGCTCCTCACACCTCCAGAATATAATCGCTATTTTGAGGGGTGTCAAGTCTTTTTTTGAAATAAAAAAAACTGGGACTAATTTTAAAGTTCTGTTAAAGGTGGGATGCCTATCTCGTTCAAAAGACAGTCGATCGCGGTGCGAGTTGCCGCGAGTAGTCCGAGGCGAGCGATCGCTAAATCAGGGGCATCCCGTTTGACTTCGCCCCAAATACGGCAAGCGCGATCGCACTCTAATAGGGCTTCGCTTAAGGATAAAGCGAGTTTGAGACAATTCGCATTCGAGACTCCCGCAAGCACATCCGCCACTTCCGTCAACCGCCAGATTAATTGCTGTTCGGCGGGATGCTGCAAGCTTAGGGTTGCGCCATTCTCAGCCGAAGTTAGCCAGGGAATGGGCTGAGGATGCAGCCATCGTCCTTTCGATGCTTCAAACTCGATAATCTTATCTCGATGCCCCGATCGCAATAACGAACAGCAGCGCGCCCGCGCATACTGCACCGGAAAGACAGAAGCAATCAACCCCCTCTCTCCCTCTCCCTCTCTCCCCCTCTCCCCCTCTCCTTCGAGCCATTTCTGCAACCACTCAGCCAGATTGCGATCGCGCAACTGAAATTCCAGTAATCCTCCCTCAATGGCACGCCCGATAAAGGGACAATTGTCCGCATTTTCAACGAAACGAGCGCATAGTTTTCGGGCGATCGCGTCAGCCGATTCCCCCTCGCGAGCGGCAAGTTCTAGCGAAAGCGCGCTGCGATAGGCAATTCCAGACCGGCGATCGAGGCGGTATAACGCGATGCGTCCCGGTGCGATCGCATTCTGGATGAGGAACACAGATAAGTATTGCTGAAGCTCTTGTTGAATGGAATGCAATTGTCTAAAACTCTGAATAGAAATACCAAAAAGCGCGTATTGTTTGATACCTTGTATAGGATGTTCTCTAGATAAGGCTCGATCCTTAAGTGGCATTTTCGCCTATGCAGTCCTCATCGTCTCCAACAGATGCATCTAGACCTTTCTTGACGTGGCAACGGATCATCGATTGGGCGCAAGCTCACTACCGCGATCGCGCCTTTGCCAAAGACGAGCGCGTCCCCGCAAGACCGGGCTTACTCTACCTCGTTCAGCGCGGTGCCGTGCGCCTCGTTGGGACTTCGCAGTTGAGCGCTGCGGTGGATGACGGTGAAGAGGAAACCGCTACATCCGTCGTTGAAGACGCTTTCTTGGGTTTTGTTGGCGCGGGATACCCCTTTGAAATTGTCGCCCAATCGCCCTTCGCTCTGCAAGCCTACGCCCACACCGAACAAACATCGGTGATTTGGATGTATTGGCACGATCTCGACAATTGGCCGCATTTTCGTAAAGAAGTTTTAGATGCTTTTCGCTATCAACACCAGCGCAAATTGTTGTGGTTGAGTACCCTCGGACAGCGGCGCACCATCGATCGCCTGCTCGGATTTATTACGCTGTTAGTCGAAGAATACGGCGAATCTACCGAGCAAGGTTACTGTTTGCCTTACTCGCTCACGCACGCACAAATTGGCAGCGCCATCGGTTCGACGCGGGTGACGGTGACTCGTCTAATGGGCAAACTGCGGCAGCAAGGATTGGTTTTAGTAGAGGGGGATAATTTAATTTGTTTGCCCCATTCAGCACAAATTAATAAACCGGAAACGAGCGTTTCGGACGTTTAACTTCAGTTATGCCCGAATTGCCCGAAGTTGAAACTGTTTGTCGGGGTTTAAACGAGTTAACGCGCGATCGCGCGATCGCGGGCGGTGAAGTCTTATTACCCCGTACTATCGCCTATCCCGATTCCATTACATCTTTTTTAGCTGGAGTGACGGGAGTTACAATCGCGCGATGGCATCGACGCGGTAAATATTTACTCGCCGAACTCCAGCCCGAGGGCGGTTGGTTGGGCGTTCACCTGCGGATGACGGGGCAGTTATTGTGGACGAAACAAACTGCACCCCTCCAGAAACACGCTCGCGTTCGCCTCTTTTTTAACCAGGGGCAAGAATTGCGCTTTGTCGATACGCGCACCTTCGGCAAAATGTGGTGGGTTCCGCCCCACTTTCCACCCGAAGCAATTATTGCGGGGTTGCAAACATTGGGAGTCGAACCCTTCAGCGCGGAATTTACCCCCGACTATTTGGCTGAGAAACTTAGAAAAAGCCAGCGTCCGATTAAAACTGCCCTCCTCGATCAAAGCGTTCTTGCTGGATTGGGGAATATTTATGCCGATGAAGCCCTGTTTTTAAGCGGAATTCGTCCCGACGCGATCGCATCTCGCCTTTCCCCCCAACAACTCCAACACCTCCACCGCGCTATTATTGAAGTTTTGCAAACTTCTATTGACAAAGGCGGCACGACCTTTAGCGATTTTCTTAATCCGCTCGGAGTCAACGGCAACTATGGCGGTGTAGCATGGGTCTATGGACGCACGCGCCAACCTTGTCGCCGCTGCCAAACGCCTATCGAACGTCTGAAACTTGCCGGACGCTCGACGCATTATTGTCCGCAGTGCCAAAATTAAAGACAGAATTCTCGATTTTGCGACCAGCAATGGGAATTCTAAGTCTAGAAGGAGGAACATGAGCAATGAGCTAAAGTTTTTGATTGTTGTGTTAGCAATTTGCCTTGCGATCGCGGGAATTTGGGGGCAAGCTTTCTTAAGATACCGACGCAGAGAACGGCTAAAGCGAAAAATATTTCCCCCTTACTGGATTGCCATCCTTGAAGATCGCTTTCCGCTGTATCAATGCTTGCCTGAACCTCTAAAAAGAAAACTCCAAAGCTACATTCAAGTCTTTTTAGCTGAAAAAAACTTTATTGGCTGTAACGGCTTGCAAATAACGGATGAAATCAAACTCGCGATCGCCTCTCCGGCTTGTTTGCTCTTACTTCACGAGCGCGCCGACTACTTCGCTCCCTTAAAAGATATTTTTGTTTACCCAACTGCTTTTCTCTCGCCCTCTATTTCTCCTTTCGGAGATTCCTACCTCGAAAGTGTAGAAGCCAAAAGTGGCGAATCTTGGCAAAAAGGACTGGTGGTTCTGTCCTGGGAACATATCGAACGAGATCGCCTTCACTGGCAAGATGGACATCATGTTATTTTACATGAATTCGCCCACCAACTCGACCAAGAAAACGGCGCTGCTAACGGCGTACCCACCTTAGAAAATAAAGCTGCCTACTCCCAATGGTCAAAAGTTTTAAGTCGCGAATATCGTCAACTGTGTTCCCAAGTCGAGCGGGGACAGAAAACCGCGATCGATGAGTACGGTGCTACTAATCCTGCCGAATTTTTTGCGGTAGCGACAGAAACTTTCTTTGAAAAGCCCAATGCTTTAAAAGCAGCACATCCCGAACTTTACGAGGAGCTAAAATCTTACTATAAACTGGATCCTAGTTTTTGGCTAGAAACGCATTTCAAGGCTGCATTCTAATTGCCTGATTTTTTCTCGATCTTCTCAACCCGTTAAGTAGGTTGACGAAAATAACCTTAACTTAAAGAGGGCGGGTTTTGACTGCTGAATTCATCTCATAGCAAGGGTTTTAGCTAAACCCGCCCCAAAGCAATCCGATCGCACTTTTTTGACACCCTCCTACTTACTCAAATGACGATTAAAAAAAAATCTTCTCAACTCCCCTTCAAAAAAATTGGCATATCTTTATTGATTATTGCGAGTTTAGTATTACTTTATCCCCTCGTTCGACCGCGACCGCAACTTCGTCGCGTCCCCTATAGCTTCTTCTTATTGCAAGTTAAAGCGGGTAAAGTTGAATCGGTAGGCGTTTCAGAAAACCTAATTGTTTTCCAACTGAAGCCGGAAGGAAATAGTAAGCAAGGTGTAGTGTTATCAACGCCGCCGATCGAAGATTTAGAACTCCCCGAACGCCTCGAAAAACAGGGAGTCAAAGTTCAATTTATTTACACACCGCCGCCTAAAAATAAATGGTTGGGAACCTTATTAAGTTGGATCGTTCCTTCCTTAATTGTCGTTGGCGGGTTCCAATATTTACGCAATCGAGAAAATTCCCAAGATAAGCAATCGCTTGCCTTCGGGAAGAGTAAGGCGAAAGTTTACATCGAAGGACAATCGGAGAAAATTACGTTTGCTGATGTCGCGGGCGTAGAAGAAGCTAAAGTCGAACTGCAAGAAATTGTCGAATTCCTAAAAAACCCCGATCGCTTTACCCAAATCGGCGCGAGAATTCCTAAAGGCGTATTATTAGTTGGCCCGCCGGGAACGGGAAAAACACTGCTAGCTAAAGCCGTTGCGGGCGAAGCGGGAGTCTCATTTTTTAGTATCTCTGCCTCGGAATTTGTCGAACTATTTGTGGGGACAGGAGCAGCAAGGGTACGGGATTTATTCGAGCAGGCGAAACAGAAAGCACCTTGTATTATTTTTATCGATGAATTAGACGCGATCGGCAAATCTCGTAACAGCGGTGCTACGAGCGGTAGCAACGACGAACGGGAACAAACCCTCAACCAACTGCTTACAGAAATGGATGGTTTTGGGGTAGGCGATGCTACCGTTATCGTTCTAGCAGCAACTAATCGCCCCGAAGCTTTAGATGCTGCTTTGTTGCGTCCGGGACGCTTCGATCGCCAAGTTCTTGTCGATCGCCCGGATTTCGACGGACGCTTGAAAATTTTGGAAGTTTACGCGCGCAAAGTTAAATTGGGAGAAGATATTAACTTAAAAGAGATTGCGACGCAAACCTCCGGTTTTGCCGGTGCAGATTTAGCGAATTTAGTCAATGAAGCGGCTTTATTAGCAGCTAGAGAGCGGCGAACTACGGTATCGCAAAGGGATTTTAAAGAAGCGATCGAACGAGTCATTATCGGTTTAGAAAGGAAAAGCCGCGTTCTCAGCGAGAAGGAGAAAAAAATCGTCGCTTATCACGAAGTCGGACACGCTTTAGTCGGCGCTTTGATGCCGGGAGGAACGAAAGTGGCGAAAATTTCTATCGTTCCGCGCGGAAGCGGTGCGCTGGGGTATATGTTAGCGATGCCCGAAGAAGATCGCTTTTTGCTTGATGAGGCAGATTTACGCGATAAAATTGCCACTTTGTTAGGCGGGCGCGCTGCCGAAGCGATTATTTTTGGGAAGGTGACAACGGGCGCATCGGACGACTTGCAACGGGCGACAAATTTAGCCGAGCGTATGGTGACAAGTTATGGTATGAGTCGCGTTTTAGGGCCGCTAGCTTACGATCGCGCGCCAACCAATAATTTTTTAGGCAATGAGGGGGGAAATTTGCGCCGCGCCCTGAGTGAAAAAACGGCAGAAGCGATCGATGTGGAAGTGAAAGAAATTGTCGAGCGGGCATACGAGCAGGCGTTAGAGATATTAAAAGTTAATCGAGAGTTGTTAGAGGAGATCGCGCAGCAACTGATGAAAACTGAGGTTATTGAAGGGGAAGCGTTGCAAACTTATCTCGCTCGCACTCGCTCGGTTTCGCAATAATTAAGAATTGTAAATTTGCGTTTCAATGGGCTATATTTTTGCAGGAATAGACCCAATATATCGTAATATCAATCTTAGAAGATCGGTAAAAGCTAAACCGAATCAATTCTGCACATGAAAATTAAGCAAGTACCCCAGTATCGGGAACTATTTCATTTAGTTCTTGAAAATCGCGGCGAGCAAATAGCGAACTATTTTGCTGAAGAAGTAATTTCTAAGTTTGTTTATTTAAGGGTGGAAGCTCGAGAATTATGGAATTCTTCTTTAAGTTTTTTAGCAAAAGCCGAAGAGATAACAGGGTTTCCTTTTCATTTGAATGAAAAAAACCGATTGCACGCTCTCGATGGAATCATTGCGGCTGAAGTTTTAGGACTTTCGGTTCCAGCGAGAGCTTCTGCAATAAAAGCCTTCTGTCTTTACTACTTATCGGTTCACATTATCGATGATTTCATTGAGGATACGAACAAGTTTGCTTCGGCTTTTACTTACTCCAAATCAAAAAACTATTATCCCACCGAGACCGAAATAAATGCCTCAATGGTAGGCTTTATTTTTCATGTCCATATGGCAATTACTCGGATATTAGAAGAAGAACCGGGACAATTCCTGCCGAAGCAGATCGTTAAGTTGCAAACCTTAGTCTCTTGCAGTCTATCGAGCCAAATCAAATGCTTCCTGATGGAAAAAGATGCTAACTTAACGACGGAGGATATTTTTGCTCTCAAACAGACTCATGTTTCGGCAGAAGCAACCAGTTTAATTGCTGATTTTCTTCAAGTCGAAGACCGGCTCGATCGCGAGCAATCGAGCTATTTCAAAGAAGTTCTGCGTTCTTTAGGCTCTCTGACTCAATTTACAGATGACTTAAGGGACTATGAAGATGATAAAGCGAAGGGGAACAGTAACCTTTTAGTATCGATGGAAAAACTCGATCGCAAAGGAGCAGTCGAGAAACTGGCAGACTGCTACCTTCAAGAAGAAGAGAAAATGAAAAAAATGTTGCAACTCAGCGGCGTTTCGAGCAACGAAGAGCTTCTGCTTGCTGTTCCCTGGTATCCTTTTTTCTTAAAGGAGCTAATCTGAAACCCTTGCAGTCACTCGCTTGGGTATTGCTTCAACTGTAGACCTATAGCGATCGCGGCTAGCAATCTTAAGATAATGAGGTAGCAGAACTCGAGGTGCGCAATGACTCAACGGCACGCCACTTATCATCCCTTAGAATGTCGTCCGGATAGTTACCAGGCTTGGTATCAACAGGCGCGATTATTGCGCTTTCGGAAGGATTACGACGAAGCGCTCTACAGTTACGAGCGCGCCTTGTTGTATTATCCTGGGGCTTACGCGGCTTGGTACGAGCGCGGCTTAACCCTCGAGGCGCTAAGGCAATACGAACAAGCTGCCCAAAGTTACGAGCGCGCCGCCCAACTTCGCCCTCAAGATTATTGGGCTTGGTACAATCAAGGCTGCGTTGCCCTCGAAGAACTCCAAGATTACAAGCGGGCGATCGCTTGTTTCCAGCAAGCATTGCTCCTGCGCCCAGAGGACTACTGGAGTCGATATCGTCAGGGAGAATCATTCCGAAAGCTGGGCAAGTTCGATGGCGCGATCGCTTGCTACGATAAGCTATTAGCCGCGCACCCCAATGACTACTGGGCTTGGTATCGTCGGGGCGATGCGTTACGAGAAGCAGGTTATTTAGAATTAGCACTGACTTGCTACGAAAATGCCTTAATCGTGCGATCGCAGGATTATTGGAGCTTGTACCGCCAGGGACAAATCTTACGCGCTTTAGGACGTATTGAATCGGCCCTGCAATGCCTTCACTACGCAGTGACGGTTCGCCCGGAAACCGAGCTAGCGTGGTACGAGCGCGCCTGCTGTTACGCGCAGTACGGTGACTTAGCCGGAACGATTAGCAGTTTAGAACGCGCGATCGAACTAAACCGCGATCGCTATACCCTAGCCGCCCGCTCGGAACCGAGTTTTAACAAGCTACGGCAGCATCAATGGTTTGCAAGTTTACTAACAGCTTAACTCGCTCTCTAGCGCCATTCCGCTTTCAAATACCCAAAATCGACTCCGCGCATTCGTCCGTCAGGCAATATCGCACCGCACAGATACGCGCCATCTAGCAACCCCTCATCGATCTTAGCTCCCAGCAAGTTCGCCCCGCTTAAATTTGTCCCGGTAAAGTTTGCCCCCTGCAAGTTTGCGCCTTGCAAATTTGCCCAGCACATTTCTGAATTCCTTAAATCCGCCCCAGATAGATTAGCCCCCTCCAAATTGACTCCCGGCAAACAGGTTCCGCTTAAATCTTTCCCAGACAGGTTAACGCCCGCCATAATAGGATACGCGCCCGCTGCTTGCGGATCGAAGCCGACAGGAAAGACGGTATGCGGTCCGTAAAGCGCTCGGTTTAACGCAACTTTTTCTAAATTCGCCGTGCTTAAATCCGCTTCATAGAGATAGCTGCAACTGAGATTTGCGCCTTTTAAATCAGCGCTCTCAAAACTCGCTCCCATCAAGCTCGCTCCGAGGAGGATTGCCCCCGTCAGTTTTGCGCCGACTAAATTGCTTCCAATCAGGCGGGCAGTACACAGATTAGCATCCGTAAAGTCGGCTCCGGTTAATTCGGCTAAGCTGAAATCGGCACACAAGGCGTTAGCTCGAATTAAATCCGCCCCCGCGAGAGTGACTCTCCGTAAGTCTGCGGTTTCGAGGTTAGCATCGGTGAGGTTGGCTTCTTCAAGGGTACAGGAGGTAAGGTGCGTACCGACTAAATTGGCTTGACTGAAGTCTGCTTGCATGAAGTCCGCACCGCTGAAATTCATTCCGCTCAGGTCGATCGCTCGCAGTTGCAGATATCCAAAAAATCGGACTCCCGCTCGATACTTTTGCAAGAGTTCTTCAGAGTTCATTGCGATTTTGGCTGGGAAAGGGGTAAGTCATGCCGTTACGAGGGATTTATAGCGTTTTTTTGATGGCGAGGAGGATAAACTTTTTATTGAGATCCCGGTTTAAAAACAGTCCATTACCCTCGGTATACTCCTATTTTAAGACCCACATCGCGCGCGCGATCGCAGCCTTGTTTGAGAAGTTGCCCGCTCGTAGCACTAACGCTATTACGTGCCGTCTTTTGACAGAACTGGGCCTTCCTTTGACAATAAAGCCGTGTTGTCGAGCGGGAGAAAAACTTTTAACCTCCTCGCTGATGGGGTTTGCTCACTCAATGATTCTGATGAACGCTAAGTTAGGTCGAGCGATGGCGGGTTTGCTCTTAATCTTGCTAATAGCGATCGCGCTTCTCCCAGCCGCGAGTTCTGCGGCAACGCTTTCAACTTCAATCAGGGTGCGGGATGGGTTGCGAGTGGGGGGGCAATCAATGCAACGGGGAGATGTCGATCGCGCTTTCGCTGATTTCTCGCGCGCCCTCGAGTCGGAGCGGCAACAGGCTGCCGATCGCAGCAATCGCTGTTTGACTGATTTGCAGCGATCGGATTACGAGCGGGCGCGTCAAGATTGCACCGCCGCTCTAGAAGTCTTCCCCAACAATCGCGAAGCTTACCTGAACCGAGGTTTAGCCGCTTACTATCAAGGCGATTTCGAGGCGGCGATCGCGGATTACAATCGCGTTATTCAACTTCAACCTTCCGATCTGCGTGCTTACTACAATCGCGCTTTAGTTGCCTTCGACAGTGGCAATTATTTAAGTGCAATTGCAGATTACAATCGCGCTTTAACTCAAAGCTTTCCCGCCGATGCGGTAACGCTAACCAGTATTTACAACGAACGCGGCTTAGCGCTGGCCCAGTTGAGAAATATTGAGGGCGCGATCGCGGACTTCTCTCTCGCAATTCGCCTTAATCCTAAGAATGCCCTGGCTTACTACAATCGTGCCTTGACTCAACAGCAACGGCAGCAATATCGAGCCGCGATCGCCGATTTTTCCCTCGCTCTGTACCATCAACCCAATCTCGCTTCAGCCTATATCAATCGCGGCTTGTCGCGCGATCGCCTCGGTCAGCATCGAGCCGCCCTCCAAGACTTGCATCTCGCTTGTCAGTGTTTGTACCAACAAGGGCAAACGTCCGCCGCAGAACGAGTTAAAACTCTCATGCTTCAATTAAGAAGAACTTCCTTTTGGCCGCTTATTGTTTAATTTTACCCTTAATTGTAAAACTTAAGTTTATGCAATTTAATCTCCTCTTTACTGCTTTTATTCTGGTCAGCACGACTTTAGTTTCTCCCACTTTTATCGATTCAGTTAAAGCGAAAGCGCTGGTCGCTTCTGAGATTAAAATGACAAACAAAGAAGGGCATCATGGCGATAGCGAACATTCTCACGGGATGCGCGACATTCCTCACGGTCAACCCGTTCCCCGCGTCGATTTAATCGTCCATCCCGATGAAAAAATCGGCTGGAATCTCGAAATTCGCCTCGAAAACTTTCGCTTTGCCCCCGAACGAGTCAATATCGATAGTTCCACGGTTGAAGGACACGCTCATCTGTTCGTTAACGGACAAAAAGTGACTCGCCTCTATAGTAACTGGTATTATTTGCCCGAACTGCCCTCGGGACGCAATGAAATCAAAGTTTCTCTCAATACCAACCAGCACGAAATGTTAATGCACGACGGAAAAGAGATCGCGGCTACAGCAATAATTAACGTGCCATAAAGGGGCTAGGTTGAAGAAACTCGAAAGGCTCGCAACCTAAAGCTCCAGTAATTTTGCGATAGATTGGTCAGATCGAACTTCGACGGGCGATAATAAACTTAGGGACAAGCAACGTTAAATTGTTGTAAGATTTGTCCGAAACCGTGAAATCATGCCTAAACCCTGCTTGTGCCGAGCAGGTGAGATAATCTTCAAGAATGTAAATCGGGGTACGAGGTCGAAGAGCGCTCGTGCCGGAAAATTAGGAGCCACGAGGAAGCACTACGCCCGCGATTGGGTTTGTATCCCCGACTCTGGTGCGTGCCGTTAGGAGGGCGTTTGACTCAAGTTTGCCAACATTTGGAGAGTCCCTGCTTTTTGCCTTCGTAACGAGCGAGACGCAATAGTAGCCCTTTCTTACATCTCCGCGAGCCTTTTCCGGGCAAATCCGGTACGATCCTTTGGCTCAAATTGCATCTGTCTCAACCATTTCAGAGTTCCGTACAGTTAAGCGGTGCGATGAATGGCAAGCCTCCAGTCCGAACGAAGCTAGTTTAACTTCTAGCCCCGTCGCAAGAGCTAATCGGCACCTTGAAGGCTAGAAGAAAACTCGATTGAAGCTCAATTCACGAACGTTAGTTTAAGTGCTTTTTTATGCTATCTCTTGACAGACCGCAGAGTCCGACGAGTGACGAATTAACTTGTACAACACGAATTCTGGTCGTAGAAGATGAAGAATTAATTAGAGAAATGGTGGTAATGGCTCTTCAAGAGCAAGGGTTTGAAGTCGTGACAGCAGCAGACGGCCATACCGCCTTAAGTCGGCTGCAAAATCAAAATACTGAGTCAGCACCCGCGTTTCCCCCTATCGACTTAATAATTTTAGATCTGATGCTGCCTCAAGTTAACGGTCTCGATATCTGTCGTTTACTGCGCTATCAAGGCAACACAGTACCCATTTTAATTCTCAGTGCTAAAGCCAGCGAAACCGATCGCGTTTTGGGCTTGGAAGTGGGGGCAGATGATTACCTCACTAAACCCTTTAGTATGCAGGAATTAGTGGCTCGCTGCCGCGCGTTGCTTCGCCGCCAGCGTTTCACCGCGCAGCCTCAATCTTCCACCTTACAATATCGAGATATTACTCTTTTTCCCTCGGAGTGTCGCGTAACCGTGCGCGATCGCGAAGTAAACCTTTCCCCAAAAGAATTTCGCCTTCTCGAACTATTTATGAGCTATCCTCGACGGGTTTGGTCGCGGGAACACCTGATCGATCGCATCTGGGAAGCTGATTTTTTAGGCGACACGAAAACCGTAGACGTACACATTCGCTGGTTGCGCGAAAAACTTGAAGACGATCCCAGTAAGCCCAAATATATCGTCACCGTGCGCGGCTTTGGCTATCGCTTCGGCTAAACCAATCTTTAATTATAGCATATCGGCAGGTTTCAGGGGATTGAACCCCTCAATCTGCCGCGCCTTCCTCCCGTCGCTCAACCCGCAGCAACGACTTCATAAACAAAATCAAAGGTCGCCCAAGCGTTAACGTTGAGGGCGCAAACATCCGTCGGCGTTCCTACCCAGTCAACCGGAACTGTACTCGCATCGTGCAAATCTTGGAGAACGGCTCGAGCAACTTCGACGGGGTTAGGGAGCTTGCGCAATTGCTCGCCAGTCCCCGGCGCATCGGGAACAGCAGCCAGCGCTTCCAAAGTTTTGGAAAAAGGAGCAATGGAAACGATCGCGTAAAATTCGGTTATTCCAACTGCATCAGGAACCGTCCAAGGGGTATTAGCGTTTTGCGGTAGCGTCAGAGGGGTTCCGGGTTCGATCGCGATGGGGAGCGGTTTAGAGCTATTATCGATCGTCTTTGTCGAATAAAGCGCGATCGGCTCTTTACGCGCGTTCAATCCGAACAACAGGAAGTACACCGGGCGATCGCTAAAATTGTCAATGACGTATTGAAGGCGCGTCCCGACGGTTATTTGCGGCTCTCGATCGTTAAGCGGGACAACTTGGGGCGGCGGAACGCGCAGCGAGCGCCTAGAGGAGCGTTCGAGCCAAGGTTGCGCCTGCGGTTCGGTCCCCATTAACTGCACTCGCACTTCCAATCGCGAGGAGTCTTCATTCAAGGTCAAACGCCATAACTTCTCTGCCAGTAAAGTATGCAGTTTCGGTTTGAGGCGATCGACTGCCGATGCAATCGCTTCTCCCGGCGCGCCCAAGGTATTGGGTAGGGAGATGCGCCCGATGGTCAACAGTTCGTATCCTCGCCCGCTCGGTACGGGATTCGCTGCGCCCTCCGGTGGGGATACTACCGCATTCAACGCGCCGCCCTTACCAAATAAACAATCAGCCATTTGTTCTCCAGCCGCACCAACTGAAGCTATCCCCGCTACATTTGACAGAGCGCTCGTCGCATCAACGCGCTCGATTCGTTCCAAATCCCCCGCCAGCGCCACAATTAATCCAACATTACGCGGTAGGATGCGGATTTGTTCTCGGGCTAAGAGTCCGGGCTGCAAGGAATGTCCTTCCGGTAGCGTCGAGTTCATGACTTTTGCCGCTGCAATCAGTCCGACGCGCGATCGCACTTGGATGGGAATGGCGAGCGAGGGCGCGGAAACGGTTTTGGGAGTGTCTGAGGTTTCTGAGGGCGATCGGAGATCGAGCAGCAGGCGCGAGTTCGGTTGATAGTAGGCCAGCACGTTGGAGGGCAACCCGGCGAGTTGCAAGCGCACTATCGTATCGTTATCTTCTAGGGATAGGACTACGCCTTCTGCTCCCATTGGTTCCGCCGCTGGAACGAAGTAGGTGGGGGGTAAGGGTTCGGAGGGTTCTGGAACCAGCGCTCGGGGGTTCTGCGCGGTGATGCGGCGGATGCGATCGTGCGTGCGTTCTAGCGTCACGTAAAGCGTGCTAGGAGATGTCGTTTCCCAAAGCGATTGGACGAGGGTATAGGTGAACAAACCGGCGTTAAATCCGTCCCATTGCACCTCCAGTGCGGCTTCGGACTCTGCGGCGGCTAAGAGCGCGGTTGCTGCCGAGCGATGCAATGTTTGCGACAGTTTGAGGTTGCTTTTTAACTGGGTTTGAAAGGCTAATTCTTGCGGGCTGGGACTTTCAGCGACGGGAACCAACGGAGAGCGCGATCGCAAATTTCCGTGCAGTAATTGTCCGGTTTGACGATAGCTCGTATCCAAAACAAAGGTTACTTGGCGCGTGGCTAGCGATCGCCCCAACAAAGCTAACGTTTCCCACAGCAACTCGTTATTCGCCGGTTCTCCTTTGGTCGGTAGCAGTCCGTCTACGGGTAATAAACTGTTCGTCCAGCGTTCCGATTCCGACTCGGTTAGCGCTGGCATTTTTACTCGGTTGCCGTAACCGCTGAAGTGGAAAACTACCGTATCCCCTTCCTTTGCTTGCTCGATCAAATGTTCGACGAAGGCGGTTTCTATTGCTTCGCGCGTTGCAGAGCGATCGCTCAACGCCAGCACATCTGAGCGATGAAACCCCAACCGCCCTACTAATAGTTCTCGCTGCAATTCGATATCCATTAAGCAACCCGCAAGATTTTTACTAAACGGGTAGCGATCGATCCCAACCAAAAGTGCTAGCTTGCGACCTCGGGGGGTTGACAGCGCTTGGAGGTAAGAATTGCTTGTTTTGCTGGGAACGTTCGTAGGTTTCAGATCCGTTCCCAAGGCTAGCAGTGAAAAGCCAGCTTGTTGCAAAAAATGCCGCCGCGTCAGTCCCATATGCGATTTACAGGGTACAGGGTACAGGGTACACGCTACGGGGTACGGCGTGCTAGTCGTTGGCCAACATTTTCTCGGAAGAAGGGAGCTATCGCAAGGGGGTGAGGGAAGGAAGGTGAGCATCGAGAGTTGAGGATGGAGAAATCAGCAGCTAGCGAACGTTAGCGATCGCTGACAACTGCCCATCATTCACTAGATTTTCACGAGGGTTTGCTACTTTACCACTTATCGATTGCTTACAGTCTTTCCCCAAGCCGCATATCGCTTGGGGATTTTTGTGCGCTGCAATCCGTTGTCGGATTGGGGGTTTGAAGCTTTTCTCTCTTCCTAGGCGACCGGAATCGAACAAAACTTTATATTCATTAGGGCGTTTCTCTCACTTACTATTAACTTTAATTTCAGATATTTTGCTCCCCCAAAAACAGTGCTAGATTAAATAGAGAAGCTTAAATTCTTCCCTTGACAGATGACCCTAAAGCGGGTTAATTCAAATTAGTAAAGAGGTCAAAATACTGTTTCCTTTTCTATCTGTCTTGTTAACCCTCCAAAACAGCAACCTACCAGAAAGCTACGATTTCCTCTAACTGAATTTCATGGGAGCAACGCGATGGAATGTTTCATTCCGGCTGGCTCTGAGAAATAGATCGATTAAAGCGAGGAAAAGTTTAGCAAGTCTAGACAGGTTGCTGTTTTTGGCATTGAAAACCCGATCGGTAATTGGAGAGAAGAGGGGCGGGACAAGCGAGTAACAAATAGCCCCAAATAACCAGCGAATCAGCCTTACTGACACAGCCCCTCCGCTCGAGTCTCGCGCAGGAGGCGAGCGTAAGTTTCCGCAGGACGATCGCCGAGATGATCTTCGGCAATGCGATCGGTTCCGGCGGCAAAATCGATGGAGAATAAGCCAAAACGCGGCGTATAAGAACCCCATTCATAATTATCAGTCAGCGACCAGTGCATATAACCGGCAAGGGGAACGCCTTCGCGTAGCAAGCGCTGAATTTGTTCGATATGCGCTTTCAAAAACTCGCTGCGGCGGATGCGATCGCGCCGATGGGCTGCAATGCTATTATCCGGTTTGCGGCGCAAAGCCATACCATTCTCAGCAATTAAAATCGCGCGATCGCGAAATGCCTTCGCATAATACGAACAGAAAAAATGCAGTCCTTCCGGTAACGTTCGCCAATCCCACCATTTACTGGTAATCCCACTCATCAACCAGCCGCGAAAATCCTTCACTTCAAACTCAAAGTCGGAAAACAGCGGCAGGCGAAAACTGTGGGCTAAAAATGGATCGTAATAATCGATCGCGACATAATCAAACACTTGCGGATATCGAGAACGTTCCACCTCACTCAGATAGCGAGTGAAATGTTTGCCATCGAAAGCGCGACGACCGAATCCGTGCGCCAACCAACGCACAAATCGACCGATTTGGTAAGGAATATCCCGACGAAACGGCAAATTCGCCGCCCGCAACGCCGCCTCTAACTCCTTCGCGCTCTCTTCGGCATAATCGCGAAATTCCTTCGCTTTAATTCCCTTTTCCCCCAAATCTAGTAAATCCCAAATCGCCTTATCCAACCAATAGAGATCGCTGCAATAAGTATTAAGCGAAATCTGGGGCGGATGCCAACCTTCTGCCTCATAAATCTCGCGGATGCAGTGGTAAGCGCGAACGTGGGCGGCGAGGACGAGATCGTAAGCTTGCAGCGTCGCTTCCGTCCCCAACGTACCGCCGGGAAATTGACCGTTGAGATGGGTATTGGGAATGAGGACGTTGGGTTCGTTAATGGTAATGTACCAGCCGACGGGGGGTTGATGATGGCGATCGCACAAGCGGCGATTGACGTGCAAAACGCTGGTGCGGACGTACTCGATAAACATCTCGAGGGTCGCTTCCGACAGCCAGATGTCGTTCCCCAGCCACGCCGGATGGGTAAAATGATGCAAGGTGACGACGGGTTCGAGTCCGCGCGATCGGCAGGCAGCAATGCGATCGGCGTAAGCATCCAGTGCTGTAAAATCGAACTCGGGGGCAGGAGTCGCGCTGCTGCTGCTCGAAGGTTGAATGCGCGCCCATTCCCAGCCCATACGAAACGCATTCAGTCCCATCGCTTCGCACTGTCGGAAATCCTCATCGTAGCGCGACCAAAACTCTGCTGCCGCACCCGTTCGCATTACCTTACCTTGTTGTTCGATTTCCGCCCAATTATTTTGAGGCTGTCCGGGTTGATTGTAGCCGCCCTCGCTTTGATAGCCAGAGGTCGCCACGCCCCACAGAAAAGAATTTGACTTAGGTTCCATATCTTCAATTATATCCAGGACGGGCAGAGGTTGGATTGTGGTTTAAAAGGGGACTTTTTAGAGCCTTCTTTGTTCTTCAAACCGCAACAAATTAGTTTAATGTCGAGTTTACAGATAGCAAGTCAGCAGTTCCCCGACACGGATATATAGCAGTTTTTACATGGATGAGGTACACCCAGCGGGCGAATACCATTCGCCCCTACGGAGCGGCGTTTAATTTCGAGGTCGCCTCGAAATCCGCGCCCCTACCAATTTGATTTTTGGCACTGTACCTCACGCAAAGAAAAACGCTATAGCAGGTTTTAAATCACTGCTATACATTCAATCTCAACCCATACTCCTTTGGGGAGTCGAGGAACTTCAACGCAAGCACGCGCGGGGGCTGTTTCTTCGTCAAAATATTGCGAATACACTTGATTCATCGCCCCAAAATTTTCAAGATCGGTCAAAAAAACACTGGTTTTGACAACATCTTTAAACGTTGCTCCAGCCGCTTCGAGAATTGCTCCGATGTTCGCCATGACCTGTTGCGTTTGTTGGGTAATATCGCCCGCACCGACAACTTCGCCAGTCTCTGGATTTAAGGGAACTTGACCGGCAACAAAAATCATTTGTCCGCTGGCAGCAATCGCTTGATTGTAAGGACCAACCGGGGCAGGAGCGCGATCGGTTTTAATAACTTTTCGGGTCACGATATTAGCGAACAATAAATAGGGAATAATGAATATTTTAGCGCAAAGTGTTAACTTTTAGAAGCTCAATTTCTATTTATTCAAAATTCAAAATCGGCGAGGGGAACAAAACGCTCGCCATCAACCAAGCGCCCGACTAAAATTCGTTCTTCATTTTCAACCCAAGCATGAGCTTCTAGCTGTCCGCAGGCATTTTTCGCAACGCCGATGCGGAGTCGGGCGGGGTATCCTTGTCGGGCGAGTAAGGTTTGGGCGACGAGGGCGCGGTTGAGGCATTTCGCGCCGCCGGGAAGATTGCGACTAGCAGTTTCAACCGCCCAGAGGATTTTTTCAGCAGGTACGACGTATTTTGGCGTTGATTTTGAGAAAATTTTAGCTAACCAGCGGTGTAGCGTTTGAAAGGAAAACCGGGTTAATCCCAGTTTAACGATCGCGAGTAAGAAAGCCGCTTGTAGGAACAGGACGCGATCGCGCCCATTCAAACGCGCTAGCCGATATAATTTTTTCATCTCTCAACGACTCTTGTTCGCCGAACCCCAGCATCGCCCAACCGTTCCCCTCTCTTTTACCTATAGTGCCAGCATTCCCAAATTGTTGGAGGCGCTAAAGATTTCTCTATTGATTTCTGCTTACCAAGCGGGAAAATTAATCGTTCTGCGAGCGAAAGCCGGAGAACTCACTGCTATTGTACGCCACAGCGATCGCGTTATGGGCATTGCCGTTACCCCAGAAAAACTAGCCGTCGGCACTCGCAGCGCGATCTCTGTGTGGGAAAATTCCAGCCTGACAGGTTCCGAGTCAGAACGCTGTCAGGCTTGGTTTGTTCCCCATCCTCCTATTGTAACGGGCGACTTAGGCGTTCGTGAGGTGGCTTGGGGCGAAGAAACGTTATGGTTAACCAGCACTCGTTTTTCGGCATTATTTTCCTTAACGTTGAGAGACAACAGTTGCCCGATTATCAATACAAACGCTTTACTTCAATGCGACTGGCAACCGCCTTTTTTAATGAGTTTTGAAGCCGAAGATCGCTGCCATTTAAACGGAATTGCAATGGTTAACGGACAGCCTCAATACGTTACCGTGCTGGCGGCAACCGATGCCGTAGAGGGCTGGCGTAAAGATAAAATTAATGGAGGTTGCGCGATCGATGTTACTAGCGGCGAGATAGTAGCGCGAGGGTTTTCTATGCCGCATTCTCCGCGAGTTTACGATAATCGCCTTTGGTTGCTCGATTCCGGGAGAGGACGCTTAGTTATTGTCGATGCGGCAACCGGGCAGCATGATGTCGTGGCGGAGTTTCCCGGTTTTGCGCGAGGGTTAGCATTTTGCGATCGCTATGCCTTTGTCGGACTCTCAAAAATTCGCGATAGTACAACGTTTCGCGGACTTCCCATCGAACGACATCCACAAACTTTAGAATGTGCAGTTTGGGTTGTCAAAATTGATAGTGGAAAGGTTCTCGGTTCGATTAAATTTCAGTCGCATTGCAACGAGCTTTTTGACGTTCAAATCTTAGAAAATATTAGTCATCCGACTTTGTTATACAGTAAATTGTGAAATTCGAGCGGGTTGACGGTTCGGACTTCATTTCAATGAGCGTTTGCCAGCCAGTTTTGAGCTTCCTCAATTTGCGAGGGTTCAAAAGCTTTAACTTTGACACCGCTCGGAAAGAGAGAACCGAAGGCTTCTGTTAGCGATCGCATCCATATAGCATCGGCAACCAAAGCAGCATGAGTAAAATCGTTGAGATGAGCGAAACCAAAGCGGATATCTTTCCAAAGTGCGATCGGATCGATCCCTTCAAAATGTCGGACTTCCTCAAGCACCCGTAATTTATAATGCTTCTCCAAATCGATTTTTAATTGAGAAACGACCTCATTAAAATCCTCTTCAGTAATTTTACCTTCGACAACAATTTTAATAATATTATTGTCTGAATTTCTTTGATATTCAATCATTTTTTTAGTCCTGAATCTTTCAGCAGCAAAGATACAGCGCTACGCCATATTTTAGGACATTTGGCAAGGTGGGCAGCGCCCACCCATCAATACTTTCAGTTTTACAGACTTTGCCAAGAATGGCAGAGGCACGCTCCTCTAATGCCATCCTCGGAACATAGAACTGTACTTGCTCAATCCAATATATTAGGAGTTAGATGCAGGCATTTCAAAGATTTCTTTAAAAAAGTCTTGCATTGCCTGCCAAGAACGTCTGTCGGCCTTTGCATTATAAGCCGTCCCCTTCGACGGATCGTCACCCGCTTCCGGCTCGGTGAAACTGTGAACGGCATTACCGTACATCGTCATATGCCAGTCTACTTCCGCGTCGCGCATTTCTTGAACGAATGCTTGCACTTGTGCCGGGGGTACGAGGGGATCGTTCGCTCCGTGCAATACTAAAACTTTGCCCTGAATATTTTTTGCATCGGCGGGGTTAGGCGTGTCTAGATTGCCGTGAAAACTCACTACACCCGCAACCGGCGCACCGCTTCGCGCCAACTCTAGCACAGTGCCGCCGCCGAAACAGTAACCGATCGCGGTGATTTTGTCGTCCTCGACGAGGGGATGCTGTTGCAGGACTTGTAAACCCGCATTCGCGCGATCGCGCAGAAGCGGGCGGTTGCTGCGATAAATCCCCGCTTGTTTGCCCGCTTCCTCATTACTTTGTGGGCGAATCCCCTTACCATAAATATCAGCAGCAAAAGCAACGTAGCCCATTTCTGCTAGCTGACGCGCTCGCCGTTTTTCGTACTCGCCCAAACCCTTCCAAGCGTGAACAATCATCACGCCTGGACTAGGCTTATCGAGCTTATGATTATAGGCAAGGTAGCCTTCAAGAATGGTATTTCCTTGACGATACTCGACTGTCTCTGTATGGATGTTCTCCATTTCTGAGGCTGCTGTCGTGTGGGGATGGGTTACTTCTGAAACCGCTGGATGAAAAGATTCCAGGGCAAAGGAAAGCAGCAAGGGCAGGATAAATAAGGCAAGTAAGAATTTTTTCATCGCTTCGATAGATTCAGATCGCAATAACTAGCTATTTAGCTTACGCTGGATGCGGCGCGAGCGTCATCGAAAAATTGGGTCTGAGACCCCGTGCTTCTAGCACGGCTTTACAGAGACTATAGTACAATGTGAAACATGGAAAAAGCCTACCGCTACCGTTTTTACCCAACCTCCGAGCAAGAACAAATATTGCGCCGGACAATTGGATGCG